>NZ_JABERD010000569.1 GCF_013044505.1 Streptomyces sp. S3(2020) | reverse complement strand
GGGGTGAAGGGGTGGATAAGGGGCGGGGGAACGGGTAGGGGCGGCGGGGGCGGAAAAGGCTCTACGCCAGCCCCCGCCGGGCGACCGCCGGAGGGCGATGGCCCGCGATGGTCGCCACCATGTCCAGCACCTGGCGGGTCTCCGCGACCTCGTGCACCCGGTACACCTGCGCCCCCAGCCACGCCGACACCGCGGTGGTCGCCAGCGTCCCGACCACCCGCTCCTTCACCGGCTTGTCCAGCGTCTCCCCGACGAAGTCCTTGTTGGACAGCGACACCAGCACAGGCCACCCGGTGGACACCATCTCCCCCAACCGCCGCGTCGCCTCAAGACTGTGCCTGTCCCTTATACCCATCT
>NZ_JABERD010000568.1 GCF_013044505.1 Streptomyces sp. S3(2020) | reverse complement strand
CCTCCCGGCGTGGTTCAGCGCCCGCGGGTACCTCCCCGGCGGCTGCGGTGGAAGCGCTGCTGGGGCAGCTGCGCACCCGCTCGCGCTGGTTGCTGGTGTTCGACAACGCCGAAGACCCCGATGCCCTGGCCCCGTTCTTGCCCGGCGGCCCGGGGCATGTGCTGATCACGTCCCGCAATCCGCACTGGCACACCCACGCTGTCCCGCTCGATGTGGACACCCTCTCCCGTGCCGAGTCGGTGGCGTTGCTGCGTGCGCAGGGCGCGGGGCTCTCCGATGCGGACGCCGATCACATCGCCGATACCCTGGATGACCTTCCCCTGGCGCTGGCCCAGGCGGCTGCCCTGCTGACGATGCATGGCCTGTCGGCTGCGGATCTGAGAGCCGAGCTGGTACGCAGCACCGCGGAGGTGCTGGCAGAGGACCCGCCGGATGGCTATCCCGTGGCGCTGGCGGCGCGGGTCCGGCCTGTCCCTTTAACCCCTCCCACCCCGCCGACGGAGAGCATA
>NZ_JABERD010000567.1 GCF_013044505.1 Streptomyces sp. S3(2020) | reverse complement strand
GTCCCCGACCCGGCGCACCCCCGACTCCCGAGCCGTCGTCCTCGCCGCCGCCGACCCGGCGAACGCGTACGGCGCGGCCCTCCCCTGGCCGGAACCCCCGACCGGCGCCGGCCACAAGGCGGGCCGTAAGGCGGGGTCCCTGGTGGTCCTGGTCGACGGTGAGCTGACGCTCTACATGGAGCGCGGCGGCAAGACCCTGCTGGCCTGGCCAGAGGAACCGGACGGCAAGGCGACCGACGACCCCCGCCTCCAGGCAGCCGCCGAAGCCCTCGCAGCAGCGGCCCGCGCAGGCTCCCTCGGCACGGTCACGATGGAACGCATCAACGGCACCCCGGCTCTGACGTCCCCCATCGGCACCCTCCTCGAATCAACAGGCTTCATCGCCACCCCACGGGGCCTACGCCTACGGGCCTGACCCGCCCGGATGCCCCCTGCTGGCCGCCCGGACCCGCCCAGGGGCGCGGGGCTGTATCAATGTGCGGCTCCGCCGCGTGGGTGCGACAAGCCACCGACGACCCGCACTCGCCACAAG
>NZ_JABERD010000566.1 GCF_013044505.1 Streptomyces sp. S3(2020) | reverse complement strand
GCCCCCTACGCCCAGGACAGCCACGTCCCGCCGCCGCCCATCGCCCCCGACGGCCCGGGCCAGGTGCCCTACGGCTATCCGGGTGGCGGGTACGGGCAGCCGGGCGGTGGCTACGGCTACCCGGGAGCCGCGCCCCAGGGCTACTACGGCTGGCCCGGCATACAGCCCCTGCCCAGCAACGGCATGGGCACCGCCGGACTCGTGCTCGGCATCCTGTCGGCCCTCGTGTTCTGCCTCTGGCCGCTGGCGATCATCCTCGGCATCCTCGGCGTGATCTTCGGCGCCATCGGCCGCGGCAAGGCCCGCCGGGGTGTGGCCACCAACCCCGGGCAGGCCCTGGCCGGGATCATCTGCGGAGTCGCGGGCATCGCACTGGGCATCGGCATGGTCGTACTGCTGGTCTTGCCCTAGACACAAGCGCGTCCCGGAGGGACGTGGGGTCGTGTCGACTCGCGCACTCCACCGCGCGGGCGAGACCAGCCCCCATCAGCCAGCCTTCAGCAACCAGCTCTCAGCGACAGTCCCCACTAGCCGGCCCCACCACTGCCACGCCCCACCTACAC
>NZ_JABERD010000565.1 GCF_013044505.1 Streptomyces sp. S3(2020) | reverse complement strand
CCGGGGGACAACCCCCGGACCCCCGGCCGCCCCTGCGGGCACCGGAGGGAAGTTCCGGCCCGACTCATGACGAAGGCCCCCCGCTCTCGCGAGGGGCCTTCAGTGTCGGTGCGCCGCCAGGGACTCGAACCCCGGACCCGCTGATTAAGAGTCAGCTGCTCTAACCAACTGAGCTAGCGGCGCCTGCTGACCCGGAGAACTCTACCCGATGTTTAGGAGTGCTCCGGACTGCCTCACCAGGGGCGGAGCGGTCGCCGTACATCATTCGGACCGTCAACATGCGCGTCCGGAAGACAGTTGAGAAACTGACGAATGTGTACAGTCGCGGACATTTCCAGCTGGAGTGTGAGGGGAATCGCATGGAGGCTCCGGGGTTCAAGGAACCGGCGTTCGAGGAATTCGATCCCGCGAGCGACTGCGACTGCCCCGGATGTGCTCACTGGCGGCGCGTACTGCCGCATTCCCGCACCGGCCGCCACCCGGCGGCGCACCCCGCGGCCCACCGGGCGATCGTCCTCGCCGCGGCCGCCTCCACCGTCCTCGTCGGCCACGCGGCCCCCGCCC
>NZ_JABERD010000564.1 GCF_013044505.1 Streptomyces sp. S3(2020) | reverse complement strand
ACCCCCGCCGTCTGGTCACCACCAAGTACAACCCGGCGCGCACCTGGACCGCCGAGGCCGAGGACCAGGTACTGGGCGTCGAAGACGATGCGGCGGACGTCGTCCACCGAGTCCAGGCCGTTGATACGGCGGATGAACTCGATGTTGGACGGGTTCCAGGGGGCGTCGTCGCGCACCGAGGTGAGGTAGCGGGATATGGCCTCGTCGACGGTCGGGTCGTCCCATGACAGGGGGAGGTGGACCTCTCGGCTCGGCACGGTGAGTTCGTGCGCGGTGGGAAGGTGGTCCTCGGCCTCCTGGAGCAGACGGAGCAGGGTGCGCAGGGGGAGTGTGTCGGGGTCGGTGTGCAGATGCAGGGAACGGACGCCGGGGGTGAGGTCGATCAGTCCGGCGGGGCGGTGGGCGGTGAGGTGTTCGGCCAGGGCGTGCACCCGCATCCGCAGGGCGAGGTCGAGGGTCATCGGACCGTACTCGACGAGGATGTTGTCATCCGCGCCGCGCCGGTAGACGACCTCGGGGGTGGTGTCGGTGGCGGGCCGCCGGGCGAGGACACCGTGGTCGGGGT
>NZ_JABERD010000563.1 GCF_013044505.1 Streptomyces sp. S3(2020) | reverse complement strand
CCGTGCCGGGCGTCAAGGAGGACGTCACCGACCTGATCCTCAACATCAAGCAGCTGGTCGTCTCCTCGGAGCACGACGAGCCGGTCGTGATGTACCTGCGCAAGCAGGGTCCGGGTCTGGTCACCGCCGCCGACATCGCGCCCCCGGCCGGTGTCGAGGTGCACAACCCCGACCTCGTCCTGGCCACGCTGAACGGCAAGGGCAAGCTGGAGATGGAGCTGACCGTCGAGCGCGGTCGCGGCTATGTCTCCGCGGTGCAGAACAAGCAGGTGGGCCAGGAGATCGGCCGTATCCCGGTCGACTCCATCTACAGCCCCGTGCTCAAGGTCACGTACAAGGTCGAGGCCACGCGTGTCGAGCAGCGGACCGACTTCGACAAGCTGATCGTCGACGTCGAGACGAAGCAGGCCATGCGTCCCCGTGACGCCATGGCGTCGGCCGGTAAGACCCTGGTCGAGCTGTTCGGTCTCGCCCGTGAACTGAACATCGACGCCGAGGGCATCGACATGGGCCCGTCCCCCACGGACGCCGCCCTTGCCGCTGACCTGGCGCTGCCGATCGAGGAGCTGGAGCTCACCGTTCGGTCCTACAACTGCCTCAAGCGTG
>NZ_JABERD010000562.1 GCF_013044505.1 Streptomyces sp. S3(2020) | reverse complement strand
TATCATCTTTCTCTTGTTCCTTGATTGCGTTTCTGCCATTACCGTACGCTACCCGGACCCCGTGGACGCTACGCGGCTCGTCAGCCCCCGCACGGTCGTTTTTACGGCGAACGTCGCCGGCGCAGTAGAGCCCACTCCCTTCTGCGAACTGGTCCGTGAACGGCGGCTGCCCGTCAGCATGTTCCTCACCGACAGCGTCGTCGGCCCCGGGTACGGGCACTTCGCCCGCCTCCAGTCGGTCGGCGCCTCGATCCAGAACCACACGCTCGACCACACCGCCCTGCGCGGTCTGCCGTACGCCGGGCAGCGCGCCGAGATCTGCGGCCAGCAGGACAAGCTCAAGTCCCGCTTCGGGATCCGCCCCCACCTCTTCCGCCCGCCCTACGGCACGTACGACACCACCACCCTGCGCGCCGCCGCCGACTGCGGCGCCGCGGCGGTCGTCCTGTGGCGGGCCTCGATGGGGGACGAGCGGCTGACCTACCCGACGGGACGGCGGCGACTCCTCCCCGGCGACATCATCTCCGTGGCCTCGCTCGGGACGGCGGGGCTGACACTGGTGGAGCGCACGGAGCGGCTGCTGGGGGAGATCCGGAGGGCGGGGCTGAGGGTG
>NZ_JABERD010000561.1 GCF_013044505.1 Streptomyces sp. S3(2020) | reverse complement strand
CACCACCACCCTGTGCCACGGCGACCTCCACCTCGGCCAGCTCGTCCGCCACCACGCCCCCGACGGCCCCTGGCGCCTCATCGACGTCGACGACCTGGGACGCGGCGTCCCCGCCTGGGACCTCGCCCGCCCGGCCGCCTGGTACGCCTGCGGCCTCCTCCACCCCGACGAGTGGACCCGCTTCCTCGACGCCTACCGCGCGGCAGGCGGCCCGGCCGTCCCCGTGGACGGCGACCCCTGGCCCGCCCTGGACGTCCCGGCCCGCGCCCTCACCGTGCAGACCGCGGCCCGCGCCATAGCCAAGGCCACCGCGGCGAACCGCTCCCTGGACGAGGTCGAACAGCTCCTCGTGGACGCCTGTGCCCGAATGGGTTCCGCCCCACCCGAGTTGACCCGCACCGACGCGAAGTAGGGTGCAACCGACCAGAGCCGGACAGTGTCTGTCCTGGCGTAACGCGAAGCAGGACCAACCGGCGAGGAGTTGAGCCGACGATGCAGTGTCCGAAGTGTCACGCGCCCATGCACACGTACAACCGCAACGGTGTTCAGATCGAGCAGTGCAGCGGCTGCCGCGGGATCTTTCTCGACTACGGCGAGCTGGAGGCGCTGACCCGCCTGGAAGGCCAGTACTCCCAGCCTGCCCCGCCGCCCCCTGCCGCTCCCCAGG
>NZ_JABERD010000560.1 GCF_013044505.1 Streptomyces sp. S3(2020) | reverse complement strand
AGAGGTGTATACGAGACAGGCCCCGCCCGCCGCCCCTCCGCCGTGCGCAACCCGGGGAGCGCGGACAGGAGTTGGCCCGGAGCGCAGGTGAGGACGAACCGTGCGTCCTGCACCAGCGGGTCCAGCACCCCGCCCTCCCCCGCGTGCAGCGACAAGTACCGCCGCACATAAGGGTGTTCGACCTCGCGCAACGTCTCCGTGATGGTGCGCTGTACCTGCTCGGCGTCCCGCCCCTCCCTCAGGTACTCGATGAGCGCCCGGTGGTAGACCCGGTAGACCGAGCCACCTCCGTCGTCGTCATCGACGCTCTCCACGACGTACGACCCCGCGCGCTTGCGCAGCCACCGGATGTGGTCGTCGCGGTAGGCGTGGCCCGACAGGGCGGAGGCCAGTCGGGGCCACACTCCCGCCCAGGGCAGGCCCGCGCCTTGGGCGTAGGCGAGGGGGAGGAGCAGGTCGCGGGCCTCGGCGGCCTGGTGGCCGAGGCGTTGCACCCGGGCGCGCGCCACGGCCTCCCCGGGGGGGCGCGGCGTAGCGCCCCCCACCCCAGCGACGCTGGCGCCGGGGCGTCGGGCCCGCGCGGCCGCCGGGGCGCGCGGCACCGGGGCCCGAGCG
>NZ_JABERD010000559.1 GCF_013044505.1 Streptomyces sp. S3(2020) | reverse complement strand
ACGGCGGTGGCTGGGCGTTCGGACGACAGTCTGGATGACCTGGTGGGGTTCTTCGTCAATACGTTGGTGTTGCGTACGGATGTGTCGGGTGATCCGACGTTCCGTGAGTTGCTGGGTCGGGTGCGGGCGGCTGATCTGGAGGCGTACGGGCATCAGGATCTGCCGTTCGAGCGGGTGGTGGAGGCGGTCAACCCGGCCCGGTCCACCGCCCGTCATCCCCTCTTCCAGACCATGCTCGTCCTCCAGAACAACGCCACCGCCACACCGGTCGTCCCCGGAGTGCACAGCGAACGACTGGCCCTGGAGCACCGGGTGGCCAAGTTCGACCTGACCTTCTTCGTGGAGGAAGAGGCCGGGGAGGACGGCCGGCCGGGTGGGCTGTGCTGGGACGTGGAATACGCCACCGACCTCTACGACGAGGCCACCGTGACCACCATGGCCGAGCGGCTGTTCGTCCTCCTTGAGGCCGCGGTCGCCGACCCCGACCTCCCCGTGGCCGCCATCGGGCTGCTGGGTGAAGGCGAGGAGCAGCAGGTCGTCGACGAGTGGAGTGGTGTCGGGGTTGGGGTGGTGGATGGTCGTTCGGTGCCTGAGGTGTTCGAGGCGCGGGTGCGGGTCGATTCGGATGCGGTGGCGTTGGTTCAGGGTGGGGTGGAGTTGACGTATGGGG
>NZ_JABERD010000558.1 GCF_013044505.1 Streptomyces sp. S3(2020) | reverse complement strand
GGGTGGCGTCGAGGTGCGGCTGCTCGGGCGGGTGGGTGCGGACGCGGCCGCGTGGCACGAGCGGGAGCTGGTGGCCTGCGGGGTACGGCCCCGTCTCGTCGTCGATGCGCACGCGCCGACCGGGACCGTGATCTGCCTCGTCGACACGGGCGCCGCGGCCGAGCGGACGTTCCTCACGGACAGCGGCGCGGCCCTGCGGTTCGATCCGGACGACTGGTCGGACGCGCTGCTCGACGGGGTGGCCCGGCTGCATCTGTCGGGCTATCTGCTGTTCTCGGAGCCGGGCCGCGCGCTGGTGGAAGTGGCCGTGGCCGCCGCACGCGCGCGTGGTGTGCCGGTGAGCCTGGATCCGGCGTCGACAGGGTTCCTCGTGGAACTCGGTGTCGACCGTTTCCTGACGCTGGTGGAGGGCGTCGACGTCCTGCTGCCCAGCCGTGACGAGGCGTGTCTGCTGACGGGGCTGCCCGACCCGGCGGACGCGGCGGCCAAGCTGAGCCACCACGTCCCGCTGGTGGTGGCCAAACAAGGGGCGGACGGTGCGCTGGTGGCCCGCTCGGGCGCGGTGCTCGCCCAGGTCCCGGCCGTACCGGCGACGCCCACGGACACCACGGGCGCCGGCGACGCGTTCACGGGCGCGTTCCTCGCCGCCCTCCTCACGGGCGCGGAGCCCGAGGAGGCTGCGCGGGAGGGGTGCCGGG
>NZ_JABERD010000557.1 GCF_013044505.1 Streptomyces sp. S3(2020) | reverse complement strand
GGCCGTGGTGAGCGGGGCGCCTGGGCGTCGCCCGCGGGGGACGGGGTTACCGGGCAGACGGTTTCCGCGGAGGACGTGCCGTTCGCGCCGACGGCGCCGGAAGGGGACGGTACTGCGGGGCCCCGCACAGTGGTCGGTGACTCATGGTCCGGGCCGGGCGCGTCCGAGGACGCGGCGCCTGTCGTCGGCACTCCGTCCTCCGCGTCGGCCGGCCACGCCTCTGCCACACCGTCCCACGACGCGTCCCCCTCGCCCGCCGGTCAGCGGGCCGCCGGTGACGCATCTGCCGGTCCACCGATCGCACCCGGGGACTCCGCCGCCCCCGGCGCAACCCTCGCTGCGGACGACCGGCTGTCCTGGCCGCCCCCGTCCGTCCACGACCGGCGGACGGCCACGTCGATGCCGGGCGCCGACGCTTCGGCGCCGGGGCAGCAGGGCGCGTCGCCGCCGCAGCAGCGGGTGAACCCGTTCGCTCCGCCCGGTCCGGCAGCACCGGCTGGCAGCCCCGGCGCTGCCTTCGCTCCACAGCCCGGTCCCGCGGGCGACGCGACCGACCCGTTCAGCCCGCCGGAGGCGCTGGCGAGTGGCTCGGCCTCGCCGTTTGTCCCGCCGGGCGCACCAGCAGCCGGTCCCGCCACCTCCTTCGCTCCACAGCCCGGTCCCGCGGGCGGCGCGAGCGACCCGTTCGGCCCGCCGGAGGCGTTGGCAAGCGGCTCGGCTTCACCC
>NZ_JABERD010000556.1 GCF_013044505.1 Streptomyces sp. S3(2020) | reverse complement strand
GCGTGACGCTCGACCCCATGGCGGAACGTTTCGTCCGGGACATCGCCAGCCGCAAGATCCGCTTCATCGCCAACGAGCCCGACCAGCGCGACAAGGCCGAGTACCGCGACAAGATCGAGCAGATCCGCGAGGACAACGACATCCCCGGCCAGGAGGACTTCGTCTTCGTCGAGGTCACAGTCCTGGACCCCTCGGAATTCGAGGCGGGCCTGACGGTACGCGGCGAGGTCCTCCACAACCGCTACCGCGTCCTGACCCTGGAGTCCTCCTCCATCCCCAATGCCCTGGCCGCCCTCCTCCTCCACGTCCGCGACACCACGGGCTGCACCCCCCACATCTACTTCGAATGGACCGAAGGCAGCCCCTTCGCCAACTTCCTCCGCTTCTTCCTCTTCGGCCAGGGCGAGGTGGCCCCGGTCACCCGAGAAGTCCTCCGCGAAGCAGAACCAAACCGCTCCCACCGCCCAAGGGTCCACACAGGCTGACGCCTGACGGCTGGTGCTACCCCACCCGAAGGCCACCGACGGCCGCCGACGGCGCTCAACCCCCACAAGGGCCACCCGCACCCGACAACGAAGGCAGCACAGGCGGTGCGGGCGGGAAACCAGATCCGGCCGAAGGCCGGTTGCCCACCACACACCCGCACCGCACCCACAACCGCACCACACCCCCAACCGCAACCGCTCCGCCATAAAAATCGCGTCAATCTTCAACGCAACGACGTCAGAGC
>NZ_JABERD010000555.1 GCF_013044505.1 Streptomyces sp. S3(2020) | reverse complement strand
CCCCTACGCCCACCCCCCTTGCTTACGCCGAGTCCGCCGCAGCAGCCAGAAGAAGAACGGGCTGCCCAGCAGAGCCGTCAGCACACCCAACGGCAACTCCGCCGGCGCCGCGACGGTCCGCGCGGTCAGATCCGCCGCCAACAGCACCAGCGCACCCAGCAACGCACTCCCCGGCACCAGGAACCGATGCCCCGGCCCCGCCACCATCCGCAGCAGATGCGGCACCACCAGCCCCACAAAGCTGATGATCCCGGACACACTCACCGCCGCGGCCGTCAGCATCGCGATCACCAGCACCAGCACGAGCCGCAACCGCTCCACATCCACCCCCAGATGCCGGGCCGGCCGCTCCCCGAGGGACAGCAGATCCAGCCGCCGCGCGTACAAGGGCGCCACCGCCAGCCCCAGCACCGCACACGGCAGGACGGCCAGCACCTTCGGCCACGTCGCCTGCGCCAGCGAACCCAGCTGCCAGAACGCGATCTGGTTGACGGCCGCGGTGTCCGCGAAGAACAGGAACAGCCCGATCAGCGCCCCCGCGAACGCGTTCACCGCGATCCCGGTGAGGATCAGCGTCACGACCTCCGTACGCCCCCCGGACCGCGACATCGCGTACACCAGCAGCACCGTGCCGAGCCCCGCGACGAACGCGAACGCCGAAACCGTCCACGTACCGAGGAAGTTGATCCCGAACGCGATCGCCGCGACCGCCCCCACCGCACCGGGCCACAGGGCCGCGGCCGCGC
>NZ_JABERD010000554.1 GCF_013044505.1 Streptomyces sp. S3(2020) | reverse complement strand
CCAAGGAGGCCGACGAGACCGAGGGCGCGGACTTCCTCCCGTTCATGGAAATGGTCCTCGACATCGCCGAGCCGTGCCTCCCGTCGGATCTCCCCATCTCGCCCCCGCCGGAGAAGGTGGAGGCGAGGGAGCCCGGCGGCACCGTCCCGCCCGAGGAGCCCCTGCCCGTGCCCGTCCCGGACGACCCGGTCCCCACCAGCGCGCCCAGGGACCCCGAGGCCGCCAAGCAGGAGACGGAACTGAGCTCCGCGGAGAAGTGCGAGGCCCCTCTCCACGTCGACCGCATCACCAAGGCCCTCAAGAAGAACCCCGACCCCACAGCGGCACAGGTCGCCAAGGCACTGCACGGCCTCGGCTACATCGAAGAGCGTGTCCACACACCCCGAGGCACCGCCGGTCCCGTCGAGTTCACTCTCGATCTGCGCGTGATGGACGGCCAGCTGTGCCTGTCCGGCAGCACCACCGGCACGAGGACGATCATCGAGGCGTACGGCGGCTCCCCGGAGGTCGAGTGCCAGGACGTGCGCCGCACGAGCTGAGCGACGGGAGCCTCAACGCCCCGGTCGGCGCGGGTGAGTTCGTACTCGACCTCACCCTCCTCGGACCTCTCGGACCCCTCGATCGCGTCATCGTGTGACGCCCCGTCGTTGTCCAACGCGAACAAGGCGTCGATGTCGGCGGCGACCTCGGTGCGCGAGCCTCGTCATCGTTCCGGCGAACAGGTCAGCGAGCGTTCGAGTCGTGTCCCACCGACCCCGACCCCGACCC
>NZ_JABERD010000553.1 GCF_013044505.1 Streptomyces sp. S3(2020) | reverse complement strand
CCCGGGGAGTCGGTGCGTGGATCTTGGTGAGCGGGGCTCGGCGTGGGGTGCGGGGCGAGTTCGGTGCGTGCAGGGGCGTAGGGCTGTTCTCGGCGGCCGGAGTCGTCGAGGGTGTGGTGCTCGCCGTGTTGGGGACGGAGGTCGGGTGGGTCGGGAGGTGTGCGCGATCCGTTCGGTCCGTGGCTCTGGCGGGGCCGGTCCAGGAGGTCGAGGAGGTGGTCCGGTTCCAGGCCCGCCGCGTTGAGGCGGATCGGGAAGCGGTCCAGGAGGTGGGGGGAGAGGCGGCCCACCTCCGACTCGCGGCACGCGGCCAGCCAGCGGGCCCGGGGGCGCCAGCGGGCGCGGAAGCCGGAGCGTTCGACCGCGGCGACATCGGCGCCCAGGAGCTGCACCGCGGCCCGCATGCCGGGCAGGCTCAGCCGGACCAGGTCGGGGACCACGACCAGCGTCGACGCCTCCGGGTCGGTGTCGACCAACGGACCCGGGGCCAGCGAGAAGTTCATCCCGGCGCCCTCGTGCCGCAGCGTGGGACGCAGCCACAACTCGTCGTCCCCGGTGACCGAGCCGAGCATCGCCCGCCGCACCGGCCGCCCGCTGCGCAGCCCGAGAACCCGGGCGAACGCGTCCGTCACCGGCGCCACCATCTCCGGCTCCAGATCGAACAACAGCACCCCGTCAAGGCCGGGCCCCAACGCGGAACACGCCAGCACCTGCAACAGCCGCTGCCGAGGCCCGGCCTTGACGGGGTGCTGTTGTTCGATCTGGAGCCGGAGAT
>NZ_JABERD010000552.1 GCF_013044505.1 Streptomyces sp. S3(2020) | reverse complement strand
CCTCGGGCACGACCAATCCGCCGCGTTGGATGAGCCGAGTGTGCTGGGGAGGGTGAACATCTCCCCAGCCAGGTGCTGGCGGTCATACGCTGAGTGGTCCAGCACGGGGCGGGGCGCGGGGGATGTAATGGGTGCAGGTACGGGGGCATCTGACGCAGTGTCGGGCGAGGTCTGGTTTATCAGTCATGCGGGGGCGGATCGTGCGTGGGCGGAGTGGGTCGGCTGGCAGCTGCTCGATGCCGGGCACCAGGTCGAGCTGGATTACTGGGACTGGGGTGCGGGCGAGAACTTCATCCTGAAGATGAATGCCGCGCTGGAGCACGGCCGGATGCTGGCGTTGTTCTCCCCGTCCTATTTCGAGCTGGAGCGGTTCACGACTCCGGAGTGGACAGCGATGATGGCGATGCGGGAGAAGATCGTCCCGGTCCGTATCACCGAGGTCACCCCACCGGCGATCCTGCGTCCGCTGCTCGCCCCCGCTCTGTTCGACCTGGACGACCAGGCCGCCCGCGAGGCCCTGCTGCGTGCAGTGAACGGCCCAACCCGCCCGGGCAGTCCGCCGCCTGCGCCGCCGGGCATGCGGTCCCGAAACAGCGCTGCTGGTGGCCCCCGGCTGCCTGGCACGTTGCCTCAGGTGTGGAATCTGCCCGCCCGCAACGCCTCCTTCACCGGCCGCGACACTCTCCTGGTCAACCTGCGCAAGGCACTCGCCGCCGACCAACGCGTCGCGGTCCACGCTCTGCACGGGCGGGGCGGGGTCGGGAAGACACAGCTGGCGACCGAGTACG
>NZ_JABERD010000551.1 GCF_013044505.1 Streptomyces sp. S3(2020) | reverse complement strand
GCCCTGGACGCCGCCCTCACCGACCTCCCCGGCCCCCACCTCGTCGCCGCCACCGCAGGCACCACCGACGCCGGCCTCATCGACCCCCTCCCCGAGATCGCCGCCGTCTGCCGAACCCACGGCGCACGCCTGCACATCGACGCCGCGTACGGCGGGGGACTCCTCTTCAGCGACCGGCACCGGCACAAGCTCACCGGCCTCGGCAGCGCCGCCACCGTCACCCTCGACCTGCACAAACTCGGCTGGCAACCGGTCGCCGCCGGACTCCTCGCCGTAAAGGACCCCCGCGACCTCACCGCACTCGCACAGCGCGCCGACTACCTCAACGCCGACGACGACACCGAAGCCGGCCTCCCCGACCTCCTCGGCCGCTCCCTGCGCACCACCCGCCGCCCCGACGCCCTCAAGATCGCCGTCACCCTGAAAACCCTCGGACGCACCGGACTCGGCCACCTCGTCGACCAAGTCTGCGCACGGGCAGGGGAGTTCGCCGAACTCGTCCAGGACCACCCGGGTTTCGAGCTCCACGACCCGCCCACCATCAGCACGGTCCTGTTCCGGCCGGTCCACGCCACCGACGACGACATCGCCGCCGTACGCCGAAAGCTCCTCACCGACGGCCGCGCCGTCCTCGGCCGGGCCCGCCTCGACGGCCGGCTCTGGCTCAAGGCCACCCTCCTCAACCCCCACACCCGGCCCGACGACCTGGCCGCACTCCTGAAAGCCGTGGAAGGAACCACCCCCAGATGACCTCCACCCCCCCCTGCCCCTTATACACATCCGACCCCCCCCAA
>NZ_JABERD010000550.1 GCF_013044505.1 Streptomyces sp. S3(2020) | reverse complement strand
GCGGCGGGGTGGGCGGGGGGCGGGGGGGCGGCGGCGCCGGGTGGGGGCGGGCGCGGGGGGCGTGGGGGGGGGGTGGGGGGACTGGCGGGGGGCCGGGGTGGGCCGCGCGCGGGCCGGGCGGGCGGCCGGCCGGCCGCGCGGGGGGGCGGGCCGCGCGGCCGGGCGCCGGCCGGGCGTGGGGGGGGGGCGGTCGGGGCGGGGGGCGGGCGGGGGGGGGGGGCGGGCGGGGGAGGTGCGGGGGGGGAGGGGTGGCCTGGAAGTGCCCCTTCTCGAAACCGAAGTTGCCCGCGAGACCACAGCAGCCGCCCGCCAACTCACCGGTCAGGCCCGCCGCTTCGCGCAGTCGGCGTTCGGACGCGTCGCCGAGTACCGCGTGCTGGTGGCAGTGGGTCTGGCCGGCCACCGGACGGTCCACGCGGGGCGGCCGCCAGTCCGGCGCGAGTCGCTCCAGCGCCTCCGCGAAGGTCACCACCCGCGAGGCGAGCCGCGCGGCCCGCTCGTCGCCGTGGAGCAGTTCCGGCAGATCCGTGCGGAGCGCCGCCGCGCAGCTGGGTTCCAGGACCACCACCAGGAGGTCCGTCTCCAGCACGGGTGCCATCAGGTCGAGGGTGCGGCGCAGGACCGTACGGGCGCGGTCGAGCTGGCCCGTGGAGACGTACGTCAGACCACAGCAGACCCGGCCGCGGCGGGCCGCGAACGGACGGAAGCCCCTGGCTGCCGTCCGCAGGGTCTGTCTCTTATACACCTCCGACGCTGCCACAGCAGAGGGTGGGGTAGCACCCGGGCGGCCCGCCGACCGAACAA
>NZ_JABERD010000549.1 GCF_013044505.1 Streptomyces sp. S3(2020) | reverse complement strand
CCCCACCCCCACACCGAAGCCCCGGAACAACGGTCGCGCCCCGAACCGGAACAGCGAACGGCTCCTGGACCGGAACACGCGGCCGGACCAGGGCACATGGTCGAGCCAGGGCCAGGGCCAGGGCCAGGGTCACGGCCAGGGCACATGGTCGAGCCAGGGCCAGGGCCAGGGCCAGGGTCACGGCCAGGGCACATGGTCGAGCCAGGGCCAGGGGACGTGCCCGATCCCGGGCCGGAGCACCTGGCTGGGGCCGGGTCGGAGCCGGTGGGTGGTCCTCCCATGCCGGAGCCGGCGGGCTGGCCTGCTGGGTCGGAGCATTTGGCCGGGCCGGGGCGTGGAGCCGGGCCTGGGGCGGAGGACTTGCCCGGGTCTGGACCGGAGTACGTGGCCGGGGCCGGGTCGGAGTTGGCGGCCGGTCCTCTCATGCCAGAGCCGGTGGGCTGGACTGCCGGGCCGGAGCGTGGAGCCGGGCCTGGGGCGGAGGACTTGCCCGGGCCTGGACCGGAGTATGTGGCTGGGGCCGACCCGGAGCCGACGGCCGGTCCTCCCATGCCGGAGTCGGTGAGTCGGCCTGTTGGATCGGAGCACCTGACCGGGCCGGAGGCCGAGCCGGTGCGAGGCCCCGGCTCCGAGGGGGAACCGACTGATGAGGTCAGGGCCGAGCCCGAGTCGTCGGTGCCCTCCGCAGCCGCTCCGCGGACCCCGACCCCCGACCGCGCGACCCCCCAACCTGTCCCTTATACCCACCTGACGCCGCCGCCGACGAGGAGAGGTGAGCGCTCCGGGGGCGCGCGACACTGAAAAAAA
>NZ_JABERD010000548.1 GCF_013044505.1 Streptomyces sp. S3(2020) | reverse complement strand
GGGCGGCCGGGGGCGGGCGGCGGGCGGCGGGGGTGGTCGCGGGTGCGGGAGGGTGAGGGGCGGGGGGGCGGGCTGGCGGGGAGTCGCAGGGGGTGGGTGGCTGTGCTGGGAGCGCGGGGGGACGCGCGGTGTGCGCCGGGCCCGCGGCGGGGTGGGCCCGGGAGGAGGGGTTTACGGATGCGGCGGTCAGGCTGGCCGAGTGTCTGGCGGTGTACCTGCACTGGCGGCGATACTTCGACGACTTCATCACCGTCGCCGGTGTCGCACGGGAGGCTGCCCGTCATGCCGGGGACCGCGTTAGCGAGGCTGGCGCGTGGAACAACCTCGGCATCGCCCTGCGAGGGGCGGGCCGACCGGCCGAAGCGATCAAGGCCCACACACACGGACGCGACCTGCACCACGCCCTCGGAAACAGCCATCGCGAGGCCGTTGCATGGAACAACCTGGGCTTTGCCCTGCGGGAGGCAGATCGCGCGGAGGAGGCGATCGAGGCGCACATCCGGGCCCGCAATCTCTACCAGGCTGTTGGGGACCACCACGGCGAGGCCGGCGCTTGGAACAACCTCGGCGCCGATCTGGCGGAGACGGGCCACAGGGCGGAAGCAATCGAGGCCCTCACCCGAGCCCGCGACCTGTACCAGGCCGCGGGGGATCGACACAGCGAGGCCATTGCACAGTACGACCTTGGCATGGCCTTAGCGGAGGCAGGCCGAGTGGTGGAGGCGGTCGACGGATACGGCAGGTCGCTGGAGGTCTTCCAGAAGTTCGAGGATTGGTACCGGACGGGCCAAGTCCTCCACAAGCTCGCCATCGCTCACACGACCGCCCAC
>NZ_JABERD010000547.1 GCF_013044505.1 Streptomyces sp. S3(2020) | reverse complement strand
TGGACGCCGATCCTGATGCTCACCGCCAAGGAGGGCGAGTGGGACGAGGTCGAGGGACTCGACACCGGCGCCGACGACTACCTCACCAAACCGGTCTCCTACGCCGTACTCCTCGCGCATCTGCGGGCCCTGCTCCGGCGTGAGGCGAGGCAGTGGCCCGCGCGCCCCTCGTGGCCGGCGATCTGCGGCTCGACCCGGCGACCCGGAGGGTCACCCGGGCGGATCATGAAGTCCAGGTCACCGCACGGGAGTTGGCTGTCCTGGAGTTTCTGCTGAGGCGCACCGGCGAGCCTGTTTCCAAGAGGGTCATCCTCGACCATGTGTGGGGCGACGACTTCGAGGGCGACCCCAACATCGTCGAGGTGTACGTACGGCGGCTGCGCAACAAGGTCGACCGGCCCTTCGGACGTGACTCGCTGCGCACGGTGCGGGGGCACGGGTATCGGCTGGTGCCCGATGACGGGTGAGCAGCACCGCAGACTGCGGGCCGTACGCGTGCGGGCCACGGTCATCGCCGTCCTCGCGGTCGCGCTCGCGCTCGTCGGAGGCGGTACCGCGCTCGTCTTCGGGCTGCGCGCCGAGCTCAGCAACGACGTACGTGACGCGGCCCGCGCGCGGGCGCGGCAGGTGGCCGAGGTGATCGAGGCGGGCCGCGGGGTGCCCACGCCGACCGTGGCCGATCCCGACGAGGAGTTCCTGCAGGTCGTCGATGCCGACGGGACGGTCCTCGCGGCCAGTGCGAACGTCGAGGGGCAGCCCGCGCTGGCCAGGCTCCCAGCCGGCGGCCACACCTCCGTCGACACCACGCTCGACGAGGACACGTTCCTGGTC
>NZ_JABERD010000546.1 GCF_013044505.1 Streptomyces sp. S3(2020) | reverse complement strand
GGTGGGGGCCGCCCGGGCCTCACCGGCCTCCACCCGCCGTGCCGTGAAGATCAGCTCCGCGGCCCGGGCGGCCCCCACCCGCCGGGGCAGCAACTGCGTACCCCCACCGCCCGGGATCACCCCGACCGACACCTCCGGCAGCCCCACCACGGCCGTGCGGTCCGCCACGATCACGTCACACGCCAGGGCCAACTCGAAGCCGCCGCCCAACGCGAAGCCGTGCACCGCCGCGACGGTCGGCACCGGGAGTTCCAGCACCCCGGTGTACGCGCCGCGGGCCACCGGCCGCTGGCGCACCAGGTCGGCGTCACTGAAGGAGTTCCGCTCCTTCAGGTCCGCCCCGACACAGAACGCCCGCTCGTGCGTCGACGTCAGTACGACCACCCGTACGTCCTTGTCGTCCCCCAGTGCCGCGCACGCGGCCCCCAGCGACCGGGCCATCTCCGTCGACACGGCGTTCATGGCCTTCGGCCGGTCGAGGGCGAGTTCCGCGACGTGCCCGTGCCGCCGCACCAGCACGAACTCCCCGTACCGTTCCTCGCTCATGACACCCTCCGGTTAACGCGGGTTAACAACGTCCGCCCCGATCATCGCAGCCCGCACCCCGGCGCGAAAGGCCGACCGGTGCGGGCGGTTCCCGCGTTCCCGCCCGACTCCCCGTTCGAGTGACATCCCGCCCAACTCGGGTCCCACCGCCCACAGGAGCGCATAGCGTGCGCTCCGCCACGGCGCACCGGGGGCGCGAGGGCATGGGGAGGGAACTCGATGACGACGATGACGCACACCGCACCACGACTGGACGCGGCCTTCGCCCCGGCTCCGGAGATCGCACCGCCCCGCCTCTTCGCGGCCCCGGTGCGC
>NZ_JABERD010000545.1 GCF_013044505.1 Streptomyces sp. S3(2020) | reverse complement strand
CGTCACGCAGCGCGTGGCATGCGATGTGCCGGGGAGGCTGGTGGGCTGAAAGTTGTGAACGAGAGCCGGGCCCTGGGGTCCGAGGGGGGGGGCGGAGGAGGGGATTACGCGGGTGTTGGAGGAGTCCTCGGCCCCGGCCGAGGACTCCTCCAACACCCGCGAAAGCACACCCCCGGTCCTGCGCCGCGGCTCCCAGGGCGACGAGGTCGTCGAACTGGAACTCCGCCTCACCCAACTGAACCTCTACACCCGCAAAGCCAGCGGCCACTACAACGAGGGCGTCGAGGACGCGGTGTCCCGCTACCAGTGGGCCCGGGGCATCCAGACGGACGAATACGGCGTGTACGACCTGGAAACCCGCGAACTCCTGGAGTCGGAGACCCAGGAACCGTAAGCGGCTGAATACCTGCGGCGGCCTGTGACGGCTTCGGTGGGGGCGTGCGTCGCGCAGTGCGGTTGCGTCGTGGGTCGGTGCCGCACCGGGGGGTGTCCGTCCTCGGTCGGGCGGTACGGCCTGCTGGGGCGGCGAGGTTGGTCGGTCGCCCGACGCTGCGGGCGGACACCCCCCGGTACGTCCCCTGCTCACCGTTGCGCAAGCCCGGGTGATGCCCCGTCTGGGGTCCCAGGAGACAGCTCTACGACGATCCGCCCCCGTACCGGACAACCCACCCGAGGCCGACTCAGACAATCTCAGCTCGCCCGGCGCTTGAGAACACCCACCCGAGGCACCCCCGCCCCCTGTCTCTTATACCCCTCTTACCCTGCCAACCAATCCCATATGTTAACTACCGGTTGTCCCCGCACACTTACAAAAAAAATAAAACAAGAGTGTAACGACACCACGCAAAAACAAAGTAGACCA
>NZ_JABERD010000544.1 GCF_013044505.1 Streptomyces sp. S3(2020) | reverse complement strand
CGAGGGGGGTCGGCCGGGCGGGTGGGGGCGCCGTGGAGCGGGGCGGGGGGACGGGGCAGGGGGCGCGGTGTGTGTCGGGGGGCGTGCACGGCTGGGGCAGGTGCGCCGGACCCGTAGGGGATGTGTCGTCGCGCTCGGCGCGGGCGGCTCGGTCTACGCGCTGATGAGCGGCGACGGCGGTGACGACGACAAGGCCGGTCCCACTCCCACCCCCACCGCGAGCGCGCCCACGACGCCGGGTCCCACCACCCCGGAGCCCTCGCCGACGCCGACCACCTCGGCTCCGGCGGACGGCAGCGTCCCGGCCGGCTATCTCGGCACCTGGACCAGCACCATCGACAACTCCGAGGGCTCGCACACCCGTCAACTCACCATCCAGGAGGGCGAGGTGGGAGACACCGTGCTCTCGCTCGTCGCCGACGGCCCCGACTACCACTGTGTGTTCGAGGCGGACCTGACCGAAGCGCCCACCGACAACGGTCCCTTGGAGATCGGCCCGTCCACGGTGACGGTCGGCGAACCCGCCTCCTCCTGCTCACCGGGCGCGGCCAGCGAGATCACCCTCCTGTCGAACGGCACCCTGGAACGCGTGAACACCAGCAACGGGGAGAAGCTGACCTACACGAAGAGTTGACGCGATCTCGGCCGTCTTCCCTGCGCGCGGGAAGTGGAGTTGTGTGGGTGACGGCATCCCCTACCCCGGGAGAGCACATGCGTCCCAGCAGAAGAACGGTCCTGAGCGCGACGGGCGCGGCCGCGGCCGCCGCCTGCACGACCGGCGGACCGGCGGAGGCGACCCCTTCCTCGGCCGATCCGACCTGCCTCTTATACACCTCTCCGCGCCCACGCGACTCCTGAGCCACTCCTCTGCCCTCTCCTGCAG
>NZ_JABERD010000543.1 GCF_013044505.1 Streptomyces sp. S3(2020) | reverse complement strand
GTCCTGCTGATCGATCCGGCCCCCGCGGCCGCACCCACCGCGGTGACCGGATCGATCAGCAGGACCGCCCCGTACAGCACACCCGGCGCCGCATACCCGGCGATCCCCGGCAGCCCGCCCGGGCCCACACACCGCGGCGCCCCGCCGTCGCGGGCCCGCGCTCCCGTCAGCGCCCACGCCCACAGGCCCAGCCCGACCGCCAAGGCCGCCGGGGAGCCGGGATCCCCGGTCATCAGCAGGACCGGCAGCGCCAGCACCGGTGCCCACGGCCGGGGCGTCAGCACCCGCACCAGAGCGCCGAGGCCGGTCAGCAGCACCAACAGGTTCAGGGGACCGGCCAGTCGTACGACCTCCCAGCCGCCCAGCCCCGTCAGCCGCGCGAACACGCCCTGCGCCACCGCGTACGGCGAGTAGTACGGGCTGCCCGCACCCGGCAGATCCGCCAGGGGATGCCGCGGCTGCCACAGATCCACCCGCAACCGCTCGACCACCGCTGCGTGCAGCCCCGCGTCGCAGCACAGCGGCGCCGCCCAGTACGCCAGCGACATCACCAGCCAGTACAGGAAGCCGAAGACCAGGTACGGGCCAGGACGCCAGGCACGGCCGCCGCGCAGCGCCGTCGCGCCACGAAGAGACCGCCGGCTCAGGAGACCGCTGCTCACCGCACCAGCCTTCCCGCCGGAGCGGGCCGCCGCGCCTGGCATCACACGGCTGGCGCAGCGACGCTCTCCTGGGGCGCCCGGCGCCTCAGCGGCCGGGGCGGCCGGACGGGCGCCGGGGGGGGGCTGTATCTTCTACACAGCTGACGCTGACGACGGAGAGGGTAGTTGAGAGCACGGGGGGCGAGGTGACGAGCACAAAAAAAGACAACACCACAAGACAGACG
>NZ_JABERD010000542.1 GCF_013044505.1 Streptomyces sp. S3(2020) | reverse complement strand
GGGCGACCGACTGGGGCGGAGCCACGGGGGCCGGTTCCTCCACGCTCACGCCGAAGTCGGTGGCGATGCCGGCCAGGCCGTTGGCGTAGCCCTGGCCGACCGCGCGCGCCTTCCACGCGCCGTTGCGCAGGTAGATCTCCACGACGACCAGCGCGGTCTCGCTGCCGAGCTGCGGGGGCGTGAAGGTGGCCAGGACGGAGTTGTCGTCCGCGCCGCGGATCGTCGCCGTCGGTTCGATGCCCTGGAAGGTCTGGCCGGCGGCGTCCGGGCTGGCGGTGACGACGATCTTCTCGATACCGGGCGGGACGGCGGCGGTGTCGACGACGATCGCGTCCGGGGCGGTGCCGCCGCCGGAGCGGTACGTCACGCCCGGGCCGTTGGGCTGGTTGTAGAAGATGAAGTCGTCGTCCGAGCGCACCTTGCCGTCGGCGGTGAGCAGCAGGCTCGATACGTCGAGCCGCACCGGGGCGGCGACGTCCACCGTCACGCGCGCGGTGGAGAGAGGGATGTTCGAGCCGGGGGTCATAGCTGTCATGCCCGGTGAACGATCGAGCCCGCTTTACCGTTCCCTTACCCGCGACCGATCGGTTCAGCGGCGGTTTCTGGGGTGGTTGCGGGCGGTGCGTTCGTTGCCGCGCTTGTAGTTTCCGGTCCAGCGGGCCATGACGAGCTGGGGGTCGGAGGAGGACTCGACCTCGGCGAGGAACTGGGCGGCTCTCGGTCCGTTCAGGGTGGTCGCGGGGCGGCTGTGGTGGCTGATGAGGACGGTTCCGTTGGTGTGGGTCTCGTAGTGGAATCCCTGGGGGCTTGGCACTGGCCCTTAAACCACACTGACGCTGCCGAAGAAGAGGGCAGTGTAGTCCGCGGTGGTGGCCTCACCAGCACAAA
>NZ_JABERD010000541.1 GCF_013044505.1 Streptomyces sp. S3(2020) | reverse complement strand
CATCGACGCCGAGGGCATCGACATGGGCCCGTCCCCCACGGACGCCGCCCTTGCCGCTGACCTGGCGCTGCCGATCGAGGAGCTGGAGCTCACCGTTCGGTCCTACAACTGCCTCAAGCGTGAGGGCGTCCACTCCGTGGGCGAGCTCCTGGCGCGCTCCGAGGCGGACCTCCTGGACATCCGTAACTTCGGTGCGAAGTCCATCGACGAGGTCAAGGCGAAGCTGGCCGGCCTGGGCCTGGGTCTGAAGGACAGCCCGCCCGGATTCGACCCGACCGCCGCCGCCTTCGGCGCGGACGACGACGCGGACGCGGGCTTCGTGGAGACCGAGCAGTACTGAACGCCGCACCGCGCCGCACGGGAGTGAGAGGCCGGCGAGCGTGTGGACGGGTGTCCTGCGCCGACGCACGACAGACGTCCACACGGCCGGCCGTGCGCCACGCGATGTGAGGGGCCCCGGTTCCTGGCCACCGAGCCAGGAACCGGGGCCCCTCGTGTCAACGGGACAGAGGACCGGGGCCGGCTGCCCGTCGACCGGCGCCCCGGCCGGTCAGCGCTGGGTGTAGATGAAGCCGACCTTGTCGACCTCGTCGCCGGTCCTGCCGTGGAAGCCGGCGATCTGCCAGCCGGAGGGCGCGGTGCGGGTCACGCAGTCGGAGGTCGTGGTGCCGCCGGCGAGTGTACGGCCGGTGCTCGTCGTGAACTTGGCGTAGAAGATCCGCGTGCGGCCGTCCTTCTGGGCCTGGCAGAGGTAGGCGGTTGTGACGTACTCGCCGCTGGCCAGGGTCAGGGAGGAGGCGGTGCCGCCGGTGCCGCCGTGGGTGAGCGTGGTGCCGTTGGACAGGGTCACGCTCATCTGGTCCACGCGGGAGCCGGCGCGCAGGGCGA
>NZ_JABERD010000540.1 GCF_013044505.1 Streptomyces sp. S3(2020) | reverse complement strand
GGCTGGGGCTGCGCGGTCTGTCTCTCGGTGTGGTGGGCGGACCGGGTCGAGATGAGCTGTCTGCGGCGGGCCGCCTCCGCCAGGGCGCGCTGTCGGCGGTACGCGGCGTCCTCCGCGCTCCAGACACGCTCGCGGCGGGCGGTCAGACGGGCCGAGAGGGCGCTGAAGGGGTCGGGCCACGGGCCGCACAGGGCTCGTTCGACCGGGCCGGCGAGCGCCTGGGCGAGGGCGCCGACGGCGGCGGAGACCGGGACCGCGGCGAGGATCAGCAGGACCGCGCGGGCGACCACGCCGTCCTGCTGCCCGGGGCCGCCCTCGGTGAGTGCGGTGAAGCCGTCCCACAGAGCCCGCCAGTCGTGCCAGCCGCTCTGACCCAGCCGCACGGCGGCCGCCGCGACCAGCAGATAGGCGAGGCCGGGCAGGACCAGCAGGGTGAACCACCGCTCGGCCAGCTTCCGGCCGAGTTCGGCGAGGAATCCCGTCACCGGCCCGCCCTCACGCGTCCGGCACGAAGGTCAGTACGCGCTCGTACAGCAGACACTCGGGTGGGCCCTCACCGGCGAACCGCTGCTCCACTCGCTGGCAGGCGCCGGTCGGACAGAGGTAGCGGCCGGGTACGGGCGGGCCGGGACTGGCGACCGGGGTCGGGGCGACGCGGACGAACATCGGATCGGTGACCGCGGGATCGAGCGCGCGAAGCACCTCACCGAAGTCCGCCCCCTCACGCAGCCGCCGCACGCCCTGCTCAAGCGCCGCCCGCCGAGGACCGCTCAGCATCCGCAGCACCGCCAACTCCCGGCAGAACTCGGCGTGCAGAGTGCTCAGCGCGGCGGGATCCTCCGGAAGGGCCATGTCTCGACTGTCTCTTCTACACCTCTGCCGCTCCCGCCCAAGAGGAACGTGACGATCCTGG
>NZ_JABERD010000539.1 GCF_013044505.1 Streptomyces sp. S3(2020) | reverse complement strand
GTGACGTACTCGCCGCTGGCCAGGGTCAGGGAGGAGGCGGTGCCGCCGGTGCCGCCGTGGGTGAGCGTGGTGCCGTTGGACAGGGTCACGCTCATCTGGTCCACGCGGGAGCCGGCGCGCAGGGCGATGGTGGTGGCGCGGGCGGCGGCGGGCACGCTGTCGATGTCGTTGTAGTAGTCGCCGTGCGGGCCGCCGAACTGGTCGCTGAGCTGGAAGGCGGTGTTGCGTGACCAGGTGAAGCTCGCGGTGAGCGGGTCGTGGTCGGAGAGCATCAGGCCGTCGTCGGTGAGGAACTTGGAGTGCTCGTTGTTGTACGAGGTGGCGTTCAGGGAGACCAGCTTGCTGCCCCGGTAGAGGATCTTGTCGACGACCTCGCAGGTGTTGGGCACGGTGGTCCCGGTCTGGTCGCAGACCAGGGCGTCGCTGCCCTTGGCGGGCGCGCTGCCGCCGCGGATCAGCTTGACCCAGGCGTCGGTGAGGCCGTTGGCGGCGGCGAACTCGGCGATGGTGTCACCGGTGCGGGTGTAGCGGGTGTTGGTGTCGCCCATGACCACGACCGCGTTGCCCGCGGAGTGGGTGGCGATGAAGTCGGTGAGCTGGCTGAGGTTGTCGGCGCGTGCGGCGAGGTCGTCGGCGTTGGTGCCGGCGTTGGTGTGCAGGTTGTAGAAGTCGACGTACACGCCCTCGGAGAGGCGCTCGCGCATGAAGGTGAAGCCCTTGGGGGTGAGGCAGTCGCCCGAGCCGTAGGTGCAGGTGTTCCACCCCACCCGCTCGAAGTCGTCCTCGTCGTAGGCGATCTTCGAGAGTGTGTTGAGGCCGCTGCCGATGCCGGCGCCGCCGCTGGTGGCGGTGCGGTAGGGGTGTGCGGTGTCGGCGGCGTAGAGGTAGGCGTGGTAGTTGAAGTCCTCCTGGGCGTGGACGATGTCGTACGGCGCT
>NZ_JABERD010000538.1 GCF_013044505.1 Streptomyces sp. S3(2020) | reverse complement strand
GAGCCGTTGCCGTTGTCGTTCGCGCAGCAGCGGTTGTGGTTCCTGCGGGAGTGGGAGGACGGCGGTTCTACGTACAACATTCCGCTGGCGGTGCGGTTGCGCGGGCCGGTGGACAGGGGTGCGCTCCGGGCGGCGCTGGACGATGTGGCGCTGCGGCACGAGTCGTTGCGCACACTCTTCCCGGCCGTGGACGGGCAGCCGTACCAGCACATCACCGCCGACGCCCACGTCCCCCTGTCCACCAGCGCCGTGACCGAGGCGGAACTGCCCTCCCGCCTGGCCGAGGAGGCGGCGCACGACTTCGACCTGGAGGCCGAACTCCCCCTGCGCGCAGCTCTGTTCGAGGTCGGTGAGCAGGAGCACGTGCTGGTGCTGGTCCTGCATCACATCGCCGGTGACGGCTGGTCGATGGCGCCCCTGGCGCGTGACCTGAGCACCGCCTACTCGGCGCGCGTGACCGGCGGAGCCCCGGACTGGGGTCCGCTGCCGATCCAGTACGCCGACTACACGCTGTGGCAGCGGGACCTGCTCGGTGACGAGGACGACCCCGACAGTCTCGCGTCCCGCCAACTCGCCTACTGGCAGGAGGCCTTGGCCGGTCTGCCCGAAGAGCTCACCCTGCCCACCGACCGGCCCCGGCCGGCCACACCCAGCCACCGGGCGGAAGCGATCGACCTCTTCGTACCCGCCGAACTCCAGGCCCGAATCGGCGGCCTTGCCCGCGAGAGCGGGTCGACGCTGTTCATGGTGTTGCAGGCGGCGGTGGCGGCGTTGCTGTGCAGGTTGGGCGCGGGTACCGATATTCCGTTGGGTACGGCGGTGGCTGGGCGTTCGGACGACAGTCTGGATGACCTGGTGGGGTTCTTCGTCAATACGTTGGTGTTGCGTACGGATGTGTCGGGTGATCCGACGTTCCGTGAGTTGCTGGGTCGGGTGCGGG
>NZ_JABERD010000537.1 GCF_013044505.1 Streptomyces sp. S3(2020) | reverse complement strand
GTACGGAGGGGTGGGCAGCGAGCTTCGCCGGAAGCGGGGGGTGGGTGGGGCGCCCCTCTGTGTCGCGCGCGGCAGTCATCCGTGCTCCTGGGGGTGTGGGTGCGAGGCTCGCCGCCACGGGCGAGAAACCGATCAGTTTCACCACAGTAAACCGATCGGTTTCCGCGCGCAAGCCCAAGGGGTGGGCCTCCCCTTCGGGTTGTCGATCAGGTGCGGCGCCCGCTCGTCACGCGCCGCGTCAGCGCACGCCCGCCACATCCATCAAGGCGGTCACGGTGGGGGCGATGAGCCCGCCCCGCGTGTCGGCTTTGATTCCCGCGCGGGCGCTGGCGCCGTCGAAGACCAGGATCAGCTGCCGGGCCAGCAGGTCCGGGTCGCTCGCCCCGCCCTGCTCGGCCTCGGCGCGGAAGAAGGCCGTCAGGTCCTCCTTGACCCGATGGGCCACCTGGCTCGCGGGGTGGCTCGGGTCCTTGAGCTCGATCTGTACGACGAGGTACCGGCAGCCCTGGAAGTCGGGTGTTCCCGCCTGCGCCTCCGCCTGTGCGAAGACGTGCAGGATCCGCTCGCGGGGTGGACGGTTGTCGTCCGCCTCGGGAAGGAGTGCCGTCACATAGGCGGAGGCGCGTTCCTCCAGGCTTGCCGCCAGCAGTTCGCCTTTGCTCTCGAACAGCTTGTACATGGAGCGCTTGGACACTCCCGCCGCCTTGCAGAGCGCGTCGACGCCGATGTTGACGCCGTCTCGGTAGGTGAGTGTGGCCGCTGCCTCCAGCAGTCGCTCTCGGGAGCCTGGCATTGCTTCGGTGGTCATGTTCCGAGGTTAACTCCATTCCGACTCGATGGAAACCGATCGGTTTACAGGGTTTCGCTTATAGACATCTCCGAGCCCACGAGACCACACCACCGCTCGTAGGCCGGCTTCGGCTTGAAAACGAAAGAAGTCA
>NZ_JABERD010000536.1 GCF_013044505.1 Streptomyces sp. S3(2020) | reverse complement strand
GGCCTCAGGCGTCTGGTGGTCTCGGCGATGTGTATACGCGCCCGGGCGGTGGGGCGGTGTCCGTGGCATTGGCGTTGGCGTTGGCGTTGGCCAATGCTGCGGCGGCCTCTTTGGTGGCGTCGGCCTGGGTGTATGAGTCGGTGGCCTGGAGCCAGGCGGCGCGGGCGTCGGCGGGGCGGCGGGCTGCTTCGTGGGCGCGGGCGAGGTTTTCGAGGGTCTGGCCCGCCCTATACCAGTTCTCGAACTCCCGGCAGATCTCCAAGCCCTTGCAGTACGCCTCAATCGCCTCCTCCACCCGGCTCGCCTCCCGCAGGGCGAGGCCGAGGTTGCCCCACGCCATCCCCTCGCCCTGGCGGTCCCCGACGGCCTGGAGCAGGTCGCGGGCGCGGATGAGGGCCTCGATCGCCTCCACCACCCGGCCCATCGCTCGCAGGGCGATACCGAGGTTGCCCCACGCGCCGGCCTCACGCTGGCGATCCCAGGTGACCTGGTACAGGTCACGAGCACGGGTATGCGCCTCGACCGCCTCCTCCACCCGGCTCGCCTCCCGCAGGGCGCTGCCTAGGTTGTTCCACGCCACGGCCTCACCATGACGATCCCCGGTGGCCTGGCACAGGTCACGAGCTCGGGTATGGGCCTCGACCGCCTCCCCCACCCGGCCCACCTGCTCCAGGGCAAGGCCCAGATTGCTCCATGCGGCGGCCTCACCACGGCTGTCCCCGACACGGTGGGCAGCCTCCCGCGCGACACCGGCGACGGTAATCCAGTCATCGAAATACCGCCGCCAGTCCAGATACACCCCCAGACGCAGAGCCAGCCGCACCACCGTAGCCGCATACCGCCCCTCCCGCGCCCACGACACCGCCCCCACCAACCCCGCCCGCTCCCCGTCAAACCACGCCAACGCCTCCCC
>NZ_JABERD010000535.1 GCF_013044505.1 Streptomyces sp. S3(2020) | reverse complement strand
GGGGGGGGGGGGGGGGGTGGGGGGGGGGGGGGGGGGGGGGGGAGGCGGGCGGGCGGGGGAGCGGGGGGTCGGCGGGGGGGGGGAGGACGGCGACGCCGCGGGGGGGGGGGAGCGTGGTGGGCTGGGCCAGGTCGGGGGGCCAGTGCTCGGGGGCGAAGGTGAGGGTGGGCGGGGCGGCGGCGTGGCCGAGGGCGAAGTCGAGGACCGCCCGTCCCCCGGTCTGCACGTCCAGCGCGGCCCTCGTGGGGGTACGCCCTGGCCAAGGCCGAGCGGCTCTCCCGGGCCACCGCCGCGCTGGACGTGCAGACCGGGGGAGGGGAGGTCCTGGACTTCGCCCTCGGCAAGGCCGCGGCCTCGCCCACCCTCACCGTCGCCACCGAGGGCTGGCCGCCCAACGTGGCCAAGGCCACCACGCTGCTCCGCCCCCGCGGCGTCGCCGTCGTCGCCGCGCCCGAGGACGCCCCGCTGCCCTTCGCGGACGCGGCCTTCGACCTCGTCACCAGCCGCCATCCCGTCGCCCCCAACTGGCCGGAGATCGCACGTGTGCTCCAGCCGGGCGGCACCTACTTCGCCCAGCACGTGGGCCCGCGCAGTGTCTTCGAACTCGTCGAGCACTTCCTCGGCCCGCTCCCCGCCGAACAGAGCGCGGCCCGTCACCCCGACCGCGAACGCGCCGGCGCCGAGGCCGCCGGGCTCGACGTCGTCGATCTGCGTGCGGAGCGGCTGCGGATCGAGTTCCACGACATCGGGGCCGTCGTCCACTTCCTGCGCAAGGTGGTGTGGATGGTGCCGGGCTTCACCGTCGAGACGTACGAACCCCGACTCCGCGCCCTGCACGAGCGGATCGAGTCCGAGGGCCCGTTCGTCGCCCACAGCACCCGCCACCTCATCGACGCCCGCAAGCCCAAGCAGGCCCGATAAGCCGAGGCAGACCCTCGTACCCCCGCGTCAGCCCCCAGTCCCAGCCTCCACCCGACCCACCCTCACGCATGAGGCC
>NZ_JABERD010000534.1 GCF_013044505.1 Streptomyces sp. S3(2020) | reverse complement strand
GAACGCATCAAGCACATTCTCGACGACGCCGCACCTGTGCTGGTCATCACCGATCACCACACCACAGGGATACATGAACACGTACTGGGTGAACATCCCGCACCGGTACTGCGGATCGACGATCACGAAGTGCAGCGGCGGCTGGCCACCGGTCAGGAGACCGCCCCTGTTCTGTCCCGGCCGCTGGACGGCCTCGACGCCGCCGTGGTGATCTTCACGTCAGGCACGACGGGCAACCCGAAGGGCGTCGCCCTCACGCACCGCGCACTCGCCAACCGCCTCGCATGGGGTCAGCAAGTACTGGACTACCGGCCAGAGGATGTGGCGCTGTCGAAGAGCGGTGTCGGCTTTGTCGATGCGGTGACCGAGCTGTTCGGCCCGTTGACCTCTGGTGCCCGCATCGTGGTCGTTCCCACGGAAACCGCGCAGGATCCAGCCGGCCTGCTCCACACGATCACCCGGCACCGCGTCACGCATCTGCTGACGGTGCCCAGCCTGGCCGACGTCCTGGTCCGCCATGACAGCGCACCCGCCGCGCTGGCCACGGTCCGGTCGTGGGTCTCCTCCGGCGAAGCACTCACCCGGACCACCGCGGACACCATGCGAACAGCCGCACCACAAGCAGTACTGCACAACTTCTACGGTTCGACCGAAGTCACCGGCGACGGCACAACAGCCGTCATCGCTGCCGACACTCACAACATCCCGATCGGTACACCGGTCGCCAACACGACGGCGCACATTCTTGACGCCTGGCTGCGCCCGGTCCCGGCCGGTGTCGCAGGAGAGCTCTACCTGGGCGGAGTACAACTCGCCGACGGATACGTCGCACGCCCAGGCCTGACCGCCGACCGATTCGTGGCCGATCCCTTCAACAACCAGGGCGCACGCCTGTATCGCACCGGCGACGTCGTACGGTGGAACCCCCAGGGGCAGTTGGAATACCTCGGCCGCAGCGACGACCAGGTGAAGATACGCGGATACCGCATCGAACCCGGCGA
>NZ_JABERD010000533.1 GCF_013044505.1 Streptomyces sp. S3(2020) | reverse complement strand
CCCACCACCCGCCCGTTCCACCACACGGTCGGCCCCACGTTGCCGCTGCGGTCGAAGAGCGGGGGCCGTAGCTCAGGCGCCAGATACCAGTCCCGCTGTCGCCACCCCATCGCCGTCGGATCGAGGGCGGGCAGCAGCGCGGCCCAGGGCTCCGCCGGCCCGGCCACCGGCTCGTCGTCCCCCGCCGTGACCCACCCCGTGCCCTCGTCCAGGGCCACCGTCTCCGCCCCGATCGCGGTCAGCGCCCGCCGGACGTCCGTCACCTTCCAGCCCGTCCACCACTTCAGGTCGTCCTCCGTGGCCGGCCCGCACACCGCGAGCCAGCGGCCGAGCAGGTCCGCCTGCGCCTCGGCGACGTCGAGTTCGGGATGTGCGGGTGCCACCGCCCAGCGGAACTGCGAGGACGTCCAGGAACCGAGCGGCCGCCCCCGTACGACCTTCCCCTCGGCGCCCAGCACCTTCAGCAACCGCGTCGAGACGGTGTGGAAACCCTCGTAGCTCTTCCCCGCGGAGTACACGAACCGCTCCCGCAACCGCGGCTCGTCCAGGGCGAGTTCGGATGCCGTCGCCTCGCCCCGCCGCCCGAGCGCGGCAAGCGCCGACTCCTCGACCTCCGCCAGCCACACGGCATCCGGCGCCCCCGCCCTGGCCATGTCCTTGACCAGCGAGGCACGCTCCCGCGCGGCGACGGTGACGCCGGTCGAGGCATGCACGACCGCGACGAGATCGGCGGGGAACACGAACACGGTGTGCCGCATGCCGTGCATCCGCACCAGCACCCGGTCGTCGTACAACGCCCGCTCGGTCTCACCCACGGTCTTCACCGACTCCGCCAACCGGGCCCCCACCGCCAGATACACGGCCGCCGGATCACTCCCGTGCCTGTATCTTATACACCTCTGACCCTGCCGACGACAAGGATAGTGTAGACCTCGAGGCGCGCCGTACCACTAGAAAAAAAAGCATGACTGAATACGGCCTCACGACTCCAACCACATATCATACTTATGCCACCG
>NZ_JABERD010000532.1 GCF_013044505.1 Streptomyces sp. S3(2020) | reverse complement strand
CCCCCGGTCCGATGGCGCCCCGTACCCCACCACCAGGGCGTCCAGTCGCTCCGCCGCAGCCTGCGGGTGGCGGAAGAAGGACAGGCCGTGGAGGGCGACGCCCTGCCAGGCGGCGGACTGGACGACGGACTGTTCGGTGCCGGGTGGGAGGCGGAGGACGGCGTGGAGGCCGGCGGCGATGCCGGTGACGTGGACCTCGGGGGCGTGCAGGGCAAGGGCCGCGACCAGGGCGTCCCGGCGGCGGCGGTAGCGCAGGCGGGAGGCGCGGACGTGGCGGTCGTAGGCGCCGGAGGCGATGAACTCGGCCAGGGTCAGCTGGTCCAGCACCCCACAGGTGTCGACCTTGCCCTTCGCCTCGGCGGCCGCCTCCGACAGGCCCTGCGGGAGGACCATCCAGGCCAGTCGGAGGCCGGGGGCCAGGGACTTGCTGGCCGTGCCGAGGTAGACGACGTGGTCCGGGTCCAGGCCCTGGAGTGCGCCGACCGGCTGGCGGTCGTAGCGGAACTCCCCGTCGTAGTCGTCCTCCAGGACCAGGCCTCCGGTGCGCCGCGCCCAGTCGACGACCGCGGTCCGCCGGTCCCGGTGCAGGGGGACGCCCATCGGGAACTGGTGGGCGGGGGTGAGGAGGACGGCGCCGGCCCCGGCCAACTGGCCTGGGTCCGTGCCCAGTTCGTCGTAGGGGAGCGCCTCGGCGCGCAGGTCCGCCGCCGTCAGCTGGTTCCAGTGCACGTCCAGGCCGTACGACTCGACCGCGACCGACCGGACGCCGCGTGCCCGCAGGACCGTGCCGAGGATGCGGAGGCCATGGGCGCAGCCCGCGGTGATGAGGATGCGGTCGGGGTCCGTGCGTACGCCCCGCACGCGGGCGAGGTAGCCGGCGAGGGCGGTGCGCAGTTCGAGGTTGCCGCGCGGGTCGCCGTAGCCGAGGGAGTGGTGGGGCGCCGCGAGGAGGGCTCGGCGGGTGGCCTTGAGCCACTCGTTGCGCGGGAAGGCGCTGAGGTCGGGGGTGCCGGGGCGGAAGTCGTGGGC
>NZ_JABERD010000531.1 GCF_013044505.1 Streptomyces sp. S3(2020) | reverse complement strand
CCCCCCCCGCGTGGCGGGCGGCCGGGCCCCGGCCCCCGCCGGTCGCCCCCACCCTGCCCCTCTGGCCCGCGGCGGCGATCCTCGTCGGCCTGCTCCCGGCCTTCATCGCGCCTTGCAAGGAGCCGTCGTGATCCGCTTCGAGGATGTCTCCGTGACGTACGACGGAGCGGCCGAACCGACCGTCCGGGGCGTGGACTTCGAGGTCCCCGAGGGGGAACTCGTCCTGCTCGTGGGACCGTCCGGCACCGGCAAGTCGACCGTCCTCAACTCCGTCTGCGGTCTCGTCCCGCACTTCACCGGCGGCACCCTGCGCGGCCGCGTCACGGTGGCCGGCCGTGACACCCGTACGCACAAGCCGCGTGAACTCGCCGACGTGGTGGGGACGGTGGGCCAGGATCCGCTGTCCCACTTCGTGACGGACACGGTCGAGGACGAACTCGCCTACGGCATGGAGTCGTTGGGTCTCGCGCCGGAGGTGATGCGCCGCCGGGTGGAGGAGACCCTGGACCTCCTGGGTCTGGCCGATCTCCGCGACCGCCCCATCACCACCCTCTCCGGCGGCCAGCAGCAGCGCGTGGCGATCGGCTCGGTCCTCACCCCGCACCCGAAGGTCCTCGTCCTCGACGAACCGACCTCCGCGCTGGACCCGGCCGCCGCGGAGGAGGTCCTCGCGGTCGTCCAGCGGCTGGTCCACGACCTGGGGACGACGGTCCTGATGGCCGAGCACCGCCTGGAGCGGGTCATCCAGTACGCCGACCAGGTCGCCCTCCTCCCGGGCCCGGGAGCACCCCTGATACTGGGCGACCCGGCCGAGATCATGGCCGTATCCCCGGTGTACCCGCCGGTGGTGGACCTGGGCCGCCTGGCGGGCTGGTCCCCGCTGCCCCTGACGGTGAGGGACGCGCGCAGGCGGGCGGGAGACCTACGAGAACTCCTGAACGCGGGGTCGGCCGACGCCGCCAAGGGGCGCGGGGAACTGCGCGACCAGCCACACTCAACCCGCACCCGCCGACAATCCACACCCCCCACCCCAC
>NZ_JABERD010000530.1 GCF_013044505.1 Streptomyces sp. S3(2020) | reverse complement strand
GGACGGCACAACGCGGGGCTCAGCCTGGGCCGGCTCGGCCGCTGGGCGGAGGCCGGTGAGGTGCACCGCGCGGTGGCCGCAGAGCGCGAGCACCTGCTCGGCCCCGACCACCCGGACACCCTCGCCAGCCGCTACGAGGTCGGGTTCTCCCTCTCCCGCACCGGACGGCCCGCCGACGCGCTGATCGAGTTCACCCACGTCACCCAATCCAGGGAGCGAGTGTTCGGCCCGGACCACCCCGACACCCTCGCCGCCCGTCAGGAAATGGCGTACGTCCTGGGCCAGTTGGGCCGTCACTTCGACGCCCACCAGGTCTACACGTCCGTCCTCGCCGCCCGCGAGCGCACCATGGGCCCCGACCACTCCGACACCCTGCGCTGCCGCCACAACCTCGCCTTCAACCTCAGCCGGCTCGGCCGCCTGGAGGACTCCTACCGCATGGCCTGCGACGTCGCGGCGGCCCGCGCGCGCGTCCTGGGCCCCGCCCACCCCGACACCCTGGCCACCCGCTACGAAGTCGCCTACGCCCTGGGACAGTTGGGCCGCTGGCCGGAAGCCCTCCAGACCTACCGCGAGGTCGCCGAGGCCCGCGCACAGGCCCTCGGCCCCGACCACCCGGACACCCTCGCCGCCCGCTACGAGGTCGGCATCAGCCTCGGCCGCCTCGGCCGCAGCGCGGAGGCGCTCCAGCTCTACCGCGACCTGATCGACGACCGCACCCGCGTCCACGGCCCCACCCACTCCGAGACCCTCCGCGCCCGCCACGGCCTCGGACTCAACCTCGGCCGCCTCGGCCGCTGGGAAGAGGCTCTCACCGAGTCCCGCGACGTGTGCGCCATCCGCGAGCGCGTCCTGGGCCCGGAGCACCCCGACACCCTGGTCAGCCGCCGCGAGGTCGCCGTGGGCCTGGGCTGGCTGGGCCGCTGGGCCGACGCCCTCACCGAGTACCGCAGAGTCGCCGCCGCCCGCGAACGCGTCCTGGGCGCCGACCACCCCGACACCCTCGCCAGCCGCAACGACGAGGCCCACTGCCTCGAACAGCTCGG
>NZ_JABERD010000529.1 GCF_013044505.1 Streptomyces sp. S3(2020) | reverse complement strand
GGTGAGGTGCAGGCGGGGCTTGTGGGCCGGGCTTGTGCGCGGGGCTTGTGCGCCGGGCTTGTGCCGGGCCTGGGTTTCTGCGGCCCGGCCTGTGGCGTCTGTGGACCGGCCTTTGGTCGTGTGCGCCGGGTGTACGGCCGGATGGTGCGGCCGGGTGGTCAGGGCTTCTCGGTGGTGTCCCAGAAGTCGGCGACGGCGCGGGCCGTCTCCAGGGGTCGGTCCGTGTTGGGGGAGTGCTCGGCGCCGGGGATCACGGTCCTGCGGGCCCGCAGACGGACGGACATCTGGTCGAGCAGCGGTACCGGCCAGGTGTCGTCGTGCGAGCCGGACAGCACATGGAACGGCAGTGGCACGGCGGCCAGTTCGGCCACCCGGTCCGGCTCCGCGCACAACTGGCGTCCGGTGGCGATGAGTTGGGCGGGCCTGTTGCCCATCCAGCGCCGCCGCAGGTCCTCCCGGTCGTCGAGCCCGGAGTCCAACTCGCCCCCGGTGTCCGTCTCCTCGGGCGCTTCCATGGCCTGGATCGCGTCCCACACCTCCGCCATGCTCATCACGGTCAGCGCGTCCCGCAGCAGCTTCACGCGCTGCTGCTGCGAGCTGGAGATCTGGGCGGGGCCCGAGGACATGAGGGTGAGGGAGCGGAAGGGGCCGGGGTCCAGGAGGACGGCGGCCCGCGAGATCTGCCCGCCGAGTGAGTGCCCGAGGAGATGCACGGGTCCGTCGAGGGCCGCGGCCTGCGCGAGCACGTCCTTCGCCAACTCGTCCTGGGCGTAGGCCGATTCGTCGTCCGCCGGGCCGTCGGACTCGAACTGTCCCCGGCCGTCCACCGCGACCGTCCGGTACCCGCGCGCCGCGAGCGGTACATGCAGCGGGTTGAAGTCCTCCTTGCTGCCGGTGAACCCGGGCAGCAGCAGCGCGGTCCCCCTGGGGGCGACACCGTCCGCCACGGGCGCGTCGACGACGGCGAACTCGCCGCGAGCGGTACGCAGGGAGTGGGCGCGGGCGCCGGGGGGTGGCGCGAAAGTAGGGGGCCTGCTCATGCCATGAGGC
>NZ_JABERD010000528.1 GCF_013044505.1 Streptomyces sp. S3(2020) | reverse complement strand
CGCCCCCCCTCGACGGAAGCGACACGTCCATGAACCACACCAGCACCCCGCTGTTCGTACGGCCACCCGCACCGTCCGCGCTGCGCGCCATGGACCTCGACGCCCGCACCCGGACGATCGTGTCCTGGCTCTGCCGGGAACTGGCCCACGTCCTCGACGTGCCCCCGGCCCACCGGGTCGGCCCCGACCGGCCGTTGCGCGCCCTCGGCGTGGACTCCCTGACCGCGCTGTGCCTCAAGCGCCGCCTGGAGGACGAACTCGACGTCCGGATCAAGACCCACGACCTGCTGCGCGACGACACGGCCGGCGAGATCGCCGCCCTGCTCGCCGAGTCGGTGTCCGCACCCGCCTACGGGACGGCGCGATGAGCCCAGCACGCTCCACCGCCCAACTCCCGCGCACCGCCGCCCCCCGGCTGACCGTGGACACCCACCAGATCCACCTGTGGGTGATCGGCACCGAATGGGCGGGCGACCACCCCGAGCACATGGTCACCAGCGAACTCGACGACCGCGAACGAGAACGGGCGGCGGCCTTCGTACGCCCCCTGGACCGACTCACCTACCTGATGGCGCACATCGCGCTGCGCCGCCTGCTGACCGCCTACACGGGCATCCCGCCCGCCGAGCTCCCGCTCGGCAGGGACACCTGCCCCTGCTGCGGCGGCCCGCACGGCCGCCCCGTCCTGCACGGCACCGGCCTGCACTTCTCCCTCTCCCACAGCCACGGCATCGCCCTGATCAGCATCGCGGACGCCCCCCTGGGAGTGGACGTCCAACGCGTGCCCACGCAGGAGACGGTCGAACTGTGCCTGCCCGAACTGCACCGGGCGGAACAACAGGAACTGCGGGCCCTGCCCGACGCCGAACAGCCCCTGGCCTTCGGCCGGTTGTGGACCCGCAAGGAGGCCTACTTCAAAGGCCTGGGCACTTATAGACATCTCCGAGCCCACGAGACTCCTGAACAACTCGTATGCCCGCTGCTGCATTAAAACAAAAATGATTAGACCTGCACTCGATCGACCGCACCGATACTCTACACGTCAACATGCTCACACAA
>NZ_JABERD010000527.1 GCF_013044505.1 Streptomyces sp. S3(2020) | reverse complement strand
CAGTACCCGCAGGAAGAGAAAACAACCGTGATTCCGGGAGTAGTGGCGAGCGAAACCGGATGAGGCCAAACCGTATGCGTGTGAGACCCGGCAGGGGTTGCGCATGCGGGGTTGTGGGATCTCTCTTTCACAGTCTGCCGGCTGTGAGACGAGTCAGAAACCGTTGATGTAGGCGAAGGACATGCGAAAGGTCCGGCGTAGAGGGTAAGACCCCCGTAGTCGAAACATCAGCGGCTCGTTTGAGAGACACCCAAGTAGCACGGGGCCCGAGAAATCCCGTGTGAATCTGGCGGGACCACCCGCTAAGCCTAAATATTCCCTGGTGACCGATAGCGGATAGTACCGTGAGGGAATGGTGAAAAGTACCGCGGGAGCGGAGTGAAATAGTACCTGAAACCGTGTGCCTACAAGCCGTGGGAGCGTCGGGCAAGCACTTGTGCTTGCCTCGTGACTGCGTGCCTTTTGAAGAATGAGCCTGCGAGTTTGCGGTGTGTTGCGAGGTTAACCCGTGTGGGGAAGCCGTAGCGAAAGCGAGTCCGAACAGGGCGATTCAGTAGCGCGCTCAAGACCCGAAGCGGAGTGATCTAGCCATGGGCAGGTTGAAGCGGAGGTAAGACTTCGTGGAGGACCGAACCCACCAGGGTTGAAAACCTGGGGGATGACCTGTGGTTAGGGGTGAAAGGCCAATCAAACTCCGTGATAGCTGGTTCTCCCCGAAATGCATTTAGGTGCAGCGTCGTGTGTTTCTTGCCGGAGGTAGAGCACTGGATAGGCGATGGGCCCTACCGGGTTACTGACCTTAGCCAAACTCCGAATGCCGGTAAGTGAGAGCACGGCAGTGAGACTGTGGGGGATAAGCTCCATGGTCGAGAGGGAAACAGCCCAGAGCATCGACTAAGGCCCCTAAGCGTACGCTAAGTGGGAAAGGATGTGGAGTCGCAGAGACAACCAGGAGGTTGGCTTAGAAGCAGCCACCCTTGAAAGAGTGCGTAATAGCTCACTGGTCTAGTGATTCCGCGCCGACAATGTAGCGGGGCTCAAGCGTACCGCCGAAGTCGTGTCATT
>NZ_JABERD010000526.1 GCF_013044505.1 Streptomyces sp. S3(2020) | reverse complement strand
CGCTCTCCCGCGCCAACCCCACCAGACCCGCATGCAGCTCCGCACCCGAACGCGCCCGCACCAACGCACCCCGATGCGACGCCACCGCCGGCCGCGGCCGGTCCACCGGCAACTCCAACTCCTCCGGCATGCCGGACAGGGCCTCGGTCCAGTGGCGGAGCTGGTGCAGGGCGAGACTGTCCTCGTCGCGTTCGTCGCCGAGCAACTCCCGCTGCCACAGGGCGTAGTCGGCGTACTGCACCGGGAGCGGCGCCCAGTCGGGGGCGTGGCCGGCCGCGCGCGCTTCGTAGGCGCGGCCGAGGTCGCGGGTGAGCGGGGTCATGGACCAGCCGTCACCGGCGATGTGATGCAGGACCAGCACCAGCACGTGGTCGTCCTCGGCGACCTGGAACAGGGTGGCGCGGATGGGCAGTTCGACGGCCAGGTCGAAGCTGTGCTCGCCCGCCTGCCGTGCCGCTTCGGTCACCTCGTCCGCGCCGCAGGGCCTGACCTCGAAGGGCACGTCCGGAGTGGGGACGATGTACTGGTGGGGTTCGCCGTCGACGTTGGGGAGGATCGTGCGCAGGGCCTCGTGGCGTACGGAGACGTCGTTGAGGGCCGCGCGCAGGGCGTCGTGGTCCAGGGAACCGCGCAGCCGTACGGCGAGCGGCACGTTGTAGGTGGCTCCGCTCTCGTCCCACTCCCGCAGGAACCACAGCCGCTGTTGGGCGTACGACAGCGGAATCCGTTCGGGGCGCTGCTCGGCGGGTGTCAGCGCGGGGCGGGTGCGCATGTCGTCGGTACGCAGTCCCGCGGCCAGGCCGGCTGGGGTGGGTGTGGCGAAGAGGGTGCGGACGCCGACCTCTGCGCCGAGGGTGCTGCGGATACGGCTGATCAGGCGGGTGACGAGGAGTGAGTGTCCGCCGAGGCCGAAGAAGCTGTCGTCGATGGTGACGTGATCGACTCCGAGTACTGCGGCGAAGAGTCCGCACAGGACTTCCTCTTCCGGGGTGCGCGGGGCGCGTCCTTCGGCGTCCCCGCCGACCAGGGGTTCGGGCAGGGCCCTGCGGTCCAGCTTGCCGTTGGCAGTCA
>NZ_JABERD010000525.1 GCF_013044505.1 Streptomyces sp. S3(2020) | reverse complement strand
TCCCTGGGGGCGCAGCCCCCAGGGATGGGACGGGTAGGGGCGGAGGGGGCGAGAAACCGCCCTGCGTACACCTCACCGACCTGCACGAGGACGAAGCCCGACAGGCCCGAGCCCGCTACGGCATCCCCGAGGACGTCCTCACGGACACCGACGCCCGCCACCCCCTCACTCTCCGCCTCCTCTCCGAAGTCCGAGCGGCCCTCCCCGACACGCACACGGACGCGGACACCGGCACCCCCGGCACCCGCGCAGACCGCCACGACGTCTTCGCAGCCCACCTCGACCTGATGTGCCTCCGCATCGCCGTCCGCCTCGCCGCCGAGAACGGCCTGCGCGGCACCGCCGTCCGCCGCCTCGCCGCAAAGGTCTCCGGCCAGGTGCACGAGGCCGCCCGCCGAAGCCTCGGCCCGGGCCAGGGGGAACTGGACCGCGAGTCGTTCGAGGCGGTGTTCCCCTGGGGCCAGGCCCCCGCACGGCTCGGCGGCGGCACCGGCTGGGCGTCCGCCGTCCTCACCGAAGGCCTCCTGGTTCCCGCCGGCAACGGCTACCGCTTCGCCCACGAGGAACTCGCCGACTGGATCCAGGGCACGCACCTCGACCTGGACGAGGCCCTGCGCGCGCTGGTCCACCGCCACAGCCCGCACCCCTTCCCGGTGCCGCACCACCGCATCGGCCCGGTCGTCCAGGCACTGCTCCTGCTGTCCCGTCAGCACGGCACCCCCCGACTCGCACTCCGCCTGGAGGAGTTGATCCAGGCACTGGACGCCGACCCTCACTCCTGGTGGGCGGCCCGCCTCCTCACCGAGTCCCTCCTGCGCGTACCCGACGCGACGCCGTACACGGGCGTACTGCGCCTGCTCGCGGACCGGGTGGTGGACTGGCGACGCGACGGACGCGACGGACGCGACGGACGCGACGGACGCGACGGACGCGACGGACGCGACGGACGCGACGGACGCGACGGACGCGACGGACGCGACGGACGCGTCCAAGGCCGGGCCACTTTAACCATCTCAGCCCGCCGACGAAGAGGAAAGTGTCACTCTGGGCGGCCCCCCTTACCTCAAAACAAAACACGACGACCCCAA
>NZ_JABERD010000524.1 GCF_013044505.1 Streptomyces sp. S3(2020) | reverse complement strand
TCTTTATTCTATTTTGTATGTTACACACATGATATCTTGCTTCTCTCCCTTCGTCTGTTGTCTCTGTCAGTCCCTACTTTGTTTGTGCTTATGTGTTTTTTTTTTCCCGCAGCAGACGGCCTACGAGAGGCTCAGGAGTCCCGTGGGCTCGGAGATGTGTATAACAGCCAGCCCCGGGTCCACCCGCCTCGGCGACCACTGGACCGGCGGTGAGACCGGCGCGTACGGCACCGCCGTGCCCTCGTCCGCCTCTCCCTCGGCCCAGGCGTCCAGGGGCGACGCCACCGACCGGGCCTCGGACCGTCCGAAGGCGGACGACGCCGCGCCGACACCGGACGAGGGCGCCACGGGCACCGCCACCGAGTCAGCGCCCGCCGCCTCGGCCACCGGTGCCTCCACCACCGCCGGAGTCCGCATCCGCGGTCAGGCCTCCGGACGCTGCCTGGACGTCATGGACGGCAGCACCGCCGAGCGCACGCCCCTCCAGATCTGGGACTGTTCGGGCGCCGCACGGCAACGCTGGCGGCTCGCCTCCGACGGAACCGTGCGGGCCCTGGGCATGTGCATGGACGTCGACGGAGGTTCCCGCGACGACGGCGCCACGATCCAGCTGACCTCCTGCAACGGCACCGGCGCCCAGCAGTTCCGCCTCAACGCCGCCCATGACCTGGTCAACGTCCAGGCCGACAAGTGCGTCGACGTCAAGGATCTGGGCACCGGCAACGGCACCCGGGTCCAGCTGTGGACGTGCACGGGATCGGACAACCAGAAGTGGAGCACCGCGTGACACGCCCCGGTACTCCGCCCACTCCCCACGCACCCGACGGAAGACAGAAGGACCCCATGACGGCCGCCTCCCCTGACCAGCCGGTGACCACGAGTGGCACGGCGGTCGCCGCGGCGACCTCCGCCGCGGAGCCCACGACCGTCCCCGTCTCCGTCCCCGCTCCCGTCCCCGACGTCGAGCCGGCCGCCGCCACCGTCACCTCCGAGGAGGAAGCAGCCTCCGCCGACCCGGACACGGGGACACACGAGGCCACCGCCACGGACAGCGACACCGCCCAGGAGGACGAGGAACGCGCCGAACCCCACGCCGAGCCCCGCACAG
>NZ_JABERD010000523.1 GCF_013044505.1 Streptomyces sp. S3(2020) | reverse complement strand
TACTGACCTTGTTGGCGTGATGTCGCAGGGGCTGACAAGCGTTGGTTCTCGCAGTAGGCCGGTCATATGAGGTATCCGCAAGGGGGTGGGCTGACCGCGGAGCGACGGGTGTTTCGCGAGCACATCCGTATGCAGGCGGCCGAGTTATTCGCCCTCGGACACGACAGTGCCGCCGTCGCTAGGCAGTTACGTGTCAGCGTGCGATCGGTACAACGGTGGCACCAGGCATGGAAGCACGGCGGCACACCGGCCCTGGAGTCGAAGGGGCCGGCGTCCAGGCCCAAGTTGAGTGAGGCCCTGTTTGAGGTGCTTGAGCAGGAGCTGGCGAAGGGGCCGATCGCGCACGGCTGGCCGGATCAGACCTGGACGCTGGCGCGGATCAAGACGCTGATCGGGCGCCGGTTCCACAAGAGCATGACGCTGTCGGCCATCGCGCAGATGCTGCACCGGCATGGCTTCAGTCACCAGGTCCCGGCCCGCCGCGCGACCGAGCGCGATGAACAAGCCGTCACCGGCTGGGTGAAGGAGACCTGGCCTCAGGTGGAAACGCCGTGGCGGCGCTCGGAGCCTGGTTGTGCTTCGAAGACGAGGCAGGGTTCTCGATGACGCCGCCCACCGTCCGCACTTGGGCCAGGCGCGGACACACACCTGTCATCCGGGTGCGGGGACGCTCCCAGCGCCGCATCTCCATCGCCGCTCTGGCCTGCTACAAGCAGGGCGAGCGCTCACGCCTGATCTACCGGCCCAAGCGGCACGTCGACCACAAGCGGGGCGGCAGACGCAGCTTCACCTGGACCGATTACCGCGACCTGCTGACCTCTGCCCACCAGCAGCTCGGCAGACCGATTGTGCTCATCTGGGACAACTTGAACGTGCACAAGGACCGTCGGCTACGGGAGTTCATCGACACCCATGACTGGATCACCTGCTACTTCCTGCCGGCCTACGCACCCGACCTCAACCCCGTCGAGGGCATCTGGTCACTACTGCGACGCGGCAGCCAGGCCAACACCGCTTTCACCGACCCTGACCACCTCATGAGCACGCTTCGGCACGGTCTCCGCCAGATCCAGTACCGCAGCGACCTCATCGACGGATGCCTCGCCGAAACCGGGCTCACCTTAACGACATCACGCCAACAAGGTCAGTA
>NZ_JABERD010000522.1 GCF_013044505.1 Streptomyces sp. S3(2020) | reverse complement strand
GGGCGGGGGATCCGCAGAGGATCGGGGCGTACCGGCTGCTGGCGCGGCTCGGGGCCGGCGGGATGGGGCAGGTGTATCTCGCCCGCTCGGACCGGGGCCGTACCGTCGCCGTCAAGCTGGTGCGCGAGGAACTCGCCGCACAGGAGGAGTTCCGGGCCCGGTTCCGGCAGGAGGTGCAGGCCGCCCGGCAGGTCGGCGGGTACTGGACCGCGCCCGTCCTCGACGCCGACACCGAGGCCGCCGTGCCCTGGGTCGCCACCGGGTATGTCGCCGGGCCCAGCCTCCAGCAGGTCGTCGGGCACGACCACGGGGCGCTGCCCGAGCGGTCGGTGAGGATCCTCGCCGCCGGGCTCGCGCACGCGCTGGAGGACATCCACGCGGCCGGGATCGTGCACCGGGATCTGAAGCCGTCCAATGTGCTGGTGACGATCGACGGCCCCCGTGTCATCGACTTCGGCATCGCGCGGGCCCTGGAGACGGTGACCGACGGAGGGCTGACGCGGACCGGCGCGCTCGTCGGGTCGCCCGGGTTCATGGCGCCCGAGCAGGTGCGGGGCGACCGGATTACGCCGGCCTGCGATGTGTTCTGCCTCGGCTCGGTGCTCGCGTACGCCGCCACCGGCAAGCTTCCCTTCGGGGCCGGGGGGAGCGGGGTGCACGCCCTGATGTTCCGGATCGCCCAGGAGGAACCCGACCTGACGGGAGTGCCCGAGGGGATCGCCGAGCTCGTCCGCGACTGCCTGAAGAAGGACCCGGCGAAACGGCCGACGCTGGTCCAGGTGCTGGAGCGGACGGGCGCCGAGGACACGGTGTCCGACGGGCGGTCGCGTGATCCATGGCTGCCGAGCGCGTTGGTGGCCCAACTGGGGCGGCATGCGGTGCAGTTGCTGGACGCGGAGGATCCGGAGGGGCCGGGCGCGGAATCCGGCGCGGGCCCGGGCCCCGGCGCAAGCTCTGGTGCCGGCTCTGCCGAAGCCTCGCCCGAGCACGCTTCCGCGTCCGCCTCCGCCGACGACACGCCGCCCATCCCGGGCCGGCCCGGCGGGGGTCCGCCGCTGAACCATCTGCCCACGGCCGTCGCGGGACAGGGCATCCAGACGCCCCCGCCCCTGCCCCCGCCGGCGCCGAACGGTCCGGGCCAACCGCAGCTCCCGTACGGCCCCACGCC
>NZ_JABERD010000521.1 GCF_013044505.1 Streptomyces sp. S3(2020) | reverse complement strand
TCTTCGTCGGCAGCGTCAGAGGTTTAAAAGCGCCCGCCCCCCCCGCCCCTGCTCCCGCACCCGCTCGATCTTCCACGGCGGCATCCCCAACTCCCGCGCAAGATCCGCCGGCCGCCCACCCCGAGCCGACGACAGCTTCCCGATCGCCCGCACCCCCTGCGCCAACGCACTCGTGATCATCACCGGCGCCACCCCCGTGGCCAACGACCACCGCAACGCCTCCAACGCCTCCGCCGCCCGCCCCTCGACCGCCCGATCGGCGACGGTGAAGCTCGACGCCTCGGCCCGCCCGGTGTAGTACCGCCCCACCACCGCCTCGTCGATCGTCCCCTCGACGTCGGCGACCAACTGCGACACAGCCGCCGCCAGCTCCCGCAGATCACTCCCGATGGCGTCGACGAGCGTCTGACAGGCCTCGGGCGTGGCCGACCGCCCGGTCACCCGGAACTCCTGCCGCACAAAGGCCAGCCGATCCGCCGGCTTGGTCATCTTGGGGCAGGCGATCTCCCGCGCCCCCACCTTCCGCGCGGCATCGAGCAGCCCCTTGCCCTTCACCCCACCGGCATGCAGCAGCACGAGGGTGATCTCCTCGGCGGGCGCCGAGAGATACGCCTTCACGTCCTTCACGGTGTCGGCCGACAGATCCTGCGCATTGCGTACGACCACGACCTTGCGCTCCGCGAAGAGCGAGGGACTGGTCAGCTCGGCGAGCGTGCCGGGCTGCAACTGGTCCGAGGTCAGATCCCGTACGTCCGTGTCGGCGTCGGCGGCCTTCGCGGCGGCCACCACCTCCTGCACGGCACGGTCCAGCAGCAGGTCCTCCTGCCCCACGGCAAGCGTCACCGGGGCGAGGGGGTCGTCGTTCGCACTCTTCTTTACCATCGCCGACAAGCATGGCACGGGCCACTGACAACAAGCCCCGCCCACCGGGCGAGCCCGACGCGCACCCCACCTCTACGGGCACCCCACCCCTACGAGCCCTACGAGCACCTCACCCCTACGGTTCCTCCCCCCCCCCGCCCCACCCCCCCCCGAACCCGTCCCGCCCCCCGGGATCCAGCCCTCCCCCCCCCCCCCGCCCCCCCACGAGCCACCCCCCGCCCCCGCCCCCGCCCTCCCCCCCCACCCCGCCCCCCGCCCCCCGCGCCCCCCCCCCCCCCCCCCCCCCCCCCC
>NZ_JABERD010000520.1 GCF_013044505.1 Streptomyces sp. S3(2020) | reverse complement strand
CGAGGGCTCTTGAGGGTGTTCGTGTTCTGGATATGACGCATGTGCAGTCGGGTCCGTCGGCGACGCAGTTGCTGGCGTGGCTGGGTGCGGATGTGGTGAAGGTGGAGGCGCCGGGCGGGGATATCACGCGGCGGCAGTTGCGGGATGTGGCGGGTGTGGACTCGTTGTATTTCACGATGCTGAACTGCAACAAGCGCAGTGTCACGTTGAACACGAAGTCGGAGCGGGGCCGGGAGCTTTTGACGGAGCTGATCCGGCGTTCGGATGTGATGGTGGAGAACTTCGGTCCGGGTGCGGTGGAGCGGATGGGGTTCTCGTGGGAGCGGATCAGGGAGATCAATCCGCGGATCGTGTATGCGTCGATCAAGGGGTTCGGGGAGGGCCCGTACACGGGTTTCAAGGCGTACGAGGTGGTGGCGCAGGCGATGGGCGGGTCGATGGCGACCACGGGGTTCGCGGACGGGCCGCCGATGGCGACGGGTGCGCAGATCGGTGACTCGGGCACCGGTATCCATGCGGTGGCGGGGATCCTGGCGGCGTTGTTCCAGCGGGAGTCGACGGGGCGCGGGCAGCGGGTGAACGTGGCGATGCAGCACGCGGTGCTGAATCTGTGCCGGGTCAAGCTGCGTGACCAGCAGCGGCTGGCGCACGGTCCGCTGGCGGAGTATCCCAACGACGATTTCGGCCAGGAGGTGCCGCGTTCGGGGAACGCCTCGGGGGGCGGGCAGCCGGGCTGGGCGGTGCGGTGTGCGCCCGGCGGGCCCAACGACTACGTGTATGTGATCGTCCAGCCGGTCGGGTGGGAGCCGTTGTCCGCGCTGATCGGGCGTCCGGAACTCGCACACGACCCGGAGTGGGCCACCCCCGAGGCGCGGCTGCCGAAGCTGGCGAAGATGTTCCAGCTGATCGAGGAGTGGACGGCGACGCTGCCCAAGTGGCAGGTCCTGGAGGCGCTGAACGCGCACGGCGTTCCGTGCGGGCCGATCCTGTCGACCAAGGAGATCATCGAGGATGCCTCCCTGGCGGCGAACGGGATCGTCGTGGAGGTCGAGCATCCCGAACGCGGCCGCTTCACCACCGTCGGCAATCCCCTCAAACTCTCCGACTCCCCCACCCACATCACCACCCCGCCCCTGCTGGGCCAGCACACCGAAGAAATCCTCATCGGCGAACTCGGCCT
>NZ_JABERD010000519.1 GCF_013044505.1 Streptomyces sp. S3(2020) | reverse complement strand
CCGCAACCCCCCGTCGACCCCCGCACCGGTACCGCCTGGCCGCAGCCCATTCAGCACGACCAGCGGCAGATGACCAACCCCGGTGCGGCGCCGCTCGGTTACACCGCTGCCGTGGAGCTGTCCTCGGACCGGCTGCTGAACAACAAGAAGCAGAAGCCGAAGAGCGGCCGCCCCGCCGCCCAGCCCTCCCGTTTCAAGATCGGCGGGAAGAAGGAAGAAGCCGAGCGGCAGCGGAAGTTGGAGCTGATCCGCACGCCCGTGCTGTCCTGCTACCGCATCGCGGTCATCAGCCTCAAGGGCGGTGTCGGCAAGACGACGACCACCACCGCGCTCGGCTCGACCCTCGCCACCGAGCGGCAGGACAAGATCCTCGCCATCGACGCCAACCCGGACGCCGGTACCCTCGGCCGCCGGGTGCGGCGGGAGACCGGGGCCACCATCCGGGACCTCGTCCAGGCGATCCCGTACCTCAACTCGTACATGGACATCCGCCGGTTCACGTCCCAGGCGCCGTCCGGACTCGAGATCATCGCCAACGACGTCGACCCGGCCGTGTCCACGGCCTTCAACGACGAGGACTACCGGCGGGCCATCGATGTGCTGGGCAAGCAGTACCCGGTGATCCTGACGGACTCCGGTACCGGTCTGCTCTACTCCGCGATGCGCGGTGTGCTCGACCTCGCCGACCAGCTCATCATCATCTCGACGCCGTCCGTCGACGGTGCGAGCAGCGCCAGTACGACGCTCGACTGGCTGTCGGCGCACGGGTACGCCGATCTGGTGTCGCGGTCCATCACCGTCATCTCGGGTGTCCGCGAGACCGGCAAGATGATCAAGGTCGACGACATCGTCAGCCACTTCGAGACGCGCTGCCGCGGTGTCGTGGTCGTGCCCTTCGACGAGCATCTCGCCGCCGGTGCCGAGGTCGACCTCGACATGATGCGGCCGAAGGTGCGGGAGTCGTACTTCAACCTCGCGGCGATGGTCGCCGAGGACTTCGTACGCCACCAGCAGATGCACGGCCTGTGGACCAGCGACGGCAACCCGCCCCCGGTGGCGGCCCCGCCGATGCCGGGCCAGCCGATGCCCGGGCAGCCGTACCAGCCCGGCCAGCCGTACGCCCCCCACCCGGGCCAGCCCTATCCGCAGCAGGGCCAGCCGTACCCGCCGCAGGCCCAGCAGCAG
>NZ_JABERD010000518.1 GCF_013044505.1 Streptomyces sp. S3(2020) | reverse complement strand
ATGCTCCCCCCGGGCGTCCCCGACCCGAACGAATGGGGCCCCCTGAAGGGCCAACTTCCCCCAGCCCCGACCCGCCCCACCCGAGCGACCGGAGCCCGAGCAGCGGGGGCCGGAGCAGTGAGGGCGGCGGGAGAACGTCCGGCCCGTGCGGCCGGCGAACGCCCGGCACGTCGCGCTCGTACCGCGGCAGAGGGCTCGGCGAGTCAGGCCGAGGAAACGGCGGCACCGACTGCTGGACCGCGTCGCGCTCGCACTGCTGCCGAGGGCTCAGCGAGTCAGTCGGAGGGGGCCGCGACTTCGAGTACGGCTGCCGCGCCGCGTCGTTCGCGTACCGCTGCGGAAGGCTCAGCGAGCCAGACGGAGACGGCCTCGTCGTCGGGTGCGCCGATGACTGGGTCGCGCGGCGCTGCTACGGCGGCGGAGGGTTCGGCGAGCCAGGGCGATGAGTCGGCTGCCGAGGGCTCGGCAAGTCAGTCGGAGGCGCCCGCGTCTTCGGGTACGGCTGCCGCGCCGCGTCGAGCGCGCACTGCGGCGGAGGGCTCCGCCAGCCAGACCGCTGCGACCCCTGAGCCTCCGGCCCCGGGCACCGACGCCGCTCCGCCGGGTACCGGCACGGCCCCGGCGGCATCCGGGCCCCCAGCCGGACCGCGTCGTGCGCGAAACGCGAGCGAGGGTTCGTCGTCACAGCACCCCGGACCAGGCACCGCCCCCTCAGGCCCACGCCGATCCCGCAACGCCTCGGACGGCTCGGCGAGCCAACGGACCACGTCCGACGACCAGGCGTCGCCCGCCCAGACCGAGGCCACATCCCCGGGTGCCGAGACCACGCCCACGGCAGCCGAGGCCGCGCCTCAGAAGCCCTCCACTGCGCCCCGCAGCCCCGACGCCCCGTGGCACCACGCCCGCCCGGCCTTCGACGAGTCGGCAACCGACCGAAAGCCCGACTCCAAAGCGCTCCCGGAGCCTGAGACCCGACCCGGGTCCGGAACGCAGCCCCGGCGGGAGACCGAACCGCCCACGGAGCCGCAGCCTCGACCGGAGGCCGAACCGAGCCCACAGGCCGAGCTGCACCCTGGGTCGGCCCCAGTGACTCAGCCCCGCCAGAAGCCCGAGCCGGATTCTGAGCCGCCGGTGCCGGAGCCGGTGCCGGAGTCGGAGTCGGTGGCTGAGCCAGAGGCCCTGCCCACCGAGGTCCCCACCCCCACCC
>NZ_JABERD010000517.1 GCF_013044505.1 Streptomyces sp. S3(2020) | reverse complement strand
CCTCCGCCCTCCTCAACGCCAACCCGGGCCTGGGCGCCCGCCTGGTCGGCGCCGCGGTGGTCGTCACCTTCATGGGCTCCTACGTCCTCTTCAGGGACTGGGAACGCTTCGGCCCCCTCCTCCTCCGCCACCCCACCCTCCTCGCCGCGGACACCCTCTTCGGCTCCCTGCTCCTCATCTCCGCGGGCCCCGACACCCCCCTCGCCTACGTGAGCGTCTGCACCCCGCTCCTCGCCGGCATCGTCTACGGCTGGCGAGGCGCCGCGTTCTTCGCGAGCCTTCAGTCCCTGATCTTCCTCCTGGTCTACGCGCCGACACAGAACCCGGCCACCACCCTCGCGGAACGCCTCCTCCTCCCCGGCCTCTGCGTCATCGCCGGCGCGGTCGGCCCGGCCCTGCGCAACCTCATGTTCCGCTTCGGCGCCGCCACCCCGGCCCTGACCGAGGTCCAGGCCCGCCTGGCCGTCACGGAGGCGATCGCCGAGGAACGGGCCCGCCTGGCACGGGAGATGCACGACTCGGTGGCCAAGACCCTGTACGGCGTGGCCCTGGCGGCGGACGGCCTGGCAGGCTCGGCCGACCGCATGAACCCCACGCTGGTCAAGGAACAGGCGGAACTGGTGGCCCGCTCGGCCCGCCGGGCAGCCGCCGAGTCCCGTGAACTCCTGGCGGACCTGCGCCGCGAGTCGGACCCCGACCACAGCACCGACGTACTGACGGAACTGGCGGCCCGCACCAGGGACTTCGGCACCCGGACCAAGCTCCCGGCGGTGTACCACCCCACCGGCGAGGTCCCGGCACCCGCTGTCCCCCCGGCCGTGGCCCGCCAACTCCTCACCATCGCCATGGAAGCGCTGGAGAACGCCCACCGCCACGCGTCCCCGACCCGGGTGGACGTGAGCGCGGGAGTACACGGCGACCTCCTGTGCGTGAGCGTCTACGACGACGGCCGAGGCCTGCCCCCCGGCACCACTCTCGAACAACTGCGCAGAACAGGCCACTTCGGCCTGGTGGGCATGGTCGAACGAGCCGCCTCGGTCGGCGCCCGCATCCGCATCGGCCGCGGCACCCACCCCAAGGGCACGGAGGTCCGCCTGGAACTCCCGCTGGCAGCACACGTATGACCCCGCTGACGCCGCGAAAGTCCCCCACGCAACGCGAGACGACGAGAGGAGGCCGCAGATGCCGGACCAGACGACTCCCCATCCCCATCCCC
>NZ_JABERD010000516.1 GCF_013044505.1 Streptomyces sp. S3(2020) | reverse complement strand
CCACCCACCCGCGACAACACACCCGCCACCACCGCATGCAACACCATGAACAAACTGCACCCACACTCACGCGCAAGCCCCTCCAGAGCAGCACACTGCTCGGGCGGAATGCGCAGGCGTACAGAGCCCGCGCGGCCGGAGGCCACGGCGGGCCGGGGCCGGTCCCGGGGCAGGGCCGGCTCCTCGGGCAGGTCCCTCAACGTCTCGCGCCAGAAGTCCAACTGACGCTTCTCCAGGCCGTCCGCGTGCAGGAGTTCGTCCTGCCAGAGCGTGAAGTCGCGATACTGGACGGGCAGTTCGGCCCACTCCGGGGCGGCATCGCGGGCGCGGGCCGCGTAGGCCGAGGCGAGGTCCTGCACGAAGGGGGCGGCCGACCAGCCGTCGAAAGCGATGTGGTGCACCGCCACCACCAGCACATGCTCCATCGGCCCGACCGCCAGCAGCTTCGCGCGCAGGGGAGCCTCGCGCGACAGGTCGAAGCCGGTGGCAGCCAACGCGGCGATGTGGGCGTCCAGTTCGTCGACAGACACGGATTCCACCTCGATGGCGGCTACGTCACCGGCCTCCAGAACCTGCTGGTGCGCCACGCCGTCGGTCACGGGAAGGACCGTCCGCAGGCTCTCGTGGCGGTGGACCACATCCCGCAGTGCCGCCCGCAGCGCCGGCACGTCCGGCTCTCCGGACAGTCGCAGGGCGGTGGTGATCACGCGTGTGTCCGTGCCGCCCGTGCCCTCCTGAAGCTGGCCCTGGAACCAGAAGCGCAGTTGGGAAGGGGAAAGGGGAGCCTGCTCGGAGCGGGGACGCCGGGTGAGCGGTGGGCGGGTCCCGGCCGGGCCGTCGCAGCGGCCGGCCAGACCGGCCGGCGTGGGCGCCTCGAACACCGCGTGCATGTCGACCTCCGCGCCGAGGGTCGCGCGGATCCGGCTGAGGAGGCGTACGGCGAGGAGCGACTGGCCGCCGAGGGCGAAGAAGGAGTCGTCGACTCCGACGTCCGGCACGCCCAGGATGTCGGCGAACATCTCGCACAGCGCCCGCTCGACCTCGTTGGCGGGTTCGCGGCGGGTGGTGTCGGCCTGCCTCGCGCGGGGTGCGGGAAGGGCGGTGTGGTCCAGCTTGCCGTTCGGCGTCAGAGGCAGAGCGCCCTCAAGGACCGTCACCACCGACGGAACCATGTAGTCCGGCAGCAGCCCCACCGCCCGCTCCCGCACACGCTCCGTCAATTCCTCCCCAGCCCCCGGCCCCGGCACGACCCAAGCCAGCAATCGGCCGGCCCGCACCGAGACGACCGCATGCGCGACACCCTCACACCCCGCCACCACCTCTTCCACCTCACCGAGCTCCACCCGGAACCCGCGCAC
>NZ_JABERD010000515.1 GCF_013044505.1 Streptomyces sp. S3(2020) | reverse complement strand
ACCTCGCCCTGTCCTACGGACTGGTCACCGCGTCCCGCCAGGCGGACCTGCCGCTGTTCCTGGGCTCCTACCCCATCACCCCGGCCTCCGACATCCTCCACGAACTGTCCAAACACAAGAACTTCGGTGTCCGCACCTTCCAGGCCGAGGACGAGATCGCCGGCATCGGCGCCGCACTGGGCGCCGCCTTCGGCGGCAGCCTGGCGGTGACGACGACCAGCGGTCCGGGCGTGGCGCTGAAGTCGGAGACCATCGGCCTCGCGGTCTCCCTGGAACTGCCGCTGCTGGTCATCGACATCCAGCGCGGCGGCCCCTCGACCGGCCTGCCGACCAAGACCGAGCAGGCCGACCTGCTCCAGGCCATGTTCGGCCGCAACGGCGAAGCCCCCGTCCCGGTGATCGCCCCGTGCACGCCCGGGGACTGCTTCGACGCCGCCCTGGAAGCCGCCCGGATCGCCCTGACCTACCGCACCCCGGTGATGCTCCTGTCCGACGGCTACCTCGCCAACGGCAGCGAACCCTGGCGCATCCCGGACACCGACGAACTCCCCGACCTCACCGTCCAGTTCACCCAGGGCCCCAACCACACCCTGGACGACGGCACCGAAGTCTTCTGGCCCTACAAACGCGACCCGCAGACCCTGGCCCGCCCGTGGGCCATCCCCGGCACCCCCGGCCTCGAACACCGCATCGGCGGCATCGAGAAACAGGACGGCACCGGCAACATCTCCTACGACCCCGCCAACCACGACTTCATGGTCCGCACCCGACAGGCCAAAATCGACGGCATCGACGTCCCGGATCTCCAAGTCGACGACCCGCACGAGGCACGCACCCTCGTCCTGGGCTGGGGATCAACCTACGGACCGATCACGGCGGCGGTACGGCGGCTACGGACCGCCGGGGAGTCCATCGCACAGGCCCACCTACGCCACCTCAACCCCTTCCCACGCAACCTCGGCACGGTCCTCGACAGGTACGAGCGTGTCGTCGTTCCGGAGATGAACCTGGGCCAGCTGTCGATGCTGCTGCGCGCCCGTTATCTGGTCGACGTACAGCCCTTCACTCAGGTCAACGGCATGCCGTTCAAGGAAGAACAGCTCGTCCACGCGCTGGAGGCGACGATCCATGACCACTGAACTCCGCCTCCTGCCAAAGGACTTCAAGTCCGACCAGGAAGTGCGCTGGTGCCCCGGCTGCGGTGACTACGCCATCCTCGCCGCGGTCCAGGGCTTCATGCCGGAGCTGGGCCTGGCCAAGGAGAACATCGTCTTCGTCTCCGGCATCGGCTGCTCCTCCCGCTTCCCGTACTACATGGACACCTACGGCATGCACTCCATCCACGGCCGCGCACCCGCCATCGCCACCGGGCTGGCGACCTCGCGGC
>NZ_JABERD010000514.1 GCF_013044505.1 Streptomyces sp. S3(2020) | reverse complement strand
CACCTTCCGCGACGCGAACGGCGTCGGGCTCTGCGACCTCCCCGACGCGCCCCGCCCGGCCGCCGACACCCCGGCCCCGCCCCGCTTCCTCCCCGAGTTCGACAACCTGCTGCTCTCCCACGCCGACCGCACCCGCGTGATCCCGCCCGAGTACTGGGGGCGCAGCTGGGTCGGGAACCTGGCCCACAGCACCCTCCTCGTCGACGGCTTCCTCGCCGGGGTCTGGAAGCTGGAGGAGGACGCGCTGGTCGTCGAGCCCTTCGGCCGGCTCACCAGGGCCCAGCGGGACGAGGTCACCGAGGAAGGGGCGCGGATGCTGGCCGTCATGCACCCGGGGTCCTCGTACGACATCCGCTTCGGGACCGTCGTACGGGAGGCCCCGTAGACCGCGGGCGGACATGGATAGAGGGCGTTGCGGGCCGCTCGTGGAGGCCCGCAACGCCCCCTGGTACTTCACCTGAGGGGTGCTCAGGAGAACTTCTGGGTTATGAGTTGACCTGCGTGGTCACCAGGCTGGAGAAGGTGGTCAGCCGGGTGTAGACACCCGGGTAACCGGCCTCCGCGCAGCCCTCTCCCCAAGAAGTGATGCCTGCCAGGACGCCCCCGATGAGCAGGGGACCGCCGCTGTCGCCCTGGCAGGTGTCAACGCCACCGGAGGTGTATCCGGCGCAAACCATGTCGGACGAGATGAAGTCCGAGCCGTAGCTGCTCGCGCAGCTGGAGTTGGAGACGATCGGCACCGTCGCGGTGCGCAGCTGGTTGGACGAGCTGCCGCCCGACGACGTGGTGCCCCAGCCGAGGATGCGGGCCGTGGTGCCGGCCGCGTACACGCTGGTCTGGGACGAGGAGACGTACGACGCCGGGGTGTACGACATCGCCGTCGAGAGGGTCAGGACGGCCACGTCGTCACCGTTGGTGGCGTCGGTGTACGACGGGTGGATCCAGATCTTGCTGACCCGGCTGACCGTGCCGTTCGTGCCGTTGAGGTAGGTGCGTCCGCCGACGACTCTCACACTGCTGGTGGTCTCGCCGACCATACAGTGGGCCGCGGTCACGACCTTGGTGGCGGAGACCAGGGTGCCACCGCAGAACTGGTTCTGCGAGGAGTCCGTGATCTGCATCATGAAGGGGTACGAGGTCGTCGGGGTGGTCGTACCGCCGACGATGGGCTGGGGGGCTGCGACGGCGGTGGGGGCGCCGAGCAGGGCTGTCGCGGCGGCGGCAGCGGTGGCCGCGATGAGCGCGGCGGTCTTCTTGGCGCGGTTGAGCCCGAACATGAGTCTCTGTCTCTTATCCCCCTCTGACGCTGCCGCCCTATCGCCACGTGCAGCACTCGGGTGTGCGCCGCTCTATCAAACACAGAACGCACCAGCCACGCACCAGATCGCAACTGAGGCATCAA
>NZ_JABERD010000513.1 GCF_013044505.1 Streptomyces sp. S3(2020) | reverse complement strand
ATGCGGGCCTGGGGGGTGCCGGGCGGCGGGGAGTAGGTCACGGCAAATCCCTCTGGTTGGACGGATTTGTCCGAACCTTATGGTAAGTACGCCCTATGTCGCAGGCCGGGACGCTCGTACTGATCATGTCCATCGCGGTGCTCGCGCCCCTGCTGGCGTACGGGATCAGCCGGTGGCTCCCCGTGCCGCTCGTCATCTTCGAGATCGTGCTGGGCGTCATGGTCGGCCCCGATGCGCTGGGCTGGGCGGGGGACGGGGAGGTCATCGACACCCTGTCCAGCCTCGGGCTGACGATGCTGATCTTCCTCGCCGGGTACGAGATCGAGTTCGACAAGGTCCGCGGGGACACCCTCAGGCGCTCGCTGTGGGCGTGGGGGATCTCCCTCGCGGTGGGGCTCGGTGTGGCCTCGGCGCTGTCCGGCTGGTCGAAGGGCGTCTACATCGGTACGGCCCTGACCAGCACCGCCCTCGGCACGGTCCTGCCGGTCCTGCGCGACGCCGGCGATCTGCGCTCGCGGTTCGGCTCGGTGATGCTGGCGGTCGGCGCGGTGGGGGAGTTCGGGCCGGTCATCGCCATGGCGCTGCTGCTGAGCGGCCGTTCGCCGAGGGAGTCGACGGTGCTCCTCGCGGTGTTCGCGCTGCTGACGGCCGGCGCGGTGTGGTGGGCGATGCGGCCGCGGCCGCCGTGGTTCTCCCGGGTCGTCGCCAGGACCCTGCACAGCAGCGGTCAGTTCGCCGTACGCCTGGTCGTCCTGCTGCTCATGGTCATGCTCGGCATCTCCCAGGCCCTCGGCCTCGACACCCTGCTCGGCGCCTTCGCCGCCGGGGTGATCACGCGCCTGGTGCTGCACGGGGCGGCGCCGGAGAGCGCCGGGCCCGTGCTGGAGAAGGTCGAGGCGATGGGGTTCGGCTTCCTGGTACCGGTGTTCTTCGTGGTCACCGGTATCGAGTTCGACCTGGACGCCCTGCTGTCCGGCGGCCGCACGCTGCTGCTCCTGCCGGTCTTCCTGCTGCTGTTCCTCGTCGTCCGCGGTCTTCCGGTGTACGTCCTGGCGCCCCGCGATCTTCCGCGACGCGACCGGCGCGCGCTCACCCTCTTCGCCTCCACCGCGCTGCCGCTGGTCGTCGCCATCACCACGATCGGGGTCGAGGACAAGGTCCTGACGACACGGGAGGCGGCGGCGCTGGTGGGCGCGGGCATGCTGTCGGTGCTGCTGTTCCCGCTGGTGGGGCTGCGGTTGCGGGGGGAGCGGGCGGTGACGGGCTGCCGGAGCAGGTGCGGGGTGGCCCCGTCCACCGCGATGCGCAGGTCCTCGATCTCGTCGAGGGTGAAGTCCAAACGGGCCGCGAGGCCGGCAGTCGCCGTACGCAGCACCGACAGGTAGGCACCCGCAGCCGGCAGCCGGACTTCCACGAA
>NZ_JABERD010000512.1 GCF_013044505.1 Streptomyces sp. S3(2020) | reverse complement strand
GCCCAAGGGGGTGGGAGTCCGCGGGCCGCCAGGCCCGTCCGGGGCCCCCTTCGGCGGCACGGCATGATCAGGGGTGCACCGGTGGGGACGAGGAGAAGGGCGGCGGGGCCGTGGATGAGCGGGTGGAGATCTCGACGGCGAAGGAGGCCGCGGGGAACGAGATGGTGCTCGCCTTCGGGCGGCTCCAGGGCGCGGCGAACCGGCTGGAGTACATCCTGGGGCGGGCCCTGGAGGAGGAGTGCGGGGTCAGCCATCTCATGTTCGAGGTGCTGCTCATCCTGGGCCGGGCGGGCGAGCCGGGGCTGTCGATGCGGGCCGTCGCCCAGGAGCAGGTGCTGACGACCGGCGGCGCGACCCGGCTGGTGGACCGTATGGAGGCGGCGGGCCTGGTAGAGCGGGCCGAGGATCCCGGTGACCGGCGTGGGCGCCTGGTGCGGCTGACTCCCCGGGGCGAGGAGACCGCGGTCGCCGCCGCACGGGTGCATGTCGAGAACATCCGCCGCTATTTCATGGCCCCGCTGCCGGCCGAGGACCGGGAGCGGTTCACGGAGGACCTGCGCATCCTGAGCCACTCGGCGCGGGACGTCCTCCCCCGCCTGCCCTGACCCCGACACTGACTCCGACACTGACACTGCCCCTGTGGCGACCGTCACGCCTGACAAGAAATATCTGACACGTCAGTTACTGTTCTGTCAGGTGAATCGCTCGCACCGGGCGGGCGCCACACCCTTGTCGAGGTCTCCCATGCGGCTCGTCCACGTCTTCGACGCCTACTGCGGCTGGTCCCACGGCTTCTCCGGGACGCTCCGCGAGGCCGCCTCCCGCCACCCCGAACTGCCGGTGGAGGTGGTCTCCGGCGGTCTGTTCACCGGGCCGCGCCGGGTCCCGATCCGCCAGTTCGGCTACGTCCAGGGCGCGAACGCCAAGATCGCCGAGCTGACCGGCGCGAAGTTCGGCGAGGCCTACGAGCGGCTGATCGCCGACGGCTCGTTCGTGATGGACTCCGAGGCCGCCGCCCGTGGCGTCGCCGCCCTGCGCCAGGCGGCCCCCGACCGCGCGGCGGAACTGGCCGCGGCCCTCCAGGACGCCTTCTACGTCGACGGCCTGAGCCTGTCCGACCCGGCCACCTACCGCACGGTGGCCGAGGCGGCGGGGCTGGACGCCGACGCTGTACTCACCGCTTTCGAGGCGCCCGGGACACGGGCCGCGGCCGAGGCCGACTTCCGTCGCGGCGCCGCGCTGGGCGTCAGCGGCTTCCCCACCCTCCTGGCGGTCGACGGCGATTCCGTCGCCGTGCTGGCCCACGGCCACGCCACCGCCGACGAGGTCGACCGGCGCCTGGCCACCCTGACCACGACCACCCCCACACCCACCCCCCCCGCCCGACCCCCACCCCCCCCCACGCCCCCCCCCACCTCGACC
>NZ_JABERD010000511.1 GCF_013044505.1 Streptomyces sp. S3(2020) | reverse complement strand
CCCCCTCCCCACCCCCGTCCTGGCGTTCGCCATAAGGCACCTCGGCGCGGTCGCCGGCGTGGAGGTCACCGCCAGCCACAACCCGCCCCGCGACAACGGCTACAAGGTCTACCTCGGCGACGGCTCCCAGATCGTCCCGCCGGCCGACGCGGAGATCGCCGCGGAGATCGAGGCCGTACGGTCCCTGGACGACCTGCCTCGCCCGGACGGCGGCTGGGAGACCCTCGACGACGCGGTCCTCGACGCCTACCTCGCCCGTACGGACGCGGTACTGGCAAAGAACTCCCCCCGCACCGCCCGCACCGTCTACACGGCGATGCCCGGCGTCGGCAAGGACGTCCTCCTCGCCGCCTTCGCCCGCGCGGGCTTCCCGGAGCCGGCCCTCGTCGCCGAGCAGGCCGAGCCCGACCCCGACTTCCCGACCGTCGCCTTCCCCAACCCGGAAGAGCCCGGCGCGATGGACCTCGCCTTCGCGAAGGCCCGCGAGACGGACCCCGACCTGATCATCGCCAACGACCCGGACGCCGACCGCTGCGCCGTGGCCGTGAAGGCGAACGGCGACTGGCGGATGCTGCGCGGCGACGAGGTCGGCGCGCTGCTCGCCGCCCACCTCGTGCGGCGCGGCGCCCGGGGGACCTTCGCCGAGTCGATCGTCTCCTCCTCCCTCCTCGGCCGTATCGCCGAGAAGGCGGACCTCCCCTACGAGGAGACCCTCACCGGCTTCAAGTGGATCGCCCGCGTCGAGGGCCTGCGCTACGGCTACGAGGAGGCCCTCGGCTACTGCGTCGACCCCGACGGCGTACGGGACAAGGACGGCATCACCGCCGCCCTCCTGATCACCGAGCTCGCCTCCGAGCTCAAGGAGCGGGGCCGCACGCTGCCGGACCTCCTCGACGACCTCGCCGTGGAGCACGGTCTGCACGCCACCGACCAGCTGTCGGTCCGCGTCGAGGACCTGTCGGTCATCGCCGACGCCATGCGGCGTCTGCGGGAGCGGCCGCCGACCGCCCTGGCCGGCCTGGCGATCACCAGGGCCGAGGACCTCACGCGGGGCACCGACCGGCTGCCGCCCACCGACGGTCTGCGGTACACCCTCGACGGCGCCCGTGTCATCGTCCGGCCCAGCGGCACCGAACCCAAACTCAAGTGCTACCTGGAGGTCGTCGTCCCGGTCGGCACCCACGCCGACCTGCCCGCCGCCCACACCAAGGCGACGGACCTGCTGACGACGATCAAGCGGGACCTGTCGGCGGCGGCCGGCATCTGACCCGCCCGTTGGGGTGCCCCGACCGACCGGGGCACCCCAACGGGTGATTTCGCGACCTCGATCGACACGCGCTCCCCCTCCCGGCGCCCACCCCGGGAAACGGTGGACGGACCTCCCGTCCGCCGAGCCCCGCAGCCTGTCTCTTATACCCCTCTCCGAGCCCACGAGACTC
>NZ_JABERD010000510.1 GCF_013044505.1 Streptomyces sp. S3(2020) | reverse complement strand
GTACGACCGCGAAGCCGCCCCGCTCCGGACGCCCCCGCCCTGGTCCTGAGGCTGGAGTTCACGCCCCGGGGCGCCCTCGGCTCCGTGGCGCAGCGGCGTCTGGTGCGCCGCGTGCAGACGGAACTGGACCGGGAGTTCGGGGCGGAGGTGCCGGCGGTGCTCGACGCGCGGGGCGGCTTCGCGGTCGTACCGCACGCGAGGGACGTGTCCGAGGGCCTGCCCGGTGCCCTGCGGGAGGCGGCCGACCCCGGGCTGCGGCTGGCCGTGACGCTCGCCCCGGACCCGGCGGGGGTGCCGCACGCCGCGTACGTCGCCGCCGAGATCGTCCGGGTCGCGCGGGCCTGCGGCCGGCCGCCCGGGGTGCACCGGCTGGACGACGTCCTGCTGGAGTACCACCTCTCCCGCCCCAGCGACGGCAGTGACCGCATCGCCGCGCTCCTCGCCCCGCTGGCCGACCGGCCCGACCTGCTGGACACCCTCCGCACCCACCTCGGACAACGCCAGGACCGCAGAGCCACGGCCCGCCTCCTCGGCCTCCACCCCAACTCGGTGGACAACCGGCTGGCACGCATCACGGAACTGACGGGTCTGGACCTGGGCGCGCCGAGGGACGCGGCGCTGGCACTGGCGGCGCTGTTGCTGACGACAGCGGGCCGGGGCTGACCCGTACGGACGCGCAGCGCAAGCCCTCACCCCGACGCCCCGTCAGAATCGAGAGATGAGCCGGAAGACAGCTGCCCTGGGTATCACCGCACTCACCCTGATCACATCGGCCTGGACGCCCGCCCACGCGCACGACGGCCGTGACCTCTGGGCCACCGTCACCATCGTGCCCGGCCGCGAGGGCATCGTGGAGGCCGCCGGATACACCGGCCCCGCCCTCGGCGCCGGGTCACGGCTGACGTTCACCGCCCCCGAGGGCACCGAGGTCACCGACACCCCCCTCGACGCCCACGGCTACCGCGGCGCGGTCGACACCGACGGCGACAGCGCCACGTACACCTACACGGGTGCCACGGACGACAGTGCCTGGCAGGCGCAGACCTTCCCCTTCGTCATCGCCGTCCCGGCCGACGCGGTGCCCGGCACCCGGCTGACCGGCTGCGCGATGCGGCTCACCGACGCGCACGGCACCCGCAAGGACCACGGCACCTGCGCGGTGACCGTCGGCCTGCCCGAACCGACGCTGACCCGGCCCGAGTCCGGGGTGCCGCTCGACGCGCGGCCGGAGATGGCCGGGACCGCGTATCCGGGGGCGCAGGTGACCGTGCCGGTCGCTTATACACGTCTGACGATGCCGACGCAGAGGATCGTGTAGATCTAGGTGGTCGCAGTATCGTTGAAAAACAAGGGGATGGCAGCACGGAGCAGACGCTCCGCTGCCGACAAACGAGCCACAGACAGCAGGACCGTGGACAGAGGCTCGCCGGCGAGCGACAGACC
>NZ_JABERD010000509.1 GCF_013044505.1 Streptomyces sp. S3(2020) | reverse complement strand
CTGTACCGCTTGGCCCCTCAGGAGGAGGAGTTCTTCCAGGGGGACGCCCACCCCTGCCCCGTACGGCGATACACCAGCCGCACATGTCGGCGCCGGGCGTCCCCCTGGAAGAACTCCACCTCCTGAGGGGCCAAGCGGTACAGGGTCCACGTCGGCACCGGGGCGTCCGGTCTCGACCGGGCCTCGGTCCATGCCGCCTCGGAGGCCTCGGCCAGCTCCTCCAGTGAGCCCAGGGCCTCGCTCTGGTGGCCCGTGAGCGCGGCGGCCAGGGCGCCTGTCGAGCGGGCGTGGAGGTCGGCCCGGCCCTCCTGGGAGGGGGCCGCGGTGACCGGGCCGCGGATCCGGACCTGACGGCCCAGGGCCGGCCAGTAGAAGCCCAGGGCCGCGTAGGGGCGGGCCGTGAGGTGGTGGCCCTTGCGGCTGGTCACGTGGGTGGCGAAGGCCCAGCCCGCCGCGTCCGCGCCGTGCAGCATCACCGTGCGTACGTCCGGGTGGCCGGCCTCGTCCGAGGTGGCCAGGGACATCGTGTGCGGTTCGGGCTGGCCCGCCGCCACCGCCTCCGCGAACCACTCCGTGAAGAGGGGGAGTGGTTCGGCGGGGGCCGTGGCCGGGTCGAAGGAGGGCAGGGTGGTGGCCTCGGGGGCCCATACCCGCAGTGATCTCAGGAGTGCGTGAAGATCCGTTCCCATGCCCCCGATTCTCACCCCCGGGCGCCGCCTACAACGAACCGATGTCCGATGACACCCAGCGCTCCGGGCGCAGCCGGATGATCACCTGCTCGCCGTGGTTCTTCCAGGCGAAGTCGACGTACGCCTCCACCTTCTCGGGCGGCAGGTAGCGCGCGGAGATCTCCCGGAGGAGTTCGACGGTGGCGGGGGTGGTGTCGAGGACCGGGCCCTCCACGGACACGTACTTCAGCTCCGGCTCGACCGTGTCCACCATGAGGGAGAACCGGCCCGCCGCGTCGATCAGCCGCTGCTTGCGGGAGCCGAGGCCGGTGAGGATCCAGATGTCGCCGCCGGGCTCGTACTGGTACCAGATCGGCACGGACAGCGGCGCCCGTCCCTCTCCGCCGTCCACCGACAGCGCGGCCACGTGGGGTTCGGCCAGGAATTGCTCGCGTTCCAGCCTGGTCAGGGCGGTCATACGGTCTCCTCCAGCGGTGTGCGGCGACTGATGTGTGCTAGGCCACAACACCGGTCGAGGGGGCGGCTGTTCCCTTCGGGCGCCGGCGCATGGACACGGTGGCGTACGTTGATCTCCGAGCCGGAGCGAGCCGGAGCGAGCCGACCGAGCGGGAAAGCGGGGCAGTTGTGCACACCGAACCGAAGTGGCCCACGTCGGGCCACGGCGACAACACGTCCCCCACCACCTGTCTCTTATACCCACCTCACTCTTCCCCCCCCCCCCCTCATGTCGCACGCGGGTGTGCACGTGGCATAAA
>NZ_JABERD010000508.1 GCF_013044505.1 Streptomyces sp. S3(2020) | reverse complement strand
GCCCCGGGGGCCGGTGGGCTCGGAGATGTGCACAAGGGACAGGCCATCGGCCGCACCGCCCCCGCGCTCTCCCTCTCCGACGCCGAGTGCGCCCGGCTCGCCCCGTTGCTGACGCCGTGGTTCGAGCGGGGCGCCACCGACGACGTCGTACGCCATGCCCTGACCAGCGGTCTGCCGAGCCCGGTCCACAGCGCGGTGGCCCTGGTCCACGCCCGCCTGACCAGCAAGCTCCCGGCGGAGCCACCCGCCGCGCGGCCGCCCCGCCGGATTCTGGAGTGCGCGGAGTGCGGGGTGCCGGGACGGCCGGGGGCGCTGCCGGGCGGCGTGTGCGGCGGCTGCCGCGACGGACTACGCGCCCCCGAACGCCCCGCCGAGCCCCTGCCCGCCCCTGTGATCCACGCCCGTGCGGCGGAGATCCGTGCCGCAATGGCTCTGAAGCAACGAGAAAGGACACCCGTATGACGGCTCCCACGGTCCGGCGACACCGCCCCGGGGCACCATGGAGGGGAGGAGGCGACGCCATGACCCCCAGCACCGCTCAGCATCCGCAGATGTCCGCCGAGGACTTCGAGGAGCTGGCCCGCAAGGCGCCCGAAGCGGTCAAGCTCGAACTCATCGATGGAAAGCTAGAGGTCAAGCCGTTGCCGGACCAACGCCACAGGGCCATCGTCATGTGGCTGCTGCGGCTGTTCATGCAGTTCCGCCCCGAACTGGCCCTGTACCCGGAACAAGGCCTCAAGATCGGCGCCTACCGCAAAGGACACGCCTGCGCGGACGGCGCGTTGGCGCCACTCGATCACTTCATCTCCCAGGAGGGGGACTGGGCTGATCCCGACGGCGTTCTCATGGTCGTCGAAGTCACCTCCCACGACCGTGACACAGACCGCCGCGACCGTGTCGACAAGGTCCGTGGCTACGCGGAAGCCGGCATTCCTGTCTGCCTGCTGATCGACCGCGAAAATGACACGCTCGTCGTGCACAGCGACCTCAGACACGGGACCTACCAGCGGAACCTTTCGTACCCGTACGGATCGCCGGTAGAGCTCCCCGCCCCCGTGAACATCACCTTGGACACCGAGCCGCTCAAGGACTACGCCGACTGAGACACTGGCCGTCATGAACCACGCCCAGCTCACCGCCCTCGGCCGAGCCCTCCGCCTTCTCGGCGAGCACGGCGAGGCCCTCACCGCCGACACGCCCGACGCCAAGCTGCACGAGGTCAAGGCCGACATCAAGCGCGCTCTGGAGCTGCTGGACGAGAGCGTGACCACCGCCGCTCCCAGCACCCGCTGCGCCGAGCACCCCAACGGCCCGGTCGACGAGAACGCCCCCGACCTGTGCCTGCTGTGCGAGACCCGACGCCGTGCCGCCCGCCGCGCCTCCATCAACGGCCCCGCCCAGATGGGCCCTTCCGCCACCGCCCCCTCCCGCTACGGCGTCCGCGAAGAC
>NZ_JABERD010000507.1 GCF_013044505.1 Streptomyces sp. S3(2020) | reverse complement strand
TGGGGCGGGTGCGGTCGGGTGTGTTGGGGGCGTTGGGGCATCAGGATGTGCCGTTCGAGCGGGTGGTGGAGGCGGTCAATCCGGTGCGTTCGGCGGGGCGGCATCCGCTGTTCCAGGTGATGCTGAGCTTGCAGAACAACGCGGTCGCCCAGGCCCGGTTCCCCGGCCTGGACACGGAGTTGCTCGACGTCGAGGGCGACGAGCGGATCGACTTCGACCTGCTCTTCGACGTCCATGAGCGGGCGGGTGGTCTGGAAGGGCGGCTGCTGTTCGCGCGGGACGTCTTCGAGGAGGAGACGGCGCGACAGCTCGCGCGGTGCCTGGAACACCTCGTCACCGAGGTGACCGCGGACCCACAGCGTCCGCTGAGCAGGACGGACCTGCTCGGGCCGGCCGAGCGCGCGGTCCTCCTCACCCGCGGGACCGGGCGGGAGCTGACGGCGGAGCCCGCCTCCTTGACGGACCGGTTCGAGGCCCGGGCCGCGGCCACTCCTGACGCCACGGCCGTCGTCTGCGGCGCCACAAGCCTGTCGTACCGGGAACTCGACCAGCGGGCCGACCGGTTGGCCCGTCATCTGCTGGCCGCGGGCGCCGGGCCCGAGCAGTTGGTCGCGATCGCGATGGAACGCTCCGCCGACCTCGTCGTCGCACTCCTGGCCGTCCTGAAGACCGGCGCCGCCTACCTCCCCCTGGACCCCCGGCACCCACGGGCCCGCACCGAGTCGATCCTCGCCGATGTCTCACCGGTCACCGTCCTCACCGACGCCACCTGCCCGCCGACCCTGTCGTCGGACGCCCTGTCGGCCGCCGAACTCGCGCCGGCCGCCCGCGCCGACGAGCGCCTGGCCTACGTCATCCACACCTCGGGCTCCACCGGCCGTCCCAAGGGCGTCGCGGTCACCCACGGCAATCTCGCTCGGCTGCTGACGGCCATGGAACGCCTTCTGCCGCTGGGCCCGGACGACCGACTGCTCGCCCCGACCACCGTCTCCTTCGACATCGCCCAGCTCGAACTGCTGCTCCCGCTGCTGCGCGGCGCGGCCGTGGTCCTGGCAGGACAGGAGGACGTACGCGATCCCCGGGCGCTGGCCCACCTGATCCGGGAGCATCGCGTCACGGCCCTGCAGGCCACCCCGTCGCTGTGGACCGGGCTCGTGTCCGAAGCCCCCGAGGCCGTCGCGGGCCTGCGCGTCCTCGTCGGAGGCGAGGCCCTGCCCGCCGCCCTGGCCGGCCGGCTGCACTCGCTCGCCGCCGAGGTCACCAATGTGTACGGCCCGACGGAGGCCACCGTCTGGTCGCTCGCGGCCCGTATCGACGACGACAACCACGCCCGCCCGCCCATCGGCGGCCGGCTCTTATACACATCTCACGCCGCCGCCGAAGACGAGAGGGGAAGTCTAGGTGGTGGCCGTCGCATTAACAAAAAAAATAACAATACCACCAACAAGAAGAGACAA
>NZ_JABERD010000506.1 GCF_013044505.1 Streptomyces sp. S3(2020) | reverse complement strand
GACCCTGCCGATCGTCATGGCGACCGCGCGGATACGGGCGTTGAGCACACCGGCCTGCACCGGCTTGACGACGTAGTCGTCGGCGCCCGCCTCCAGGCCCACGACGATGTCGACGTCGTCGCCCCGCGCGGTCGCCATGACGATCGGCAGGGTCTGGTCGACGGAGCGGATGCCCCGGCACACGTCCAGGCCGGTCATGCCGGGCAGCATCAGATCGAGGACCACGACGTCGGGCCGGAAGGACGTGAGGTGCGCCATGCCGTCCTCGCCGGTCGCGGCGGCGGCGACGTCGTGTCCCTGGCGGCGCAGCGCCAGGGCGACCCCTTCGCGGACGGCGCGGTCGTCTTCGATCAGCAGAACTCGTGGCATGGGCTCAGTATCGGGACCGCCGGGCGCGCTCCCGGACTCTGTTACCGGATGATCACACAGCCCGCAGCGAGCAGTTCGTTATCGCTTCGTTATCATTCGGGCCAGATCCGATCACATGGCGGCCACAACCTGGCCAACCATGACCGCCCACACCACCACACCCTCCCGTTCCCGACGCCGCCGTCCGGAGGCAGCCCCAGGACCGGCGACGGGAAGAAGACCCTGCGCTACCGCGTCGAGGTCGAGACCGGACTCGACCTCTCCACCGCGGACGTGGCCGAGCAGGTGGACCGCGTCCTGGCCGACCCCCGGGGCTGGACCGCGGACGGCACCTCCGCGTTCCAGCGGATCTCGTCGGGGACCGCCGACTTCGTCGTCAAGGTCGCGACCCCGGGCACCGTGGACAAGATCTGCGCGACGCAGGGCCTGGACACCGGGGGCGAGTACAACTGCAGCGTGAACGAGAACGTCATGGTCAACCTCAGGCGCTGGGAGCTGGCCACCCAGTACTACGCCGACGACGTACGGTCCTACCGTGCCCTGATCATCAACCACGAGGTCGGCCACTTCCTCCACCACGGCCACGTCACCTGCCCGGGCCCCGGCAAACCCGCCCCGGCGATGATGCAGCAGATCAAGGGCATGAAGGGCTGTGTCCCCAATGTCTGGCCCTACGACGCCGAGGGCCGCCTCATCACCGGCCCGGCCGTGCCCTGACCGCCGCGCTCACCGGGTCGCCGTCAGCTTCTCCAGCTGGGCCCTGACGATCGCCTCCGGGATGACGGCCGGGTCCGTCTCGCCCGTCTTCTCCGGGCGGTTGAACTCGTGGAACACCGCCACCGTCGCCCCCTGCCGGACGGCCAGCACCGCGTAGGGGACCCGGATGGGCTCCTCGTCCTCGCTCAGCGCCGCGAGCTGCGTGAGCCGCAGGTACACGGACTCGTCGCCGTAGTGCGGATCGGGCCGCACCTCCACGTCGTCGTAACGGAAGCCCACCGCCACGTCCTTGAAGGTCGCGCACCGCTCGGCGGCGGTGCGCAGCTCGCGGATCACCCGTACGGCGTCCTCGCCGCTGTGCGACGACAGGAT
>NZ_JABERD010000505.1 GCF_013044505.1 Streptomyces sp. S3(2020) | reverse complement strand
GGGTGAGGGTGCGCCTCGGGGGATCGGGGCGCCGTTCTCTTCTCGTTGCGCGTCGGCCGGGGCCTCCGCGCTCGGCGCCCGGCACGGCCAGGCGCGCCAGGGAGGCAACGGCGCCGCGGCAGGCGTGGCGGCCCAAGCCGACTCGCCTGCCTGTGCTCCGTCCGGCGCTGTGTGGGAGCAGGAGCGTGCGGCGGCCGGATCACTCGGTCGCGTAGGCGAGTTGCACCGAGTGTGCTGCCGGGAGCCGGCATCCGCCGCCCGGCGGCCGTTGGATGCCGAGACTGCCGATGCCGTGCGCGCGGTCGCGGCGCAGGCCCGCGCCCGGGCCGACCAGTTCGCGGCCGTCCTGGAGGACGTCGCCGCCAACGGACTGCCCGACCCCGAGCAGTGCACCCCCTGGGAAGAGCTGCGCGAGCAGCATCTGGCCCGCCTTGCCAAGCAGAGGCGGTCGTCGCCTGATGCCCCCTCACCACCGCGGCCGCCGGACACGGCTGGCGACGAGTGGCAGCGCGGTGGATGGGGATGTTCTTCTCGCTCGGGGCAAGCCGCGGCACGGCAACGCTGTGGCCCACGAGGCGCGCGTAACAGCCCATCGGCCCCGGTACGCGAGTGGTGAGCTCCGAGCGTTTCCAGACGTGTGCCGGCAGGGAAAGCACGGGGAGTACGAACACCGCCGCCCCACCGGCAATCCGGAGTGTCGAGCCCCACCCAAGACGCCCGACTTGCACCTCACAGCGGCCCGGGCCGCCTGGATGATCCGGAGGTCGAGGTGAGTGTGTCGACCCTGTTCAACCTGCTCGCCGTCACGGTGTCCGTAGTGGCACTCCTTGCCACACTCTGGTTCGGCGCACTCCAGGTACGCACAGCGCGCCACGCCAACCATCTGCCGGCGCTCATGGACCTGCTCTCAGAATTCCGTAACGTCCGCCTCCACGACCAGTACCAGTACGTGTGCACCCGCCTCGGGCAGGAACACGACCCCAACGGCGGCCTGCGCGGCCTGCCGCACGAAGTCCGCGAAACCGTCTACAACGTGGCCTACTTCTTCCAGACCCTGGCATCTCTCTACGCGGCGGGAATCATCGACGAGCCGACCGCGACACTGATGGTGCGCCGCCGCGCCGCCACCGTATGGGCAGCACTGCGGCCGTTCGTGGAACGTGAGCGCCGCTTCGAAGACGTGGAGCCCAACCTGCTCTCCCTCCTCGAGGCCTACGCAGAAGTCTCAGCCGACTTCAACGACTTGCCACCCGCGGGCGATCTCATCCGGGCACGACACCAATCCGCACGTCACTGGTGGTGGAACTGTCTCTTCTACACCTCTGACCCTTCCGACGAAGAGATCAGTGGAGATGTCGGTGGCTGCAGTATCATTCAAGACACAAAGCGTCTAGCACGCCACTACAGACAACTGCGCCAGAACACACTAGTAGTATCCGGGATCAGACGTAGAGATGCAGTCACGTACCA
>NZ_JABERD010000504.1 GCF_013044505.1 Streptomyces sp. S3(2020) | reverse complement strand
CTTCACCGAGGAGACCGAGACCGACCTGTTCGGGGAGCGGGCGGTCGCGGCGGTGCCCGAGCCGGTCGCGGAGGACCCTGCGGTGCCGGGCACAGCGGGGGACGGCACGGCGGACCCGACCGTTCCCGTGGGTTCCGCGACGGGGAGTTCGGAGCCGGGACCGTTCGCCGGTGCACAGGTCGGTGCACAGCCCGCGGCTCAGGAGCCGGAGCGGCGTGTGGTGCGGCCGGGTGACGCCGCCCGCGCCGCGCTGCGGGGCGCGCTCTCCGGTCGTCGCCTCAATACCGACCCCGACCCCGACGCCGACGGTGAGGTGCGGCGCATCGACACGGCTCAGGCCGAGCCGAGCCCGGCACCGCTCGCGGCGGGCGAGCGAGCGGCGGCCCAGCCGTCCGGTGTGTCCGCCGCGGCGAGAACCGCCCCGGGCGCCGGGGACGGGGAAGGCGCCCCGCAGGGAGCACGGCCCGCGGACCGGGCGCGTGAGGCCTTGCGGGCCGCCCGTGCGGAGGACCGGCGGACGCGTACGGAGCTCACGGGCGGGGGCGCCGACGGCGGGGCCCTGCCGCGTCGTACGACACCGCCCGCTCCTGTCGGCCGCGGCGGTGCCGGTGGCCGTACCGCCGCAGAACGGGCGCGTGCCGTCAGGGAGTTGGCGGCCGACGCCTTCCGCATGCCCGACGACGGCGACGAGGCGGCGGACCGGGGGAGTGCGGCCGGGCGGGACCCTGCTCCCGTCGGCACCTCGCAGGAGGCCGACCTCGACCCGTACCGCCTCGGCACCGGCGACCCGGACTCACCCCCTCCTGCCGCACCCCGCCACGCCCGTTCCATGGCCGCCCCCGGCCGGGACGGTGAACTGCGCCGCACCTTCCCGGCGTTCACGACCCGCGCCGGTGGCGAGGACGGCGGGTTCGCCGAGACCTGGTGGGGCAACGCATGGGTGGACGCCCTGGAGAGGGGCGCGCTGGACGCCAAGCGGCTGGCGCGGGGGCGTGGTTACGCGGAGCAGGGACATGTGGACGCCATCACCGTGACACCGGGGCTCGTCCTCGCCTACGTACAGGGCAGCCGGCCCCGGCCGTACCGGGTGCAGGTGCGGCTGCGGACGCTCGACGACGCCGACTGGGACCGCTTCCTGGACACCGCCGCGGACCGCACCGGGCACATCGCCGCCCTGCTCGACAAGGAGATGCCCCACGCCCTCGCCGAGGGCGGCGTCCGGCTGCTCCCCGGACCCGGCGACCTCGAACCGCAGTGCAGCTGCCCCGACCGCGGCCACCCCTGCAAGCACGCCGCCGCCCTCTGCTACCAGACCGCCCGCCTGCTCGACGCCGACCCCTTCGTCCTGCTCCTGCTGCGCGGCCGCGGCGAGCGCGAACTGCTCGACGCGCTGTCCCGGCTGAGCGCCGCCCGCGCGGCCCGGGCCGCCCAGGAGAAGGGCCCGGCGCCCCAGCCCGGCGTACGCGCCACCGAGGCCCTCGCACCCCGCCGGCT
>NZ_JABERD010000503.1 GCF_013044505.1 Streptomyces sp. S3(2020) | reverse complement strand
GTTCCTCTCCGCCACCCTGCGAGGCCTCCCCCTCAAGACCCGCCTCCGCCACGCCCACCTCCACGCCGCCGCCACCCTCACCACCCCCGGCGACCTCGCGACACCCCCCGCCCGCGACACCGCCGACCGCCTGGCCGCCGTGGACGACGGCACCTGGGAGACACTTCGACTCGGCCCCGGCTGGACGCAAGCCGAGCAGGCCCCGGAGGAGGTACGCATTCCATGAGCCAGACCGTCGACCGCGCGCTCAGCATCCTGCCGCTGCTCGCAGAGGGCCCCGCGGACCTGGGGCAGGTCGCCGACCGCCTCGGCGTCCACAAGTCCACCGCCCTCCGCCTCCTGCGCACCCTTCACGAACACGGCATGGTCTACCGCCAGTCCGACCAGCGCTACCGCCTCGGCGCCCGCCTCATCGCGCTGGCCCAGGAGGCGATGGAGAACCTCGACATCCGCGAGATCGCCCACCCCCACCTCGTACGCCTCAACGAGCAGTGCGGCCACACCGTCCACCTCGCCGTGTACGAGGAGGACGAGGTCCTCTACATCGACAAGGTCGAGAGCCGCTACCCGGTCCGGATGTACTCCCGGATCGGCAAGCCCGTCGCCATCACCGTCGCGGCCGTGGCCAAGCTGCTCCTCGCCGACCTCCACGAGTCCGAGCGCCGCGCCCTCGCGGACAAGCTCGACTACCCCATGTTCACGTCCCGTTCGACCCCCAACGCACCCGCCTTCCTCAAGGAGTTGGAGCGTGTGCGCGAACAGGGCTGGGCCACCGACCTCGGTGGCCACGAGGAGTCCATCAACTGCGTAGCCGCACCCATCCGCGGCGCCGACGGCAGGGTCGTGGCCGCGATGTCGGTCTCCGCCCCCAACGTCGTCGTCACCGCCGACGAACTCCTCACCCTCCTCCCGCTGGTCCGCCGCACCGCGGACGCCGTCAGCGGCGAGTACTCCGGCAGAACCCCCGTCAAGGAAGCCACCTCATGACCGAGAAGACCGCGCTCACCCCCAAGACCCACACCGCCCCGCCCGCGAAGTTCTCGCACGGTGTCAGGAAGGGCAACATCCTCCAGGTGGCCGGGCAGGTCGGGTTCCTCCCGGCCGAGGAGGGCAGGCCGCCCACGCCCGCCGGCCCCACCCTGCGCGAGCAGACCCTCCAGACCCTCGCCAACGTCAAGGCGATCCTGGAGGAGGGCGGCGCGAGCTGGGACGACGCGATGATGATCCGTGTCTACCTCACGGACGTCGACCACTTCGCCGAGATGAACGGCATCTACAACACCTACTTCGAGGAGCAGGGCCTCACCGCGCCCCCGGCCGCCCGCACGACGGTCTACGTCGGCCTCCCCGCCGGACTCCTCATCGAGATCGACGCGCTCGCCTTGAGGATCGCGCCGACGACCCCGCCCGCGCCCACGACGAGCAGGCCGTTTCCGACCGGCTTGAGCGAGGCCGTCGAGACGGTCTCCACGGACTTGCCGGACCAACCGCGCCGGAGGCC
>NZ_JABERD010000502.1 GCF_013044505.1 Streptomyces sp. S3(2020) | reverse complement strand
GCGCGGGGGCTCGGAGATGTGTAAAAGGGACAGCTCCGGGACCTCCCCGCCGCCGCCCTCCCCACCGGCACCCTGCGTCGCGTGGAACTCGCCAGAGCCCTCGCCGGCAGCCCCCGGGTGCTCCTCCTCGACGAACCGGCCGCCGGCCTGGACACGGCCGAAGTGACCGCACTGGCCCGCGTGCTGAAGGCCCTCGCCGCCGACGGCACGGCCCTGCTCGTCGTGGAACACGACCTCGACCTGGTCGCCGGCCTCGCCGACGTCGTGCACGTCATGACGGCGGGCCGCATCGTCGCCTCGGGCCCGCCCGAACACGTCCTGGACACGGTATGGACGGCAGCCCCATGACCACGATCTCCCTGCGCCACGCGCGCGTGCGCTACGGCCCCCTGGAGGCCCTCCACGGCGTCACCCTCGCCGCCCCGGGCCCTGGTCTCACCGTCCTGCTGGGCCGCAACGGCAGCGGCCGCACGCCCGCCCTGCGCGCCCTCGCCGGCGTCGTGCCGCTGTCCGGCGGCGCCGTGGTGTGGGACGGCGCCGACGTGACCCGCCTGCCCGCCCACGAGCGCGCCCGCCGCGGTCTGTGCCTGGTCCCCGAGCGGCAGGCGGTGTTCGGCTCGCTCACGGTCCGCGAGAACCTGGCGCTCGCCGCACCGTCGTACGACGACGCCCTCGACGCCTACCCCCAGCTCACCGCCCTGCTCCCCCGCCGCGCCGGCACCCTCTCCGGTGGTGAGCAGCGCATGCTGGCCCTCTCCCGCGTCCTGCTGGCACGCGCGCGCGTGGTGCTCGTCGACGAACCGGCGCAGGGCATGTCGCCGACGGTCGCGGCCCGCACGTACGACCTGTTGAGCGGGCTCGACGCCTGCGTGGTCGTCGCCGAGCAGCGGCTGCCGCCCGTCCTGCACGGCCGGACGGCCGTCGTGTACGAACTGCGCCGCGGCACCGTCGTGTTCAGCGGAGAGGCGGCCGAACTGGACCCGCCGACAGGGGCGGACCGAACACGGCCGAGCCCCGGATAGCACTCTTCGACTCCTTCGGCAGGGCCAGCAGCGTGCCCACGTTCAGCCGGTCCGGATCGCGGCCGATCATGTCCTTGTTGGCCTCGTACAGCGCCCGCCAGCCGCCCTGGACGCCGTACTTGCGGGCAATCGCCGAGAGCGTGTCACCGGGTTTCACCGTGTGCATACGGCCCTTGAGCCCGTACCTCCGGGAACAGACCGGCCAGGCCTCCCAGCCCTGCACGGCCAGCACCTCCTGGGCGACGGAGATCTGCTGCGCACGGGTGGCGAGATCCGCGCGCGGGGCGTACGTCAGGCCGCCGAACTCCTCCCAGGTGGGCTGCCAGAACTGGAGCCCGCCGTAGAAGCCGTTGCCGGTGTCGGCGTCCCAGCGTCCGCTGCTCTCGCACAGTGCGACACAGCTCCAGGGCCATCCGTCGCGGGCGCAGTCGTACGGCACGGAGACGGGCGAGGGAGCGGGGGCCGGG
>NZ_JABERD010000501.1 GCF_013044505.1 Streptomyces sp. S3(2020) | reverse complement strand
TGGGGCGGGTGCGGTCGGGTGTGTTGGGGGCGTTGGGGCATCAGGATGTGCCGTTCGAGCGGGTGGTGGAGGCGGTCAATCCGGTGCGTTCGGCGGGGCGGCATCCGCTGTTCCAGGTGATGCTGAGTCTGCAGAACAACGCGGTCGCCCAGGCCCGCTTCCCCGGCCTGGAGACACGCTGGGACTACCCGGCACCCGCCGACACCACCGAGTTCGACCTGCTCTTCGACTTTCGTCAGGTGGGCGAGGAGGTCGAGGGACGGCTCCTCTTCGCACGGGATCTCTTCGAGGACGAGACGGCGCGGGGGCTGGCCGACCGCCTCGTACGGTTCGCGGACCAGGTGGCAGCCGACCCCGAACTCCGCCTGAGCGCCGTGGACCTGCTGGGACACGCCGAGCGCGAGACCGTCCTCGCCCGGGGCACCGGCACCGCACAGGCACCCCTCGACCGGTCAGTGGTCCACCGGTTCACGGCACAGGTGGCCCGCACACCCGACGCCACGGCACTGGTGTGCGGCACCCGGGAGCTCTCGTACCGGGAACTCGACCAGCGGGCCGACCGGCTGGCCCGTCACCTGCTGGCCGCGGGTGCCGGGCCCGAGCAGCTGGTCGCGATCGCGATGGAACGCTCCGCCGACCTCGTCGTCGCACTCCTGGCCACCCTCAAGACCGGTGCCGCCTACCTCCCCCTCGACCTGCGCAGCCCCGACGCTCGGCTCGGCGCGGTGCTCAAGGAGTCGAAACCCCGCGTGCTGGTGGTCGACACGGCCACGCACACCCGCGCCGCCCTGCGCGACACGGCACCGACTCTCGCCGTCGTCCGGGCCGACGAACCCCGGCTCGGCGCGGCGGCCGACGACGTGCCCGCGACGCCGTACGCCTCTCCGGTGGCAGGAGCCGACCAGCTCGCCTACGTGATGTACACCTCCGGGTCCACCGGACACCCCAAGGGCGTCGCCGTGACCCACGGCAACATCCTGGGCTTCGCGGCGGACACCTGCTGGACGACTCAGGACCACTCCCGCGTCCTCGCGCACTCGGCGCACTCCTTCGACGCGTCGACCTACGAGCTGTGGGTGCCGCTGCTCAACGGCGGCACGGTCGTCGTCCTGCCGTCGCGGGACACGTCGGCCGCCGCACTGGAGCGCGCGGTCGACACCCACGGTGTGACGGCGGCCTTCTTCACCACCTCCCTCTTCAACTCCCTTGTCGCGGAGCGGAGATCCGTCATCGGCGCCCTCAAGCACGTCTGGATCGGCGGCGAGCAGGCCTCGGGCCCCGCCGTGGCCGAGGCGCTGCGGCTCTTCCCGCACATCAGCGTCACCAATGGCTACGGCCCGACGGAGAACACCACCTTCACCACGTACGAGCACCTCACCACCGCCTCCTGCGGCCAGGGCGGGAAGCCGTCCATCGGCGGCCCGCTGGACGGCTTCCCGCCCTGGCCGCAGGAGGCGGTGGTGAGGTGCTCGTACGTGGTGAAGGTGGTGTTCTCCGTCGGGCCGTAGCCATTGGTGACGCTGATGTGCGGGT
>NZ_JABERD010000500.1 GCF_013044505.1 Streptomyces sp. S3(2020) | reverse complement strand
CCATATTCATCTGCGTGACACAGACACTGCATGACGCAGACAACAACTCTCCACAGCCCCCTCCCCTCCCCGCCCGCACCCGCTGGGCGATCCTGGCCGTGATCCTCGCCGCGGACGTCCTCGACCTCCTCGACGCCACGATCACCAACATCGCCGCCCCGACGATCACCGCCGACCTCGGCGGCGGCCCCGGCCTCGTCCAGTGGCTCGGCGCCTCCTACGCACTCGCCCTCGGCGTACTGCTCGTGCCCGGCGGACGGCTCGGCGACAGATACGGCCGCCGCAGGCTCTTCCTGCTCGGGCTCGCCGGGTTCGTGGTGGCCTCACTGGCCTGCGGGCTCGCCCCCGACCCGACGACCCTGGTCCTCGCCCGGCTCGCCCAGGGCGCCTTCGGGGCCCTCGTCATCCCGCAGGGCTTCGGCATCCTCGGCGCCACCTGGCCCCGCGACCAGATCGGCAAGGCGTTCAGCCTCTTCGGGCCCGCGATGGGGCTGTCCGCGGTCGGCGGCCCGATCCTCGCCGGGTTCCTCGTCGACGCCGACGTCCTCGGCCTCGGCTGGCGCCCCATGTTCCTGATCAACCTGCTCCTCGGCGGCGCCGCCCTCCTCGCCGCCGCCCGCCTGCTGCCGCGCGACCCCGGCGACCGGACCGTCTCGGTCGACATCCGCGGGGCCGTGCTGCTCACCGGCGCGCTGCTCGGCCTGCTGGGCGGGCTGATCGACGCCTCGGCGGGAGGCTGGACAGGCGGCTGGACCGGTCGGCCGCCGATCCTCCTGGCCTGCGGCCTCGCCCTCTTCGCCGCCTTCTGTCACCGCCAGCGCACCGCGCCCCACCCGCTCATCGAACCGACCCTGCTCCGCAACCGCGGCTTCGCGGCGGGCCTGACCCTCGGCGTCGTCGCCTTCGCCGCGACCGCCGGCCTCCTCTACGTCCTCTCCCTCTTCCTCCAACAGGGCCTCGGCCGCTCCCCCACCGGCACCGCGCTCGCCCTGATCCCCCTGACCATCGGCATCGTCATCGCCTCGATCGCCTGCCACGGCCTGATCCACACCCACGGCCGCCGCCTCGTCCCCGCCGGCCTCCTCACCCTCCTGACCGGCTGCGCCTGGCTGACCCTGCTGATCCACCGTTCCGGAACCCACACCGGAACCTGGTCCCTGGTCCCACCCCTGCTGATCCTCGGCATCGGCATGGGCACCTGCTTCGGCACGGTGTACGACATCACGATCGGCGACATCGCCCCGACGGAGGCCGGCAGCGCGAGCGGCTCACTCAACGCCGTACAGCAACTGGCCAACGCGATCGGAGCGGCGGCGGTGACCTCGGTCTACTTCCGAACGACCGGCGACACGACGCACGCCACCACGGTCAGCCTCCTCACGGTCGCGGCCGCCCTCACCGTGTGCCTGCCCCTCGTAGCCCTGCTACCGCGCAGGGCACAGGAGAACGAGCACCACTGAGCCCTCAAGAAGGGCAGGCGCAGCCGCCCTTCTTGAGGGCTCAGTGGTGCTCGTTCTCCTGTGCCCTGCGCGGTAGCAGGGCTACGAGGGGCAGGCA
>NZ_JABERD010000499.1 GCF_013044505.1 Streptomyces sp. S3(2020) | reverse complement strand
GGGCCGGTCCGCGAGTGGGCGGGCGGCCGGACGACAGCCGTCGGGCCCGTGGCCACGGCCCGTGCCACCGTGCGGCACGTGCCATGGCTACCGGCTCACTCGTTCTCCGCCGTCACCGCCTCCGCCTGGGCGATGGTCCGTCCCGCCTGGCGCAGGGTGAGCGGGATCCGGGTCAGACGGCGGCCCGTGGCGTCGATCCCGCCGGGCTCGCTGCGGGCGGTGCACAGGAGCGGCAGGTCCAGTTCGGCGTGGCCGCGCAGATGGACCGACAGCCGTGTCAGGGCCGTCGCGCACGGCGCGGCCCCCTCGGAGGCGACCGCCAGCAACGCGCTCTGGCGCAGGGCCTCCACGAGCAGCAGGCCGGGCACCGAGTCGGCGGCGTCCCTGAAGAAGACCGGGTGGCAGGGGTCGACCAGGACGTTCGTGGTGAGCGTCGACGCCTGACGCACCGGCTCCGACACGACCACGTTGGCCGTGGTGCGCCGGCCGACCAGTGCGGGGGCGGCGGGCCGGGTGCCGGGGCGCGGACCCTCGGTGGGTGTGCGGACCAGAGCCGCGAGGCGACTTGTGGCGCGGTGGTTGCGGGCCACCGTGGGCGTGACGAAGACGAGTTCGGCCGAGCCGGTGCAGCCCTCGGCGCCGTCGAGCCGCAGGGTCCCGCCCAGCCGCAGGCTGCGCGGCACACCGGCCACCGTCCGGGTCGGCTCGGCCCGCATCTCCAGGGCCAGCCGGGCGCCCTCGGCGGAGTCCTGCCAGACGGCGGGATCGGACAGCCGCAGCGCGAACCGGTAGAACAGCGCGGGCCGTTCGAGGGGCACCCCGAAGTGCCGGTGGCCGACGTGCAGGCCGGCCTGGCGCACCAACTCCACGAAGAGCAGAGGGTCGTGCGGGCCGGGGGTGTCGTTGAACAGCGGGTGCCCGAGCGGCATCTCGTCGCGCAGGACGAAGCGCTGTTCACCGGGCGGGGCGCTGTGCGGGCGCTCGCTGCGGATCAGGCCCCGGGCGACGGCGGTGGTGTCCGGAGCGCCGAGGACTGCGTGCTGGGACATGGTCGGCTCCTCGGTACGGGCGGGACGGGGCGGCGGGGCTCGTGTGCGGAGGAGCGCAGAAGACGTGCTGCCGGGCAGCCGCGGGCGGACACCCGGCCCCCAGGGCTGGTCGGCAGCGCGCCGAGCCGCCCGTGTCCGGGCGCCCGGTGCTCTGTGCGCACCAGCTTCGCCACCGCGTCGGTCCGGGCCAAGTGGATGGCGGTGGCAGCAAGTTGCGCCGCAGGCATTCCTGCACCGCCGCGGGGACGGCCCGCCGCGGGGACGGCCTGCTGTCGGGATGGGCCCTGTCCCTCATACACATCTCCGCGCCCACGAGCCTCCTGAGCACCTCGTATGCCGACTTCTCCTTGAAGACAAACAACGGCATGCTCTTGAGGTAGAACAACGAGTCCGCCTCGCCCCGTTCGACGCTCCGCCGGGTGCTGCGATCCAAGTTGAGCAGCTCCTGGCCGGTTCCGGAGCGCGTACTTACGTTCCAAGACTTCCACGCAGTCTACTGGGCGGAGTAGTGCGTCTAGTTGAACGAA
>NZ_JABERD010000498.1 GCF_013044505.1 Streptomyces sp. S3(2020) | reverse complement strand
TCCTCTTGCGTGGCAGCGGAGGATGTGGAGAAGTCACAGCACGATTTCAGCCCGTCCGGCGTTTGAGGACGAGGCCCTTCGGGCCGATGGGGGTCTGGGGGCGCAGCCCCCGGGGCGTGTACCCCCACCGGTCCGCAGCGGAGTCAGCTGAGCGAGCGCAGCGCGACCGCGTCGTACGGCCGCAGCTCCTCCGTACGGCCCGCCAGCACCTTCGCCGCCCACTCCGGGTCCTGGAGCAGCGCGCGGCCGACGGCGACGAGGTCGTACTCCTCGCGCTCCAGGCCGTCGAGGAGGTCGTCGATGCCCCGGAGCGGGGAGCCCTCGCCCACGAAGCCCTTGAGGAAGTCACCGTCGAGACCGACCGAGCCGACCGTGATGACCTGCTTGCCGGTGAGCTTCTTGGTCCAGCCGGCGAGGTTGAGGTCGGAGTCCTCGAACTCGGGGAGCCAGTAGCGGCGGGTGGAGGCGTGGAAGGCGTCGACACCGGCGGCAGCGAGCGGCGTCAGGATGGCCTCCAGCTCCTCCGGGGTCTCGGCGAGCCGGGCGCGGTAGGCCTCCTGCTTCCACTGCGAGTAACGGAAGATGATCGGGAAGTCCGCCGACACCGTCTCGCGTACGGCGGCCACGATCTCCGCCGCGAACTTGGTACGGGCGACCGCGTCACCGCCGTACGCGTCCGTACGCCGGTTCGTGCCCTCCCACAGGAACTGGTCGACGAGGTAACCGTGGGCGCCGTGGATCTCCACGCCGTCGAAGCCGATGCGCTCGGCGGCGGCCGCGGCCTCGGCGAAGGCGCCGATGACGTCGTCCAGGTCGCGCTGGGTCATCGTCTCGCCGGTGGGCTCGTCGGCGCCGGGACGCAGACCGGAAGGGCCGACCGCGGGGGCGTCCGCGACGGGGCCCTTGCCCGGGGTGCGGGTCATGCCGATGTGCCAGAGCTGCGGGACGATGGTGCCGCCGGCCGCGTGCACGTCGGCGGCGACCTTCGCCCAGCCGGCGAGCTGCTCCTCGCCGTGGAAGCGCGGGACGCGGGTGCTCTCGCCCGCCGAGTCGTGGCCGACGTAGGTGCCCTCGGTGACGATCAGGCCGACGCCCGCGGCGGCGCGGCGCGAGTAGTACGACGCGACGTCCGCGCCCGGGATGCCGTCCGGGGAGAACATGCGCGTCATCGGCGCCATGGCGATGCGGTTCGGGACGGTCAGGCCGTTGATCGTGATCGGCCGCGAGAGGACTTCGGCGGCGCGGGAGGCGGGGGCGGTCACGTGGGGGCACTCCTCGGGGACGGTCCGTCCGGCACCGGTACCGGTCGGTATGTGCATGCGCATGGACATACGCATGTAGCAGTCAACCACCCCGCCCGCCGCGGCCATTCCGTGAACCCTGTGATCCCCGACACGCGCCCTGCGTGAGAGCAGACCTTTTCCTCGCCCCCGCCGCCCTTACCCGTTCCCCTCCCCAGGGGCTGCCCCCCCTTCGCCCCCGCTCCCAGGGGGCTCCGCCCCCCCCCCCCCCCCCCCCTCACCCCCCGGAGGCCTGCGCAACCCACCCCCCCCGGCCTCTGAGGCCGGCGCCCTTCAGG
>NZ_JABERD010000497.1 GCF_013044505.1 Streptomyces sp. S3(2020) | reverse complement strand
AGCAGGCGCCGATCTTCACGCCGTCCGGGCGCTCGATGACGTTGACGACCGTCGTGTAGAGGAACACCGCGGAGATGACCGCGAAACCGATCGTCCAGTTCCGCTGGCCCGCCTTGCGCGCCGCGATGGTCACCGCGATCGCCGCCGAGCTGATCAGGACCAGTACGCCGGTGGCGTACGCGCCGCCCTGGGCGTCCACGTCGGCGTCGAAGATCCAGGTGACCAGGAACGCGATCAGGGTGAAGACGATGACCATCGGGCGGACGGCCCTGGCCCAGTGCGGGGCCATGCCGTAGCGGGGCAGGTAGCGCGGCATCAGGTTCAGCAGGCCCGCCATGGCGGAGGCGCCGGCGAACCACAGGATGGCGATGGTCGAGACGTCGTAGACCGTGCCGAAGGCGCCACCCAGGTACTCGTGCGCGAGGAAGGCGAGGGCGCGGCCGTTGGCCGGGCCGCCGGACTCGAACTCCTTCTCCGGGATCAGGAGGGTGGTGATGAAGCTGGTGGCGATCAGGAAGCAGCTCATGATCACGGCGGCGGTCGTGAGCAGCTTCTTCGTGTCGCGGATCCGGCCGACCGGGTTGTCATCCGTCTCACCCGGGTCGCCCTTCACGTGCGGCATGACCGCGACGCCTGTCTCGAAGCCGGAGAGGCCGAGGGCGAGCTTGGGGAAGACGATCAGGGCCACGCCGATCATCACGAAGACGTTGCCGTGTTCGTTGGTCAGGGCGGTCGACCAGTCGGTGATCACGTGGCCGGCGGTGATGACGTGCCAGAGGCCGACGAACACGACGACGACGTTCAGGGTGAGATAGATGCCCACCAGGACGACCGCGACGCCGATCGCCTCCAGGAAGCCCTTGAGGAACACCGCGCCGAGCAGGGCCACCAGGATCAGGGTGATCAGGAGCTGCTTGTCGTGCAGGGCGCTGTTCAGGTGCGGGTTCTCGACGAGGTGGGTCGAGGCGTCGGCGGCCGACAGGGTGATGGTGATGAGGAAGTCGGTGGCGGCGAAGCCCAGCAGGGTCAGGACGAAGAGCTTGCCCTTCCAGAAGGTGAGCAGGCGTTCCAGCATCGCGATCGAGCCCTGGCCGTGGGGGCTCTCCTCGGCCACGCGGCGGTACACGGGCAGCGCGCCCGCGAGGGTCACGATCACCAGGACGATGGTCGCGATCGGGGAGAGCAGGCCGGCTGCGAGGGCCGCGATGCCGGGCTGGTAGCCGAGGGTCGAGAAGTAGTCGACGCCGGTCAGGCACATGACCCGCCACCAGGGCTGGCCCTCGTGCTCCGGCCGGGACTCGGCCGGCTGGGCCGACGGGGCCGGTTGGCCGTGGCCGGCTTTGCCCATGTCGGACAGGCCTTCCAGCATCCAGGCGCGCAGCCGGCTGGGCGACGCGTGTTCGGTGGTGGCCATCGGGGCTCCTGTGTGCGGCTCAGAGTGTGGTTCCGGCCATCACACGGACGGCGGCATCAGCGTAAGCGGAGAGTGATGTCAGGGCCTGTGGATGAGGGGGCTGGAGGCGTCAAGCTTCCGTTAAGACTCGCTTTGCGGACGTCTGCGGGGTGGTGAGAGGGGGTGTAGGGGAT
>NZ_JABERD010000496.1 GCF_013044505.1 Streptomyces sp. S3(2020) | reverse complement strand
GTTGTTTTGTGTTTTTTTATTTTGTAGCTCGGGCGACCGCGGCGACCTACACCGTCCTGCGCGTCGGCCGCGTCAGATGTGTCTCAGCGACAGCCCGGCGTCTGCCCCGCGGCCACCCCGATCCCACCGAGACCCGGTTCCACGTCCGCCCCGACCCCGCCGCCAGGCGTCGGCGGCGGGGTCGGGGCGGACGTGGAACCGGGTCTCGGTGGGATCGGGGTGGACGCGGGGCCGACGACGGGCCGGCGGGTGCGGGTCGGGCTGGCTCTTCGGGAGCGGATGCCGGTGTGGTTGCAGGCCCGGTGCGGCCTGGAGCGGCGGAGTGTGGTCGCGCTGGCGGTGGTGCTCGTCGTCGCCGCGGGTTTCGCCGTGCAGCACTTCTGGGCCGGGCGGACCCAGGCCGTGCGGGCACCCGAAGTCGTGGCCGCACCTTTTGCGGAGCGGAGTGTGGAGGACGGGCCCGGTGCTTCGGCCGGTGCGCCGACCGTGGTGGGCTCGGCGGTGGCCGAGATCGTGGTGGACGTCAGCGGGAAGGTCCGTGAGCCCGGGGTCCACCGGCTTCCCGCGGGTTCGCGTGTCGCCGACGCGCTGCGTGCGGCCGGTGGAGTGCGGTCCGGTACGGACACCGCGGGACTCAACCGTGCTCGCTTCCTCGTGGACGGTGAGCAGGTCGTGGTCGGCGCGCCTGCCGTGCCCGGCGTCGGCTCGGGGGGTACGGCGGGCGGTCCCGTCGGCTCCGCCGGTTCTGTGCCCGGAGCGGGACCCGCGGCACCGGTGTCCCTCAACACGGCCACCGTGGACCAGCTGGACACCCTGCCGGGGGTCGGTCCGGTTCTGGCCCAGCACATCGTCGACTACCGCACCCAGCACGGCGGCTTCCGCTCGGTGGACGAACTGCGCGAGGTCAACGGCATCGGGGAACGACGCTTCGCCGATCTGCGGAATCTCGTACGGCCATGAGTCCCGTACCCGAGGGTTCGGCTGCCTTGCCCTCTCAGCCCTTTCAGTCCTCTCAGCCCCCGATGCCCCCGTCCCGCCGGGCCGTGCACGCCGCCTCCGGTAAGCGCCTCGGGGACGCCAACCCACGCCAGGAAGGGCCGGCCGACCTGCGACTCGTCCCGCCCGCACTCGCCGCCTGGGCGACGGCGGCGCTGGTGCTGGACGCGGCGGTCCAGTGGGTCACCGGTGTCGCCGTCGTGTGCCTGGTGGCAGCGGGCGTGCTGTTGCTGACGCGGCGCAGTGCGGGGCCGCGGGTCTCCGTCGCCGCCGTGCTGCTCTGCGTCGCCGCGGCCGCTGTCTCGGCCGGGTTGCACGGAGCCGATCTGCGCCGTGGGCCGGTGCCTGGGCTGGCGCGGGAGTACGCGACCGTGACCGCCGAGATCGAGGTCACCTCCGATCCCCGGCTCACCCGGCCGCGGGTCGAGGGGGACCGTCCGGCGCCGACTTCCGTGCTGATCAAGGGTGAGGTACGGCGGGTGGAGAAGGCGGGCGGGGAGGCAGTGGACACGCGGGCACCGGTGCTGGTGATGGTCGACGCGGCGGGCTTCGGGAGGAGTGCGGGCGAGGGTTCCGCGGCGCCGACGGCGGGGTCGGG
>NZ_JABERD010000495.1 GCF_013044505.1 Streptomyces sp. S3(2020) | reverse complement strand
GCCCCCCGCGCCCCCTCAGCTCACCGCCGTCACCTCCACCGACTTCGACGCCGTTCCCTCCGGGGCCAGGCATACGAACCAGTCCACCGGGGAGCCCTCCGCCGGGCGGATCGCGAGGTCGTCGGTGCTGATCTCCGTGTCCGCGGGGACCCTGTCGACCTGGGTCGTCGTGCCGTCCTTCCAGGTGCAGGTGACCTGCTGGGCAGCATGGCCCACCATGCCGACGACCAGACGCTGGGGAGCGTCCTCACGGTCGGTCCCGAAGGGGATCGCGGCGGACTGGAGATCCGCGCCCAGCATCGGATCGTCCTTGTCGAAGGAGTCCTCGAAGACGCCTCGCTGCTTGTCGTCGTAGCTGAAGTGCACGACGTACGACTTCTTGCCGATCAGCTGGGAGGACTTGGTCACGCCGGCCGGGACGTCACCGTACAAGCCCATCGCCGCGAACTGGCCCGCCGCTTCGACCTCGTTGCGCGGGATCGCCCAGACGTCGATGAGGACCCGCCACTCCTTGCCGTTCTCCTTGCCGGTCGCGAGGGTCGTGCGCATCGGGGCGGACAGGTCGGTCGTAGCCGTGGGAGCCGGCTCGGTCGCGGCCGGGGCCACCGCCCGGTCGCCGCCCGGCAGTCCCGCCACCGCGAGGGTCGCCGAGGAACCGGCGAGCACCAGGGCCGTGGCCGCGGCGACCGCCCAGCGGCGGGCCTTGCGGCGACGGCCGCCGCGGATGACCGCTTCGTAGGGGGCTATACCGATCTCGACCTCGTCCGCGGCTCCGGCCAGCAGGCGGGTGATGTCGCCGTTCGTCATGTCGTGGTTCGTCTCCCGGTCCGCGTTCATCACTTCCGCCCTCCCTGCGTCACGATGTCGGCCAGCCCCGGTATGGCGCGGAGTTTCGCGATTCCCTTGGCCGCGTTGCTCTTCACCGAACCGACGGAACAGCCCATCGCCTCGGCGGTCTGTGTCTCCGTGAGGTCCTCCCAGTAGCGCAGGACCACCGCCTCGCGCTGCCGTGGCGGCAACTGGGCCAACGCCTTCAGCAGGGCGTTGCGGTCCTCGGCCTGGGCGATGCGGTCGCCGGTGTCGGCGATCTCGCGCACGAGGCCCGAGTCGTCCTTGGGCGCCAGGAACTCCCGGAGCCGTCGACGGTGTTTTCGTGCGTGCGCGTTGATCATCACGCGCCGTACATATGCCTCCGGGTCGTCGGCCGAGCCGACTCTGCGCCAGGCCACGTAGGCCTGTTCCAGGGTCGACTGGACCAGGTCCTCCGCGGCGTGCTGCTCCCCCGTGAGGAGAAATGCCGTCCGCATCAGCCGCGGCCAGCGGCCGATGACGAAGCTCTGGAACTCCTCGTCCCGAGCCTGCTTGCGATCCCCCATGGGCACCTCCCACCTCCTAGATGTCTAAAGGAGTCCATGGGCCACCCGAACCGTTGCCTCAACCGCCGGAGATCTTTTCACCCCGCCGAGCCCCCGGCACTCTCCCCGTCACGCTCCCCTTCTCGTCTCCAGCCGAGTTCCCCGCCTCACTCCACGGAAGGTTTCCCGCCCGCCTCGGTCTCCGGGCGCATCTCCACCGCAGCCGCTGCCGCACCCGGACCAGT
>NZ_JABERD010000494.1 GCF_013044505.1 Streptomyces sp. S3(2020) | reverse complement strand
GAGTGGAGTGGTGTCGGGGTTGGGGTGGTGGATGGTCGTTCGGTGCCTGAGGTGTTCGAGGCGCGGGTGCGGGTCGATTCGGATGCGGTGGCGTTGGTTCAGGGTGGGGTGGAGTTGACGTATGGGGAGGTGAATGGTCGGGCGAATCGGTTGGCCAGGCATCTGGTGGATGTGGGTGTGGTGCCGGGTGGGGTGGTGGGGGTTCATCTTGAGCGTGGGCCCGAGTTGATCGTGTCGTTGCTGGCTGTGTTGAAGGCGGGGGCGGCCTACACGCTGCTGGATCCGGCCTTCCCGGTCGAGCGGCTGGCCACCATCGTCACCGACGCCGGTGTTCGTGTTCTCGTGACTCGTGACGATCTTGCTCGCCCGCTGCCCGAGTCCGGGCCGCGCCGTGTCCTGCTCGACCGTGACGCCGCACTGATAGCGGCACGGGACGACTCCGATCTCTCCGTGGTGTGTGGTGGGTGGGGTGCGGCGTGTGTGATGTTCACGTCGGGTTCGACGGGGCGGCCGAAGGGTGTGGTGGCGTCGCATCGGGCGTTGGTGTCGACGTTTGTGGGTCCGGATTATCTGGAGTTCCGGGCGGATGACGTGTATTTGCAGTCGTCGCCGGTGTCGTGGGACGCGTTTGCGTTGGAGGTGTTCTCGGCGCTGTTCCATGGTGGTCGGACGGTGTTGCCGGTGGGGTCGCGGACGGATCTGGAGGAGATCGCGGGGCTGGTGGCCGGGTGTGGTGTGACGGTGCTGCAGTTGTCGGCGAGTTTGTTCAACGTGTTGGTGGATGACTATCCGGGGCTGTTTGCGGGGTTGCGGACGGTGATGACGGCGGGTGAGGCGGCGTCGGTGTCGCATGTGGCGCGGGTGTGTGAGCGTCATCCGGGGCTTCGGGTGCTGAACGGTTATGGGCCGGTGGAGTCGATGGGGTTCACCACCAGTCATCTGATCGGTGGGGTGGTGGAGGGTGCCGGGTCGGTGCCGATCGGTGTGCCGTTGGCGGGCAAGCAGGTGTTTGTCCTGGACGAGTGGTTGCGGCCGGTGCCGGTGGGGGTGCCGGGGGAGTTGTATGTGGCGGGTTCGGGTCTGGCGCACGGGTATGTGGGGCGTGCGGGTCTGACGGGGGAGCGGTTTGTCGCGTGCCCGTTCGGTGGGTTTGGTGAGCGGATGTATCGGACGGGGGATGTGGGGCGCTGGCGTCGTGATGGGGCGTTGGAGTTCTTGCGGCGTGTCGATGAGCAGGTGAAGGTGCGGGGGTTCCGGATCGAGCCGCGGGAGATCGAGGCGGTTCTGATGCGGCATGAGCGGGTCGTGCAGTGTGCGGTGGTGGTGCGTGAGGACCGGCCCGGTGACAAACGGCTCGTCGCCTACGTCGTTCCCGGCGTGGGTGGCCGGGTGGATGCGGAGGGTGTGCGGCGGTTCGTCGGCGGGGTGCTGCCGGAGTACATGGTCCCGGCCGCGTTCGTGGTCCTTGAGGCGTTGCCGCTGACTGCCAACGGCAAGCTGGACCGCAGGGCCCTGCCCGAACCCCTGGTCGGCGGGGACGCCGAAGGACGCGCCCCGCGCACCCCGGAAGAGGAAGTCCTGTGCGGACTCTTCGCCGCAGTACTCGG
>NZ_JABERD010000493.1 GCF_013044505.1 Streptomyces sp. S3(2020) | reverse complement strand
GGGTGGGGTCGGGCATGGGGCGGATCTGCCAGTCGCGGTATCCGGGGCGACCACGAGGTCTCGGACCGACGGTGCTCCCACCGGAGCCTTCCTGACCAGCGCTGACGTGGCTGCCCCCACCGCGGCCCGAGGCCCGGCCAGTCCGCTTCCGCTGTCGGTCTTCCCGGCTTCGGGGTGTCCTCGACCGGGCGTCCCCGTCACACCCACCCTTGCTGGCGTGCCTCCCGCAGTGCCTCCGTCCGGTTGCGGGTGCCGGTCTTGCCGATCGCGGAGGAGAGGTAGTTGCGGACGGTGGACTCGGAGAGATGGAGGGCGGCGGCGATGTCGGCGACCGTCGCACCGTCCGCCGAGGCGCTCAGTACGTCGCACTCGCGGGAGGTGAGGGGGTTGGGGCCGGCGCTGAGGGCGGCCGCGGCGAGGGCGGGGTCGATGACCGTCTCGCCGGTCAGGGCGCGGCGGATGCAGGAGGCCAGTTCCTCGACGGGGCCGTCCTTCACGAGGAAGCCCGCGGCGCCGGCTTCCATGGCCCGGCGGAGGTAGCCGGGGCGGCCGAAGGTGGTGAGGATCAGGACCCGGCAGTCGGGGGCCTCGTCCCGGAGCTCGGCGGCGGCGTCGAGGCCGCTCTTGCCGGGCAGTTCGATGTCGAGGAGCGCGACGTCCGGGCGATGGATCAGCGCCGCGTCCACGATCTCGTCGCCGGCCCCCACCTGGGCCACGACCTGGATGTCCGCCTCCATGCCGAGCAGCAGCGCGAGCGCGCCCCGCATCATCCCCTGGTCCTCGGCGAGCAGAACCCTGATGGACTTGGCGGGCCGGTGGTCCCGGGGCATCTCGTTCACGGCCCAAGGGTAGGGCGCGGGGGCCGGGTGCGCCCGGTGCGGAGCCGTGCCGGTGTGCCGTGCACCTAACATGCTCCAAGTGATGTCGGCCGACGAGGTGTTGTTCGTGCTCGACGTGTTGCGCCGAGCGCGTGTGGAGGTCTGGGTCGGTGGTGGCTGGGGCGTGGACGCGCTGGTCGGTGAGCAGACCCGGGACCATCGCGACCTCGACCTGATGCACCGCCTGGAGCAGGAGCCAGCCGTCACAGCGGCCCTGTCCGAGGCCGGTTACGTGGAGAGCCTCGACTGGCGCCCCGTCCGCTTCGTGGTGACGGCCCCGGACGGCGGGGAGATCGATCTGCACCCCCTGGTCTTCGCCGCGAACGGCTCCGCGACGCAGTCCTCCTTCGACCCGCGGAACCCCTTCCCGTACCCCGCCTCCGCCTTCGTGACCGGCACGATCAGCTCCACCCCGGTGCCCTGCCTCTCCGCCGCCCAGCAGGTCCACTTCCACCAGGGCTACGAGCCGACGCCCCGAGACCGCCACGACATGGCACAACTCCGCCGGGTCTTCGGTATCACCACGCACTTCTGAGCCGCCCCACCCCGAAGACCGCGCCCCCCCCCCCACCGACCGGCGCGGCACCCCCGCGTCACACCTGCCGCCGCACCCCCGCCCCTCCACGCCCGCCCGCGCGGCGCACCTGGTGGGCGACACCCACGGCGGTGCGACCTCAGCGCCCGGCGCGCGGACGAACGTCGAGGCCGGCCCGCCCCGCCCCCGCCGCCCGCCGCGCCCGCC
>NZ_JABERD010000492.1 GCF_013044505.1 Streptomyces sp. S3(2020) | reverse complement strand
AGATGTGTATAAGGGATAGGGAGGAGGAGGGCGCCCAGACCCTCACCCTGGGCGCCCTCCTCCTCCTGTCCCGTCTCCTCACCACCCACGGCTTCACCCACGCGCCGGCACTCGTCCTGACCGCCACGGCCATGACGGAGCTGACGGCCATCGCCTCGGTCTTCGCCGCCCGCCTCCCGGGCTGCGACTTCCTGGGCACCCCGATCGAGACCCTCGCCGAGACATGGGGCCCGGGCAGCGTCCCGACGCTCGCCTGCGCGGCAGGAGCGCTCGCCCTCCTGCTGCACGCCACCCGCAGGCTGACGAGGGCCTCGGCCCACGCCCCGACGGACCAGCGGTGGTGAGGCGACGCGGCGCGAACCCGACGACGCACGACGAAGCAGCACGGCGCCCCGCGCGCCCCCACTCACACCAGCAGGCCGTCGCAGGCATCTCGCCCCACCGTCGACGGCACACCGTTCTGACAGGAGAGCACCACATGAACACCTCCCGACCCGAAGACCCGGCGACGGGAGCCGCACGATGAGGGTTCTGCTGATCGGAGCCAACGGCTACCTCGGCCGCTTCGTCGCCGACCGTCTGCTCGCCGACCCGGCCGTCCAGCTCACCGCCCTCGGCCGCGGCGACGACGCCGACGTCCGCTTCGACCTCGCGTCCGGCAGTCCCGGAGCACTCACCCGCTTCCTCGACGCGGTCCACCCCGGCGTGGTCATCAACTGCGCGGGCGCCACCCGCGGCGGCGCCCGTGACCTCGCCCGCCACAACACCGTCGCCGTGGCCACCGTCTGCGAGGCCCTGCGCCGCAGCGGCTGCGGGGCACGGCTGGTCCAGATCGGCTGCGGCGCCGAGTACGGCCCGAGCCAGCCCGGCTCCTCCACCGCCGAGGACGCCGTCCCCCGTCCCGGCGGCCCGTACGGCGTCAGCAAACTCGCCGCCACCGAACTGGTCCTGGGATCCGGCCTGGACGCGGTCGTCCTCCGCGTGTTCTCACCGGCGGGCCCCGGCACCCCCGCGGGATCCCCGCTCGGCCGCCTCGCCGAGGCCATGCGCCGCGCCATGCAGTCCGGCGACGGCGAACTCAAGCTCGGCGGGCTCGGCGTCCAGCGCGACTTCATCGATGTCCGCGACGTCGCCCGCGCCGTCCACGCCGCCAGCCTCTCCGCCGCACAGGGCGTCATCAACATCGGCTCCGGCCGTGCCATCCGCCTCCGGGACGCCGCCGCCGTCCTGGCCCGCGTGGCCGGATACGGGGGCGCCCTCCACGAACTCGACGGACCTCCCGGCCCGCTCAGGGCATCCATCGGCCACCCCCGCCCCGAACCAGACCATGCCGCGCCGGCCGCGTACCCGTACCCGGACGGTTGCGGCAGCTGGCAGCAGGCCGACGTGCGCACCGCACGCGACCGGCTCGGCTGGCGCCCCCGGATCAATCTCGAAGAGTCCCTCGCCGACATCTGGATGGAGGCGGCATGCCGCATCTGACCAGCACGACTGGCGCTTATACACATCTCCGCGCCCACGCGACCCCTGAGCCTCTCGCGTGCCGCCTGCCTCTTGAACTAACAAACTGCACATCCTGCT
>NZ_JABERD010000491.1 GCF_013044505.1 Streptomyces sp. S3(2020) | reverse complement strand
ATGTGTATGAGAGAGACCCCGTGAACTCCTCGATGGCCCGCGCCAGTTGTTCCGGCTCTTCCAGGTGTACGTCGTGACCGGCGCCCGGCACCACCCTCACCCGCGTGTCCGGGCGCAGCTCCCGCATGTCGGTGGCCTCCGTCGGACGCATCGTGCCGTGCTCGCCCTGGACCACGAGCGTCGGGCAGGTGATGCGCGACCACTCCTGCCAGTAGGCGTTCTCGGCCAGTTCCGCCAGCGACTCGACCATGCGGTCCCGGTCGAAGCGCGGATGCCAGCCGTCCGCGCGTTCCTCCAGCCCCCTCGCCCACCCCTCGTGCCCGAGAAAGCCCTCGGCCTCCGCGAGGGACCGGAACGGCGTCGGCCAGCTGTCCAGCCATCCCCCGATCCGAGCCGGAAGGTCGGGACTCGGCCCGGCCGGACCCGCCTCTACGAGGACCAGCGCGGCCACCAGTTCCGGGCGGGCGGACGCCAGCAGCATCGCCGTATGCCCGCCGAGGGACTGGCCGATGAGGGTTACGGGGCCCAGCCCGAGCTCCTCGATCAGGGTCACCGCGTCGCCGACGTACGCCGCCCTGGTCACCGTGGGCGGGCGGCGGGTGCTGGTGCCGTGGCCGCGGGCGTCGTACGCGACCACCCGGAAGCCGGCGGCGAGCAGCCGCGGGGTCAGGTTGTCCCACTCGCCCAGGTGGCCGGCGAGTCCGTGCAGGAGCAGGGCGGTGCGGGTGGCGCCGGGCGGGGCGTGGTCGCGGTACTCGATCCGTGTGCCGTCGGCCGTCGTGAGGTGGCTCAAGTGGCCCCGCCTTCTCTCAGTGCGTCCCGGGACCGGGATTCTGTGGCGCTCCTGTTGCCGGAACTGTGGGCTCCGCCACAGCGGCACGGAGCGAGCCCTGTTGGACTCGACGGCACAGAGGATCACAACGGGGGTCGCGGTGCTACTGCTCAACCTGCTGTTCGTCGTGGTCGCGGTGGTCGCCGCCTTCGCTCTCGCCGGGCACGGCGTCGGCCGGCTGGTCGATGGTGGCGTACGGCGCTCAGGGCTCCCCGTGCTGCTCCGCGGCCTCGCCGCGCTCGCGGGCGCCGTCGCCGCCGCCTGCTACGCGTGGGGTCTGCTCATCGTCTGCGGTGCGGTGCTGACCGCGGAGGACGGCGGTACGGACTCGTCGCCGCCACAGTCCTGTCGTACGGCGGGCTGGTGGGAGCGGCACGAGCGGGGCATCGAGATCGTCGACTGGTCGGTGAACTACGTCCCGCTCGGGTTCGTGTGCGAGACCAGTGACGGCGGGAGCTACGACAACGGGGACGTGCCGGGGTACGTCAGTCCCGTCGTGGCCGGTTTCGGTCTGGGCGGCGTCGGAGCCGCGATCGCCGCGGGGTATGCGACGGAGCTCGGGGCCCGTAGGGAGAGGCCCGGCGGGGGCGCTGTCAGAGGCGAGGGTTAGCCTCGGACATATCGATGGTGATCAGTAGGAAACGGTGGGAGGCAGGGCATGGCGAAGGTTCCCAGCGCGGTGGTCGCGGCGGGCGGGCTCGTCGGTGGGTACGGGGTGGCCCGTTGGACCAGGAAGCGGCAGCTGGGCGGGGTCGTGCTGGCGGTCGCCGGGGCCGCGGCCGCGCAGCAGTGGCGGCAGCGGGCGGGCGGGAAGGCCGCGGGCGCGCTGACGGCCGCGTATGTCGCCGCCTTCGCGGGTTCGCATCCGCTGGCCAAGAAGGTGGGCGCC
>NZ_JABERD010000490.1 GCF_013044505.1 Streptomyces sp. S3(2020) | reverse complement strand
CCCGAAGGCCGCCCCGCCCTCGTCAGCCGCCCCGCGGCTGCGCCCGCTGCCGCGCTCCCGCGCGACCCGCCTCGTCATCGGCTTCCTCGATGTCGACGCCCCCGTCATGAGCCTGCGGCTCGACCGCGAACGGCGGCTGCCCGCACCTCCCGACGACGACGCCAACCGGGTCGGCTGGTACGAGGCCGGCCCGTCCCCCGGCCAGCGGGGCACCGCCGTCGCCGTGGGCCACCTCGACACCGGTTCCGGACCGGCCGTCTTCGCCGGCCTCGCCGAAGTACGGCGCGGCCGCCTGGTCGAGGTGACGCGCGCCGACGGACGGGTCGCCGTCTACGCCGTCGACGCCGTCAAGTCGTACGAGAAGGACCACTTCCCCAACCGTGAGGTGTACGGCGACCGGGGCCGCCCCGAACTGCGGCTGATCACCTGCGGCGGCGACTACGACCGCAGGACCGGCTACTCGGGCAACGTCGTCGTCTTCGCCCACCTCGTCGAGACCCGCGAGCCGCCCGCGAAGGCCGCCCGGCGCTGAATACGGCCGTCCGTTTTCTCACCTGCTGGACGGAGCCGTCCGATCCTGCCCATTCCCTTCCCCCGGCCGCGCACATTCCGTTAACTTCCGTGACTCACAAGCCCCGCTCGACTCGTGCGGGGCATCCGACACGGAGCATCACTGTCAGCCCTCGGGGGCACCTGCCATGACACGCGCCATCTCGTTGCACGACGTGAGCAAGAGCTATACCCGGGGCACCCGCGTGGTGGACCGGATGTCGCTGGACATCGAACCCGGCGAATTCCTCGTCCTGCTCGGGCCCTCCGGCTGCGGCAAGTCCACCGTGCTCAGGATGATCGCCGGTCTCGAGGAGATCGACGAGGGCGAACTGTTGCTCGACGGCGAGTACGCCAACGATCTCGCGCCGTCCGGCCGGGACATCGCCATGGTCTTCCAGAACTTCGCCCTGTACCCGAGCATGACCAGCCGCGACAACATCGGCTTCCCGCTGCGCATCGAGGCACCCGGCGCCGACCCGCGCCCGCGCGTGGACGCCACCGCCCGCATGCTGGGCATCGAGGAGCTCCTCGACCGCTTCCCCGGCCAGCTCTCCGGTGGTGAACGCCAGCGCGTCGCCATGGGCCGGGCCATCGCCCGCCACCCCTCCGCGTTCCTGATGGACGAGCCGCTGTCCAACCTCGACGCGAAACTCCGCAACCATCTGCGCGCCGAGATATCCGCGCTCACCCGTGAGTTGGGCGTCACCACGGTCTACGTCACCCATGACCAGTCCGAGGCCATGTCCCTCGGCGACCGGGTGGCCGTCCTGCGCGGCGGCGTCCTGCAACAGGTCGGTCCCCCGCGTTCGGTGTACGCGCTGCCCCGCAACGTCTTCGTCGCCGCCTTCATCGGCACCCCGCGCATCAACCTCCTGCGCGGTCTGGTCCGTGCCCCGCTCGACGGCGCGATGACCATCAGTCTCGGCAAGCAGTTCCTGCGGCTGCCCGAACCCCTCTCCCTGGACCACCAGTTGCTCCGGGTCCAGCAGGGCCGGGAGGTCATCGTGGGGCTGCGTTCGGAGGCGGTCCGGATCGCCAAGCCGTCCGCCGCGCGACCGGGCGAGATGGCGCTCCACGGACTGGTCGAACACGTCGAGTTCCAGGGCCACGAGGTCCTCGTCCACTTCAACACCGGCTCCAGCCCCGCCGTCGTACCGGACCTGGAGGCCCCGCGCCC
>NZ_JABERD010000489.1 GCF_013044505.1 Streptomyces sp. S3(2020) | reverse complement strand
CAGCTCCCCCGCGAGCCTCCCCGACCGCACCGCCGCCACCAGCCCCGCGTGGTCGGCCTCCGTACGGTCGGCGTACGCCACGGCGAACGCGGCCATCGCCTCGTCCAGTTCCTCACTCTTGCCGCAGTACCCGGCGACCAGGCGCGGGTCGACGCTGTGCGAGTGGGCGCGGGCCAGCAGCGCACCCGTCATACGGCCGTAGTCGTCTATCTGGTCGGCGGCGAGCGCGGCGGGGTCGACGCTGCCCTTGCGGTTGCGGAACTGCCGTACCTGGAAGGGCCGCCCCTGCACCGACGTCCAGCCCAGCAGGATGTCGCTGACGACCTGCATCCGCTTCTGCCCGAGGACGACCCGTCGGCCCTCGTGCTCGACGGCGGAGGCCTCGAACCCGGCGGTCACCAGGTGCGGCAGCAGCGCCGAGGGGCGGGCCTCCTTCACCTGGAGCACCAGCGCCTCACCGCGGTGGTCCAGGAGCAGCACGACGTAGGACCGCGTACCGACGCTGCCCGTACCGACGACCCGGAACGCGACATCGTGCACCGCGTACCGGGACAGCAGCGGAAGACGGTCCTCGGAGAGCGACTCCAGGTACTCCTCCAGGGACCCGGCCACCGCCGCGGCCTCCGCGTCCGGCACGCGCCGCAGCACCGGAGGGGAGTCGACGAAGCGGCGCCCGCCGTCCTCGGTCTGCTCGGTCGCCTTCGCCGCGAACCGTCCGCTGGTGTTGGCCCGCGCCTTCTCGGAGACCCGCTCCAGGGTGCCGACGAGATCGTGGGCGTCGGTGTGGGAGACGAGTTCCTCGTCCGCGATGGCGTTCCACGCGTCCAGCACCGGGAGCTTGGCCAGCAGCCGCATGGTGCGGCGGTAGGCGCCCACCGCGCCGTGCGCCGCGCTGCGGCAGGTGTCCTCGTCGGCGCCCGCCTCCCGGCCGGCGAGCACCAGCGAGGCCGCGAGCCGCTTGAGGTCCCACTCCCAGGGGCCCTGGACCGTCTCGTCGAAGTCGTTGAGATCGATGACCAGGTCGCCCCGCGCATCCCCGTACAGACCGAAGTTGGCCGCGTGGGCGTCGCCGCAGATCTGGGCGCGGATCCGGGTCATGGGGGTGCGGGCCAGGTCGTAGGCCATGAGACCGGCCGAGCCGCGCAGGAAGGCGAAGGGCGTGGCCGCCATCCGTCCCACGCGCAGCGGCGTGAGTCCGGGAATGCGGTCGCGGCTGGACTCCTCGACCGCGCTCACCGCGTCGGGCCGCGAGCCGTCCAGGTCGAGCGCGCTGTGCGCACCACGAGGGACCCGCTTGCGCAGCGCCCTGCCCTCCTGCCTGGGCGACCCCTGCACCGGCCACTCGGCGAAGCCCCGCACCCGCGGCAGCCTGCGCGCCGCACCCACAGAGCCCTCGGCAGAAGCCCCCGCACCGACCTCGGTCATCCCGACCGCCTCCCCGACCATGCACGTGCCCGAACATCAACTCGTGCAGACCGTACAGCCGGTGGCCGAAACACGTCAGACCCTGTGGACAACTCCACGGCTGTGGAAAACCGGCCCCGCAGCCGGCGCACTCGGCGCAGACCCGACAGCCGGCCTCCACAGCACCGACCTCAAGCCGACCGCCACCACACCGCCACCACACCGCCGGTACCCCCGCCGCCTCACAGCCGGCCTCCGCAGCACCGACCCGGCAACCGACGTCCGCACCGTCCCCACAGCCGGCCTCGACCACAGCCGGCCTCGGCCACACCCGCCACCCCACAGCCGGCCTCGACC
>NZ_JABERD010000488.1 GCF_013044505.1 Streptomyces sp. S3(2020) | reverse complement strand
CCCACGCACCGCACCCGCCCCGCACAACAGCACATTCCCGTGCCGTGTCTCCACGCCCCAACGCCCCGTGCCCTCCTGGGCATACGGCCAGGACAGGTCGCGGTGGAAGATGTTCCCGCCGGGGAGCCGTAGGTCCTGCTCCAGGTCGAGTGGTGTCTTCGCCTCGATGCAGGGCCGGCCCTCCGCGTCGAGGGCAAGGCAGTCGGCAAGCGGTTCGGCGAGTTGGGTGTCGAGTTGGGCGAGCGTCGACTTGAGCAGGTCCTCGCGTACGGCGTCGTTGTTCTCGGCGAACAGCCGCGCGGGCGTGTGGAGGCCGAACAGGGTCAGCGTCTGGTACCCCTGCTCCACCAGCTCCGGGCCGAGGATCGTCGGGTCCGTCAGCGAGTGGCAGTAGATCTCCGAGGGCGGGGCGGCGGGCAGCTGACCGGCTGCGGCCTGGGCGTAGGCGGTGGCGAGCTGCTCGTATCCCTCCCCGATGTGGAACGTGCCGGAGAACGCCTCGCGGGGATCGACGGAGCTGTCCCGCAGCCGGGGCAGTCGCTTGAGCAGCATGTTCACCTTGAGCTGCGCGCCCTCCGCGGGGGCGGCCGGTTCGTCGCCGGTCAGGTCCGCCAGGGCCTGCGGGGAGGCGTTCACGAGGACGTGCCGGGCGGCCACGACCCCCTCCTCCTCGGCCGTCCGAAACGCGACCTCCGCCATACGACCGTCCGTGGCGATCCGCACCACCTCGTGCCCGGTGGCGATGACGGCACCCGCGTCGCGCGCGGCGGCGGCCAGGGCGTCGGTGAGGGCGCCCATGCCGCCGACGGGGACGTCCCAGTCACCGGTGCCGCCGCCGATCACGTGGTACAGGAAGCAGCGGTTCTGCTTGAGCGAGGGGTCGTGCGCGTCGGCGAACGTGCCGATCAGCGCGTCGGTGAGGACGACACCCCGGACCAGGTCATCGGCGAAGCGCTCCTCCACCGTGACGCCGATCGGCTCCTCGAACAACGCCCGCCAGGCCTCCTCGTCGTCCACCCGGTGCCGCAGCTCGTCCCGCGTGGGCAGCGGTTCGGTGAGGGTCGGGAAGATCCGTTCGGCGACGCGGCCGGTCATGCCGTAGAAGCGCTGCCAGGCCTCGTACTCGTGCTTCCCGCCCGTCAGGCGCTCGAACGCCTCGCGGGTGCGTCGTTCGCCGCCGCCCACCAGGAGGCCGGTGGGCTGTCCGTCGCGTTCGACGGGGGTGTACGAGGAGACGGTGCGCTTGCGGACCCGGAAGGTCAGGCCCAGATCCCGGACGATCTTCTTCGGGAGCAGGCTGACCAGGTACGAGTAGCGCGAGAGCCGTGCGTCGACGCCGGCGAAGGGCCGGGTGGAGATCGCGGCGCCGCCGGTGCGGTCGAGGCGTTCCAGGACCAGGACGGAGCGTCCGGCCCGGGCCAGGTAGGCGGCGGCGACGAGGCCGTTGTGACCGCCGCCGACGATCACGGCGTCGTACGTGTGTCCCTCGAGTGCAGGCATGTTCTCTTCGTAACACGCGATGATCGTCGGCGGCCAGGGGTGTACCCGCGGTACGGCGACGGGGTCGGGGACCCGGGACCTACCGCGCCCTGAGCACGACGTCAGAGGCCGCCGGACGCCCGCTGCTGCCGCAGCACCGCCACCCTGCGGTACAGCTCCACGGCTTCGGCGCCGCGGCCGAGCTGTTCGAGGCAGTGGGCCTCGTCGTTGCGGCTGGCGAGGGTGTCGGGGTGGTCGGCGCCCAGGACGCGTTCGCGGGCGGCGGCGACTCTGCGGTACTCGGTGAGGGCGTCGGCCCAGCGGC
>NZ_JABERD010000487.1 GCF_013044505.1 Streptomyces sp. S3(2020) | reverse complement strand
GTGTGTGTGGTCAGTGGTCTCCGGGGCGTCCGCCGGCATCCGCGACCGCGGCACGGGCCGCCCCACCAAACGGGACCGACGCGAGATGGAACGCCTACGCGGATCCGGCGGACGCCCCGGAGACCACTGACCACACACACCACGCACCACCCGGAACGGAACGGGCCGCCGCACACGGCGACGGCGTCCGGAACAAGCCCTCAGGCTCCCCGGACGCCACCGCCCTGTGCGTCGGTGTCGCCACCCGACATACCCGGCACACCCGACCTCGCCGCGCGTCATCGCGCGCCATCGCACAGCGGGGTCAGACTCCTCGGCGCACCAGCCCCAGCAGTCGCGTGTTCTGGTCCCGCCGGGCCCACGCGATGAGAGCCAGCGGCACGATCAGGATGAGAGGTGTCGCCGCGTTCTCCCCGTCGAAGACGGAGACCTGGACGACGAACGCGCCCACCATGAGCGCGCTCAGCGCCACCGCGGCCACCGACTGCAACAGCGGGATCAACAGCGCGACGGCACCGGCCAGTTCGAGCGCGCCGATGGTGTACATCCCGGCATCGCCCCAGCCCATCTCGGCGAAGCCCTCGGCGGCCGAGGGGTGCGCGATCAGCTTGGGCAGCGCGCTCGCGACGGCGTAGAACAGGGCGAGCACCACCTGAAGGGTGCGCAGCGCGATCCGGGCACGGCGACCGCGCGCGGTCGCGGACTCGGCGACGACGGTGCCGGACCGGTCGGACACGGCGGCGGTGGCGGTGACGGGGAGGGTGGTCTCGGACATCAGGGTCTCCTGTGGGAAGCGGTCCGTGCTGCTGTCGGAGAGATAGACCGGGCCCCACTCCGAAACTCATCGCCACCCGAGGAACGAAACCCGAGGCCTGTTCAAGACCCCGTCCAGGTCACGTCGAGGTCCTGTCCACCCGCACCGCCCTCACCCATGTCCCGTCCTCCGTCAGATACTTGTCCACCCCGAGCCCCGCCTCCCTCAACGCGTCCTCGAACTGCTCCCTCGTCAACGGCCGCGCCAGGAACGTCTGGGTCCACACCGCGTCCGGGAACTCGTACTCCGCACGCACCGAGTTCACCCCCTCCCCGACCGGTTCCGCCGACACCATCCGGACGGTGAAGCCACTGGGGTCGACCCGCTCGCGCGGCAGGTCGGTGTGATAGTCCGCGCCCTCTCGCTGGATCAGCACGCACCCGCCCTCGGCGACATGCCGCGCACAGGCTCGCAGCAGCCCGCGCCGCACCTCGACGTCCCCGGCGTGCACCAGGAACGACGCGAGCATCACCACGTCGAACGTCTCGCCCAGGTCGAGCCCTTCGACCGGGCCGCATATCGTGCGGGCCCCGCGGACGCGCTCCAGCATCTGCGAGGACTCGTCCACCGCGGTCACCGTGAACCCCCGCTCCAGGAGCGGATGGGTCATCCGCCCCACACCGCAGCCCAGCTCCAGGATGTGCGCCCCCGCCGGCACAGCCGCGGCGATGATGTCCGGCTCGTCCCCCACCGGCAGCCGTGCGTACAGCTCCACCGCACAGCCGTCGGGAGTGATCGCACCGGGCCCGGTCCCCTCGTACCCCTCACGCATTCTCAGCTCCATGCCCGTCCAACGGCCCACCCCCGCACGGCCGTTCCCCCATCGAACGCATTCACCCGTACGAGCTAGACAGGAGGGAGCTACAGCGGAAACCAGCCGTGCCCCATGTACCCTGTCTCTTACAACCATCTCCGCGCCCACGAGCCCCCTACGCATCACGTATGCCGTCTTCTGCTGTCAACACCACACTAACACTAACCACGCACCACACACGGTCTGA
>NZ_JABERD010000486.1 GCF_013044505.1 Streptomyces sp. S3(2020) | reverse complement strand
ACTGTTCTTATTTTGCCTTTGTTCTAACCGCTCTTCTCCACTTTGCGATATATTTGTGCTCGTTGTTTGACATGTCTACTTTTTTTTTTTTGAATTACACGCCACCCCCCTAAATCAACACTATCCTCTTCGTCGGCAGAGTCAGTTGTGTATAAGTGACAGGTGGGAGTTGGTGCCGTGGGGGTTCGTGGCGTGGGGGTTCGTACGGTTGCCCCGGCCGTTGCTCTTGCCGGTGCCGGTGCCGGTGCCGTTGCCGGTGCCGTTGCCGTTTGCGCGTCCGTTGCCCCGGCCGCGGCCGGTGAGCCCTCCTCGGCCTCTGCCGTTCGCCACGCCGTCCCGTACGAGGGTGATCTCCGCCAGTCCCTCCTCGCCCGGCCTGCGGGCCAGCAGGCGCGGTTCGCCGCCCGCGGGTGTCAGCCGGGCCAGCAGGACGTACGGCCCGAGCAGGCGTGCGTCGTCCGGGCTCAGCTCTTCCATGCGATCCCCCATCGCCACCCATCGCTCCCCGTCGCGCCGCGGTGCGCGCCCGGCTCCCTCAGCAAGCGCATTCCTCAAGCAGGGGTAACGACGTGCGCCGGTCGCGGCCCGTTTCACAGGGTGGGCATCGCGCGCAGGGTGTCGCGGCGGGCGACGAAGACCCGTCCGGCGGCGCCCGCGAGCCGCCATCCCGGGGGATCTGCCTGGTCGGCGAAGGTCCACATGAGGCGGCCGGTGCGGATGTCGACCGTGTAGACGCCTCTGTCGGTGCCCGGCTGGACCGGGGAATCGGTCGGGTTGCCCAGCAGCCCGTACAGCGCGTGACCGACCACGACATCGGCCCGGCGCGGTACGCCGCTGTAGTCCATGGGTACCGTCCAGCGCGGCACACCGGAGCCGGCGTCCAGGCACCACAGCGCGGTGCGGGTGGCGGCGGTGTACACCCGGCCGTCGGCGACGGTGGGCGCTCCGTGGAAGCCGTACGCCGAGTCGGGCGCCAGCGTCCAGCGGGCCTTGCCGGTGCGGGCGTCGAGCAGGGCGAGCGGGCGGCCGCCCACGCAGAAGGCACCGTCCCACACGGCCGGGGCGACGGCGCCGACGCGGCCACCGCCGATCAGCGCGGGCGTGCCGACCGTCCATCGCCAGGTCGCCTTGCCGTTCTCGGTGTCGAAGGCCTGGGCGATGCCGTCGTCGGAGCACACCAGCAGCCGCTGCCGGGTCACGGCGGCACGTGCGGCGGCGACGCCGGTCACCGCGCGGTCGGAGGTCCACCGGACCCGACGGTCCGTCAACCCCACGGCGCGCACCCGGCGTTCACGGTCGAGGACGTACGCCGCCACAGCGTCCACCGCGAGCAGTTGGGCGGCACCGATGTCCCCGGTCCGCCAACGCGGCTCGCCCGTACGGGAGTCGAGGCCGCTCAGGCGACCGTCGCCGGTCACGACGAGGATCGCCTGGCCGGCGACGACGAGCAGATCACCGAGCCGGTCGGGAGCCTTGGTCCCGTGCCAGTTCCACGCCCGCCGCCCGGTGTGCTGCACCCACGCGGCCACGCCGTCGGCGGTGCCCGCGGCGACCACCCGGCCCACGGTGACCGGGCCGGGCCCGTCCGGGTGCAGTCCCTCGGCCCGCCAGAGTGCGGCGGGCACGGTGTCAACGGTCGGCGCGGTGAGCGGCTCGGCGACGGGGACGCCGTTCTCGGTGCCTTCGTCGGGCGGCCCGGCCCGGTCCCGGGTCAGCCACCAGACCCCCGCCCCCACGCCGGGCACGGCCAGCGCGGCGGCCGCGGTGAGCAGGCGCCGCCGAGTGGGGGACGGGACGGGGGCGGCCGTCCGCAGCAGACAGTCCGCCTCGGCGCTACGGCGGTCGATGTCGGCGGCGAGTTGGGGGGTGAGCCATGCGGGGGTGGCGGA
>NZ_JABERD010000485.1 GCF_013044505.1 Streptomyces sp. S3(2020) | reverse complement strand
GCCCACCCGGACCCGATCCTGGCGCTCAACCGCATGGGCAGCTTCGACTGGGACCTGGACACCGGTCTGTTCCACATGGACGCCCAGGCCCACGAGGTCTTCGACCTGCGCCCCGACGAATACGACGGCCACCCCGAGACCCTCGCGATCCGGGTCCCGTCCCCGGAGGGCTACCGGCTCGATGCCCTGGTCTCGCAGGCCATGAAGGACGGCAGCGAGAACTACGGCACCTACTTCCGCATCCGCTGCCGCAACGGCTCGCTGCGCTGGACCCACACCCAGGGCTACATCCGGCGCGACGAGACGGGCCGCCCGCGCCGCATCGTCGGCATCGTCCGCGACGCCACCCAGGAGGTCCAGGACATCGAGGACCGGCGCAGACGGGCCAGCCGGGACGAGGCCCGGCAGGAGCAGACCAACGTCGTCCAGCTCACCACGGCCGCCCTCGCGTACGCCCGTACCGTCGACGACGTCATCGACGTCCTCAAGGACACCCACGGCCTCACCCACCTCGGCGCCACCAGCCTGGTCATGGGACTGGTCGAGGCCGGCCGCGTCAGGCTGGTCGCGGAGGGCCCCGCGGGGAGCTTCGTGCCCGGCACCGACGTCACCCGCATCGACGAGCCGTACCCGATGAGCGAGGTCGTGCGCACCCTGACCCCGCGCTTCATCGAGTCGCCGCAGGAGTTCGCCGAGAGCTATCCGCTGCTGTGGCCGCACATCACCGACCTGAACATCACCGCGGCCGCCTACCTGCCTCTGATCGCCCAGGCCCGGCCCATCGGCGCCATGGGCCTGCTGTACAGCGACCGCAGCGGCTTCTCGCCCGAGGACCGCAACGTCCTGGTCGCCCTCGGCTCCAGCATCGCGCAGAGCCTTCAGCGGGCCATGTTCTACGAGCAGGAGAAGGACCTCGCCAGCGGGCTCCAGCAGGCCATGCTGCCGCGCACCATCCCCAGCGTGCGCGGCGCCGACGTCGCCGTCCGCTACCGCTCGGCCGCCCTGGGCCGGGACATCGGCGGCGACTGGTACGACCTCATCCCGCTGCCCGGCGGCCGGGTCGGCGCCGTCATCGGCGACGTCCAGGGCCATGACACCCACGCCGCGGCCGTCATGGGCCAGCTGCGCATCGTCCTGCGCGCCTACGCCGCCGAGGGCCACACCCCCGCCACCGTGATGGCCCGCGCCTCCGTCTTCCTGCACGAACTGGACACCGACCGCTTCGCGACCTGCCTGTACGCCGAGGCCGACCTCGCCACCGGAGTCGTCCAGGTCGTCCGGGCAGGCCATATCGACCCCCTCGTACGGCAGGCCGACGGCAGCTGCCGCCGCGTCCCCGTCGAGGGCGGGCTGCCGCTCGGCCTGTCCGCCGAGTTCGGGCGCCTGGAGTACCCCGTCGGCACGGTCGAGCTCGACCCCGGCAACACGCTGCTGCTGTGCACCGACGGCCTGGTCGAGACGCCCGGCGCCGACCTCGACGACGGCATGCAGACCCTCACCGCCCTCATCACCTCCGGCCCCGCGGACGTCCGCGACCTCGCCGACCGGCTCATCGACGTGGCCGAGGAACGCGGCGGCGACGACGACGTGGCCCTGCTCCTGCTGCGCCGCCGGGGCCTGGACGCCCCGCAGTCCGGCGGCCGGCTCCAGCAGCATGTCGCCTCGGGCGATCCGGAGGCGCTGGCCGAGGCCCGGCACATGATCCGCGCGGCGGTCCGGGCCTGGGGCGCCAGGGAGAGGGCCGACGAGATCGAGCTCGTCGCCGACGAACTGGTCACCAACGCCCTCATGCACACCGAGGGCTCCGCCATCGTCACCCTGCGGGTCCTGGCCGGCTCCGACCGCCGGCTCCGCGTCGAGGTCGAGGACTCCTCCAGCGCCCTGCCGCGCCGCCGCGAGGCGGGGGAGTCGGGGGTCTCGGGGC
>NZ_JABERD010000484.1 GCF_013044505.1 Streptomyces sp. S3(2020) | reverse complement strand
CCCCCACTCCCCCTCACACACCCGCACCACACACCCCAACACCCGCAGCGCAGCCCGCCTCCGCGCATCGCAAGCCTCCACGAGCCGCGGATGACTGTGCCGCGGATGCCCGTCATAGAGGCTCACCCGCAACGCCCCGTCCCGGAACCGCAGCGACACATACACCTCGGCGCCGGGCGTGAACCGGCAAGCGCAGGCGGCGAGTTCGGCGACGACCTGCACAGCGGCGTCGGCCATGTCCTCCAGCTCATGCGCTTGAAGGACGACACGAGTCGCCGCCCGGGCAACGCTCGAACTCATCGGCCCAGCAGGCAACGTGAGGCTGTACGCGAGCGACTCGGGCGACGGCGGCGCGGCCTCCCGTACGTCGTCGTTGAGCGGGCAGGCGGAGAAGGACAGCACGGCAGACATGGCAACTCCCTTGATGGCAGCGGCTGTTGGACGGGCTGACGGCGCACCCGGTGGCTTGTCCCACGAACGCAGGCAGGCTCGCGCGATGCACTTCCGAGCGACATCACGCCGTAAGCGACTCGTCACCGACGGTAGAGCATGCAGGGGGACGTGTGCCACATAACCTCACGCATTGCCTCCGAAGGATTTGGCCTGCTCCACCCGAACCATGCAGACTGACCCCGTCCACGACGGGGAGGAAGGTGCCGATGCCAACGAGGCCCGCGCCGACGGAACGCCAGAAGCGCCTAGGTGCCGAGCTGCGCAAAATGCGGCTCGCGGCAGGTCGGACCACGGAGTACGCCGCCGGGCTGCTCGGGCTGGACCGCACAAAGGTGTCCAACATGGAGTCGGGAGTACGGGCCACCTCACCTGAGCGAGTCCGCATACTCGCCAGCAACTACGACTGCGCCGACGAGGCTTACATCGAGGCGCTGGCCACCATTGCCGATGTGCGGAAGCGCTGCTGGTGGGACCAGTTCAGGGGGACCCTGCCGCAAGGCCTCCTCGACGTAGCCGAGTTGGAGTGGTTCGCCTCCCGGCTACGCAGCTACCAGAGCGTCCACATTCCCGGCCTGCTCCAGCTCAGCAGCTACGCCCGCGCCATTTTCGCGGCCGCCCTGCCCCCACTGCCGAAGTCAGAAGTGGAACTGCGCGTGATGCAGCGCATGCAGCGCCAGCAGGTCCTCGACCGGGAGACCCCCGTCGACTACGTCGCCTACGTGCACGAGTGGGCCCTGCGCATGCAGTTCGGCGGCCGCCGGGACATGCGCGAACAGCTACTGCATCTGTGCGAGATGTCCGAGCACGACAACATCGAGCTACGGGTACTCCCTGTCGAGGCCGGAGCCTTCCCCGGTGCCGGGCACGCGGTTCTGTACGCCGAAGGCCCCGTCCCTCAACTCGACACCGTGCAGCTCGACTCCGCACACGGCGGCGAGTTCACTCACAGCGACGCACAACTCAGCAAGTACCGCGCCCACATGGAGTGGTGGCACGCCCACACCATGAACTCACAGGACTCACGCGACCTGATGCACACCATCGCCCAGCACCTCTAAGGAGACCCCCATGCCCGAGATCACCTGGGAAGAGCCCTTCTGCGCCGAGGGCAACAACTGCTTCCGCATAGGCACCGACCCCACCGGCAACGCCTACATAACCATCGCCGGCCAAGAAGACACCTACCTCACCGACACCCGCGAAGCCCTAGCCACCCTCATCCGGGACATCAAGGCGGGCAAAGCCGACCACCTACTCTGACCCGGCCCCCGCCTCCGGCAGCACCCCGGGACGGAACGGCTCCACCCCCACAACCCGCCGCACCTTCACCGGCTCGATGAGCAACATCACCCGCCGCTCCCCCTCCAGCAACCACGGATACTTCGGCTCCCCGATGTACTTCTGCGTCAGCCGGTCCATGGACCGTTCCGCCTCCTCCCCCTCCACGAACCGCACGACCCGCCCCCGGATCTCCACCCGGTCGTAGG
>NZ_JABERD010000483.1 GCF_013044505.1 Streptomyces sp. S3(2020) | reverse complement strand
GGTTGCAGGGCAGTTGCGTGATGACCAGGACCCGCGTGGCGGCGGTGCGGTGTAGAAGTGGCAGAGGCGGGGTGTCACGCCTGGGGGGTGTGCGCCAGATACGCCAGCACGGCCAGCACCCGGCGGTGGCCGCTGTCGCTCGGCGGCAGGCCCAGCTTCAGGAAGACGTTGCCGATGTGCTTGTGGACGGCGCGCTCGGTGACGACGAGGGTCTTGGCGATGGTCGCGTTGTCGTGGCCCTCCGCCATGAGCTTGAGGGTCTCGCGCTCGCGGGGCGTGAGCGAGTCCAGCGGGGTGTTCTTACGTCGGGTCAGCAGCTCGGTGACGACCTCGGGGTCCAGCGCCGTACCGCCGCCCGCGACCCGCTCCAGGGCGTCCAGGAACTCGTCGACCCGGCCCACCCGGTCCTTGAGCAGGTAGCCGACCCCGCTGGTGCCGCCACCCAGCAGTTCGGCGGCGTACGACTCCTCGACGTACTGCGAGAGCACCAGCACCGGCAGCCCCGGGATCTCCTTGCGGGCCTCCAGCGCGGCCCGCAGCCCCTCGTCGCGGAAACCGGGCGGCATCCGTACGTCGAGGACGGCGATGTCCGGACGGTGCTCCAGGACGGCGGGCATGACCTCGGGGCCGGTGCCGGCGACGGCCACCACCTCGTGCCCCGCCGAGGTCAGCAACAGGACGAGGCCCTCCCTCAGCAGGGCGTTGTCCTCGGCGATCACCACACGCACGGCAACTCCACTTCGATCACGGTCGGCCCCCCGACGGGGCTCGACACGTCCACGGTCCCGTCGAGCGCGGCGACCCGGCGACGCATGCCGAGCAGTCCGGATCCGGAGCTCTCATCGGCACCCCCTCGCCCCTCGACGTCACTGACCCGCACCCGCAGTCCTCGCTTGGTGCGCACGATCCTGACGTCGGCCCGGGGCGAACCACTGTATTTGGCCGCGTTGGTGAGGGATTCGGCGACCACGAAGTAGGCGGCGGCCTCGACGGCGGCGGGCGCCCGCACGCCCTCGTCCATCCCTCCGTCGTCGATGGCGACCCGGAGCCCGCTGCTGGCGGCCAGCGCCCGCACGGCGCCCACGAGCCCCCGGTCGGTCAGGATCGGCGGGTGGATGCCGCGTACGACGTTCCGCAGCTCCGTCAGCGCCTGCTCGGCCTGGTCCTGGGCCTCGTCCAGCAGCTTGCGGGCGGTGTCGGGGTCACGGTCGTAGGCCCGCTTGGCGAGCCCGATGCGCATCGACAGCGCGACCAGGTTGGCCTGGGCGCCGTCGTGCAAGTCCCTTTCGATACGGCGCAGTTCGGCGCCGTGCGCGGCGATGGCATCGGCACGGGTGGCGGCCAGCTCCTCGACCCGGCGGGTCAGCTGCGCCTTCGGGGAGGGCTTGAGCAGCGCGGTCGACCAGTCGGCCTCCAGGTCCGCGACCTTCACGATGAGGGGCAGCACGACCGGCTCCCGGCGCAGCAGCCCCGCCCACACGCCGTCGACGACGAGTCCGACGGGCCACAGCGGCAGCGCGACGAAGAGCAGGGCGCCGTAGAGGTAGTACGCCACCATCCACCGGAAGTCGGTGAGCGTGCCGGGGTCCTTGACGGCCGTCCGGAACCGCTCCCGGACCGTCCCGGTCAGCGGCTGGTACGCCTCGGGGATCCGCACGCCCGTCCATGAGGCCGTCAGCTGCCGCTTGGCCCCGGCGATCCGCCGTATGAGCAGCACCGTCTCGGGCAGCAGCCAGGCGCCGACCACCGCGAGCGTGCCGATGGCGGTGATCAGCAGGACGGTGACGAAGATCCACGTACCGAACGCCATCGCGGCGGCCAGCAGGAGGTGGCCGGTGGCCCTCGCGGCCCGCCGCACGGTCTTCCACATGGGGGCAGGCTAGATGACCAGGGTGCCGGGAGACGGTGGAGCAGGCTCCACTGCCCGGGTGTAGCCCGCTCCACCCTGCCGTGGAAGCGGGAAGGCGGGACGGCGGGGAAG
>NZ_JABERD010000482.1 GCF_013044505.1 Streptomyces sp. S3(2020) | reverse complement strand
CCCCCACCCCTTCCAGCAGGCCGCCGATCACCAGACAGCCCAGACCGGGCCCGGTGGGCAGCAGGACGTGGAGCGGGTCGGAGCCGAGGGCCGTGCCGAGGAGCAGTCCGAGGGCCGGCAGCCCGGCGAGCATCACCGTCGTGGAGCGGGCGCCCGCCAACTGAGCACGCAGATCGGCACGTTGGTCGCGCTCCGCGCGCAACGCCGCTTCGAGGCGTTCGAGTCCGGCCGCGAGCCCCGCTCCCCGGTCCACCGCGACCCGCCAGCAGGCCGCGAGGCCCAACAGCCCCTCCGCCCCCGGCTGTCGTGCGGCGCCCGCGAGCGCACCCGGTACGTCCCCGCCGAACCGCGCGGCCGCCAGTACCGCCGGCTGCGCCTCCCCCAGCCCCTCGAAGTCGCGGGCGGCACGCAACAGGGCCTCACCCGGCTGCCGTCCGGCCCGTACCTCTCCGGCGAGCGCCGCGCACAACGCGATGACCGCGTCCCCTCGGCACTCCCGGGCTCGCCGCGTCTCGCGCGCCAACCGCACCCGCCGCAACAACGGCACCCCGGCCGCCCCCAGGACCAGCGGCAGCACCGAGGCCCCCAGCGCGGCCAGCCCCAGTCCGGCCGCCGGCGACCACCACTCGCTCCCCAGCCGCCTCGCTCCACCGGCCAGTCGCCGCCAGACCGGCGGCCCGGTCCCGACCGCCCCACCGGCCCCGGCGAGCAGCAACTCCGCTCGCCGCGCCCCGGAACGCCACCCGACCGACAGCCAGACCGCCGCCCCGGCACACACGAGGACAGCCCCCGTCGACACCTCACCCATCACCACGCCCCCTGTCGGCCCACGCGGCGCCGAGCAGCCCCCGCAGCCGCTCCCACCCCCGCTCGTACACGAACGCCTCCGCGCCCCACCGCAGCGCCGGCACCGTCCGCACCAACCCCGACGGATCCCGTTCCAGCACCCGCACCTCGGCGATCCGGCGCCGCCCGTCGCGGTCGCGGGCGAGATGCAGGACGACGGACAGTGCGGCCGCCAACTGGCTGTGCAGCGCGGCCCGGTCGAGTCCTGCGGCCGTGCCGAGCGCCTCCAGCCGGGCCGGGACGTCGGCTGCCGCGTTGGCATGGACCGTTCCGCAGCCGCCCTCATGTCCCGTGTTCAAGGCAGCCAGCAGATGCACCACTTCAGGCCCTCGCACCTCGCCCACCACCAGCCGGTCCGGCCGCATCCGCAGCGCCTGCCGCACCAGGTCCTCGAGCGAGACCAGGCCCGCGCCCTCCTGGTTGGCGGGTCTGCTCTCCAGGCGTACGACGTGCGGATGGTCCGGCCGCAGCTCCGCGGAGTCCTCGGCCAGCACGATCCGTTCGCCCGGCCCGACGAGCCCCAACAAGGCGCTCAGCAGCGTGGTCTTGCCGCTGCCCGTTCCCCCGCTGATCAGGAACGACAGCCGCGCTTCGATCAACGCCCGCAGTACCCGGTCCCCGTCCGGCGGCACCGTGCCCGCCGCCATGAGTTCGTCGAGCGTGAACGCGCGCGGCCGCACCACCCGCAGCGACAGACAGGTGCAGTCGACGGCCACCGGTGGCAGCACCGCGTGCAGCCGTGTCCCGTCGGGCAGCCGGGCGTCCGCCCAGGGCCGCGCGTCGTCCAACCGACGTCCGGCCACCGCGGCCAGGCGCTGCGCGAGCCGTCGTACGGCGGCGGCGTCGGGGAACGCGACGGTGGTGAGTTCGAGCCCACCGCCCCGGTCCACCCAGACCCGGTCCGGCGCCGACACCAGCACATCGGTCACCCGTGGGTCGGCGAGCAGCGGTTCCAGCGGACCGCTGCCGACCAGTTCGGAGCGCAACCGCTCGGCCGCCCCGAGGACTTCGGCATCACCGAGCACCCGCCCCTGCTCCCGCAGCGCCTGCGCCACCCGCGCGGGAGTCGGCTCGGCCCCGCTCTCGGCAAGCCACTGCCGCACGCCGTCGAGCAGCTGCGGGGCCATGTCCGCCCCACCTGACCGCCCCACAACCGAAGCCGCACCACTCGACTGCCACCCAACGCCCGAAGCCAGACCACTCGACCGCCACCCCGCCGAAACCACATCG
>NZ_JABERD010000481.1 GCF_013044505.1 Streptomyces sp. S3(2020) | reverse complement strand
ACCCTCCACCTGGTGCCCGCCCGCCGACCCACTACAGCTCGGGACAGCGCTCCACACCCCCCACCACCACCTCGCCCGTCGCATCCGTCACCGTCACCGTCGTCGACTCCAGATCCTCGCGGGTGAGGAGATACGCCCGCGCGGCGGTGCAGATGACCTGGTCCGCCGCGAGACGGGTCAAGTCACCTGCGTAGGAGGGAAGTTCGACGTGGACGGCGTTGTTCTGCGCTGTCAGCCGTACTGCCTCGTCGGGGAGGGGCTCGGTCGGCGAGGGAGTGGGGCGAAGGGGCGTGGGCTGGACGGCCAGGGCCGTCGTGAGGCGTTCGCGTCGCTCCTGTGGGGTCGGGCCCTGGAGGAGTGACTCGACGGCCGTCACGGGTTCGCCGGCGTCGGAGATCGTGCGGGAGACCGCGACCAGGGCGCCGTCCCGGATCAGGTAGACCGGTACGGTCGGGGGAATTCCGCTCGCGGGTCCGCCCGCCTCCACCACCCCGGTCGCGGGGATGTCGCAGGCGGAGAGCAGGAGGGCCGACGCCGCGAACAGCAGCGCGGTGGCGTGGGCCGGCTTCAAGAGGAACCACTTCCCGCCGACTCGTCCCGCCGTAGCGGGAGTTCTACGGTGAAGACCGCGCCGCCCTCGGGGCGGTTGGCCGCGCGGATCGTGCCGCCGTGCATCCGCACGTTCTCCTCCGTGATCGACAGGCCCAGCCCGCTGCCCTCCGTACGGGTCCGCGCGCTGTCCGACTTGTAGAAGCGCTCGAAGACGTACGGCAGTACGTCGGCCGGGATGCCGGGGCCGCTGTCCGTCACCTCGATGATCACCGAGGTGACCGCCGGCGCGTCCGTCGACAGACCGATCCGCACCGGCCGTGCCCCGTGCCGCAGCGCGTTCCCGACCAGGTTGGCCACGACCACGTCCAGTCGCCGCGGGTCGACCCTTCCGCGCAGTTCGTCGGGGCCCGGCAGTGCCGTCTCCACCTCGTCCGACCAGCCGCGGGAGGCGAGCGTGCGGCGGATGGACTCGGCGAGGTCGATCTCGTCCAGATGGAGGACCGCCGCGCCCGCGTCGAAGCGGGAGATCTCCATCAAGTCCTCCACGAGACGGGCGAGTTTGACCGTCTCCTCGCTGATCAGCCGTACCGCGGTGGCCGTGTCCGGGTCGAGGTGGCCGGCCTCCTCGTCGAGGACGTCGGTGACCGCCGACATCGCGGCCAGCGGGGTGCGCAGTTCATGGGAGACGTCCGCCACGAAACGACGGGCCCGCGCCTCCATGGCGCGCAGTTCGGCGACGGACTGCTCCAGGGCCGCCGCGGTCTCGTTGAACGTGTGGGACAGGTCGGCGAGTTCGTCGGATCCGTTGACTTCGAGGCGGGTGTCGAGGTGGCCCTCGGCGATGCTGCGGGTGGCGCGGCGGAGGGCGCGGACCGGACGCAGTACGCCGCGCGCGGCGAACAGGGCGAGCAGTACGGCGGCGCCGAGGGCCGGCACCATCGCCCGTTCCACGGCGGTGACCAGGGCGTCGACGGAGGCCTGTTCGCCGGTCTGGGGCACGGTGAGGAAGACCTGGACGCCGGTCAGCACCGGAATGCCCCCGGTCGGACCGCCGAACACGACCGACATGCCGACGACCAGAGAGGTACGTCCACCGTCGCGCACCCGTTGGAACACCGTGGCCCGGCTGGAGTCGACGGCATCGCGCACGGCGGGCGTCAGTTCACCGAAGGGGTCGCCCGGGACCGAGGTCTCGGAGATCCCCTCGTACCGGACCAACACCCGCCATGTGCCGGCCGGTTCGGCGCGGGCCACGTCCACGGCGAACTTCTGCAGTGCCTGCCGGGAGGGGGGATACGTCACGTCCGGTGCCAGGCGGCCGACCTGGGCACGCAGCTGCGCGATGACCGTGTCCTGGCTCTGCTTGAGGACCCCGTTGCGGGCCTCCCGGAAGGCCAGAGCGCCGGTCGTCATGGTGGCCAGGGCGGCGACGAGCCCGAACGCCACGACCAGCCGCATCCGCAGACCACCCCGGCCGATCCACGCCGGGAACCTCCCCGCCGTACGCCCGCTCCCACCCGTACGCC
>NZ_JABERD010000480.1 GCF_013044505.1 Streptomyces sp. S3(2020) | reverse complement strand
GTTCGGGGTGGCGGGGGCGGTGGCCCTGGCGTCGTGGGCGGTGGCGGACCGGCAGGGCTGAGGGGCGCACGTCGCCACCTCTGCGGCACAGGCGCTCGGCGCATATATCGCGCGCCCCGCACGGGCCCTCGCCGGTACCGTCTCGTCCGACATGAGGGGAACGGGCGGGATGAGGCTGGGGATCACGGAGCACCGGGTGCGGCTCGGTGCCGAGGAGTACCGGGTGTTGCGTACGACGGGGCTGCGCCGTGCGCTGTGCCGTGACAACGGGCACTGGCTGGACTTCTGGGTGGACCGGGCGGCCGCGGCGGAGCTGGCGGCGGCCTGGCTGCTGGCGGCGCGCTCGCCCCGCTCCCTGGTGCACGTCCCGCTGCGGAAGCGTGGTGAGCGGCCCGTGGGCTCCGCTCCGGCCGAGCCGCATCAGGCCCGTGATCTGCTGCTGACGCATCACTCCCGGCAGTTCCCGGCCTCGCGCTGGAAGGCGGTCCGGGGCCGGCTGGGGCACGGCAGCCCGCACACGGTCGAGTTCCGCCGGGCGGATTTCCCCGGCCCCGCGGACCGCCCGGTCCCCGGGGCCCATCACGCCGGGTTCCGCGACCGGGTCCGGCTGGCCACCGCCGCCGACACCCTCGTGCTGAGCGGCAGCGCCCTGCCCTTCGCGGACACCGCCGCGGACTTCCTCGACCTGGCCGACACGGGTCCCGGCTGGGACATCCGGTGGCGCGGGTCCGGCGGGCACGCGTGTGCCGAACTGCACCAGGCCTCCGGGCTGTTGGACCGTTCGGTGCCCCTGGTGCATGTCGAGTACTGCCCGGACTGGGAGCCCGCGCCGACCGGCGGTTAGCTCCGGTGCGTCAGCACGTTCACCACCTGCCCGTCGGGGTCCCGTACGACGTCCGGGCCCGTCGCCCCCGATCGCCGTCGACTTACCGTTGTCCCCGCTTTCTGTTATCCCCGCTCCCGCCCTCGCGTCTCCTCACCGTCCCCAGCCACAGGCACGCGAGGAATGACGCACGTGACTTCGACTTCACTGTTCAGCCGCCGCACCATGCTCAAGGCGACCGGAGCCGTCGGTGCCATTGGAGCCGTCGGTGTCGGTACGGCCCTGCTGGCAACCCCCGCCGCGGCCGCCGGCTCCGCGTACGCGCACCCGGGTCTGCTGCACACCACCACGGACCTGGCCCGTATGGCGGCCAAGGTGAAGGCGGGCACCGCCCCCTACACCGCCGGATACGCCAGGCTGACCGCCAACCGGCATGCGCAGAGCGGCTGGACGGCGAACCCGCAGGCGACCATCGTCCGCGGCGGCTCCGGCCAGAACTACGCGATCCTCTACAACGACATCCACGCCGCGTACCAGAACGGTCTGCGCTACCACGTCAGCGGGGACAGCGCCCACGCCGACACCGCCGTGGCGATCCTCAACGCCTGGTCGGCCAGGCTCACCACCCTCGCCGGCAACGCGGACCGGTTCCTCGCCGCCGGTCTGTACGGCTACCAGATCGCCAACGCCGCCGAACTCGTCCGAGACCACCCGGACTTCGAGCTCGACCGTTTCAAGGAGATGCTGTCCGGGGTCTTCGCGCCGCTCAGCGACGACTTCCTCGTCCAGCACAACGGTGCCGTCGACTCCAACTACTGGACCAACTGGGACCTCGCCGCCATGACCTGTGTGCTGGCCACCGGAATCTTCTGCGACGACAAGGCCCAAGTCGGCCGTGCCGTCGACTACTTCAAGCACGGCGACGGTCTCGGCTCGATCAGGAACGCGATTCCCGTCGTGCACGACGACGGGCTCGCCGAGTGGTTGGAGGCGGGGCGCGATCAGGGGCATGCGCTGCTGGGGGTCGGGCTCATGGGGACGTTCTGCGAGATGGCGTGGAACCAGGGCATCGATCTGTACGGCTACGACGACAGCCGCTTTCTCAAGGGGGCGCAGTACGTGGCGAAGTGGAGCATGGGTGGGGAGGTGCCGTTCACCGCGAACACGCGGGCCAAGGGGGCCGTCAACGGGTGGTCGGGGTCGGAGGTGTCTCTTATACCCCTCTGACCCTGCCGCCGACGCGCGAGGTGTAAGTGC
>NZ_JABERD010000479.1 GCF_013044505.1 Streptomyces sp. S3(2020) | reverse complement strand
AAGCCGACCGCAAGGAAGGCCCAAACCCCCGGCAGGAACAGGATGGTCCAGGAAGCGAATGCCGGTAGGCCGAAAGGTCAGGGGAAACCGGTCGGCGGGTCTCTCCACACCGCTTGCCGCATAACCCGCCGGATACGGGCCTTGGTGGCCCGGCCCGAAAGGGCGCCCACGTGGACCAGGTGAGCCTTTGAAGCACCAACGCAAAGGCGCCGGAACTGCGGGACAAGTTGGATACCGGAGGCGGACATGAGCACCACGAGGGTGGCTGCAGCCATCCGCCCGCCCGAGGGGAACGGACCCGAGGACGGAATCTCCGACTGGCACACAATCCACTGGGCCAGATGCGAGCGTGACGTACGGCGGCTGAGGCAGCGGATCTTCAAGGCGTCGCAGGACGGGGACCTGAAGAAGGTCCGTAACTTGCAGAAACTCATGCTGAGAAGCCACAGCAACACGCTGGTGAGCGTGAAACGGGTGACCCAGCAGAGCCAGGGCCGCAAGACGGCGGGCATCGACGGGGAGACAGCCCTCACCCCAGCGGCGAGGGTCCGGCTGGTGGCCGAGTGCCACCGGTCGGTTGCTCCCTGGAGGGCCCGTCCGGTCAGGCGGGTCTACATCCCCAAGGCCAATGGCAGGCAGCGCCCGCTCGGTATCCCGGTCATCCGGGATCGGGTGCTCCAGGCACGCGTGAAGAACGCGCTGGAGCCGGAGTGGGAGGCGCGGTTCGAGTCGCGCTCCTACGGGTTTCGGCCCGGCCGCGGCTGCCAGGATGCCATCGCCTCCATCCGCCAGACGGCGCGCGGCCCGCGGGCAAAGCGTCGTTGGGCGCTGGATGCGGATCTGGAAGGGGCCTTCGACCGCATCAGTCACGATCACTTGCTGGCCGTGCTCGGGCAGTTCCCCGCCAGGGACCTGGTGCGCGCGTGGCTGCGGGCGGGCGTGATGGACTGCGGGAGATGGGCGCCAAGTGTGGAGGGCACTCCGCAAGGCGGCGTCATCAGCCCCTTGCTGCTGAACATTGTGCTGCACGGGATGGAACAGGCGGCGGGCTTCCGCGCCGACGGGTATCGCACGCGCGTCAACCACGCGTCCGTCGGTGTGCCCGTATTGGTCCGTTATGCCGACGACTTCGTGGTGCTCTGTCACAGCGAGGAGGAGGCATATCGGGTCAAGGAGGATCTGGGCGTCTGGCTTGCGCCGCGCGGTCTGCGTTTCAACGAGGCCAAAACGAAGGTCGTACACCTTGATAAGGGGTTCGACTTCCTTGGTTTCACGATCCAGCGGCACGGCGACAAGCTGAACATCAGGCCGAGCAAGGCGGCTTGTAACGCGCTGCGGAAACGACTGCGATCGGACATGCGGGCCCTTCGGGGCGCGCCTGTCCAAGCGGTCATCGCGAAGTTCAACCCGGTAGTTCGGGGTTGGGCGGCGTACTACCGGAGTGTGTCCTCCCACAGAGTGTTCAGCGGGATGGACAATTACATGTTCAAGCTGCTTTACAAGTGGGTGAAACGCGGCCACGAGAACCGTTCGGGGCTGTGGATCAAACGCCACTATTTCGGCAGGTTCAACAAAACCAGGCAGGACAACTGGGTGTTCGGTGACCGGGCGACTGGCGCCTACCTTCAGAAGTTCGCCTGGACACGCTGCTCCATTCACCACTGCGTCAAGGGCGCGGCGTCCGTGGACGACCCCGCCCTGACGGAGTTTTGGAGCGCGCGTCGCCGCAGCACAGCGCCACCGCCGATGGACAAGACGAGTCTTATCCTGGCGGCCCGGCAGAAGGGCGTGTGCCCTCTTTGCCAGATGGCGCTGATCGACGGGGCCGAATACGAGCCGGACAATCTGCGGGAATGGATTGAATGGTTCGTGGCAACGAGGAAAATGCTCAACAAGCACCACCTCGTCTACCGCAGCAGCGGCGGGACGGATAGACGCACCAACCTCAGCCTTGTTCATGCCGATTGTCACCGCTCGTACCATGCAAACGACGGAAATCGGGACGTAAGTTGACGTCCAGCGAAGCCCTTGCGGCTTGCTTGAGCCGGATGCGTTGAAAGGCGCACGTCCGGTTCTGAGGGGGCCGGGGCCCAGAGATGGGCTCCGGCTACCCGAC
>NZ_JABERD010000478.1 GCF_013044505.1 Streptomyces sp. S3(2020) | reverse complement strand
TCGGCGCCGGCGCCGTGGCCGGGGGGCGGGGGGCGGCCGGGCGGGCGGGGACCCACGGGGGGCCGTGGGCGGCGACCTGGCCGGTGGGCCGGTGGGCCGGTGGGCTGACGGGTCGGTGGGGTCGGCGGGTGTCTGCCGATCCCTTCCCTTCCTTCCGTGGCCTTGGGGGCGTCGTACGATCTCCTCATGGTGCGGGTGGAGGGTGGGGCTGTGCGGGAGCGGTTGCTCCAGGAGTTGGAGACCGTTTCTCGGCGGTACATGGCCTCGTACGCTCTCTTCAATCAGGCCGTTGCCGATCACCTGGGGCTGCATCCGACCGATCTCCAGTGTCTGAATCTGCTGGCCCTGGAAGGCGGGCCCGTGAGCACCGGGCGGGTCGCCGAGCTGACGGGGCTGACCACCGGGTCGGCCACCCGGCTGGTGGACCGGCTGGAGCGGGCCGGGTACGCGGTGCGGGAGCGGGACGTGGCGGACCGGCGGCGGGTGCTGGTGGCCACCGTGCCGGAGCGGCTCGCGGAGCTGACGCGGGTGTGGGACCGGCTGGGGGGCGGGTACAACGCCCTCTTCGACGACCTCGGGGATGCCCAACTCGCCCTGATCATCGAGCACATGAGGCGTACGACGCGGTTCAGCGCCGAGCAGGTCGAGCGGCTGCGGTCCGGGGATGTCTAGGGCCGCCTAGGGCGTGTCCGTCGTGTCGTAGCGCTCGCGGGCCTGGTGGACCTCGTCGATGTGGGTCTCCGCCCAGGTCTTCACCGCGGTCAGGAGTACGGCCAGGCTGTGGCCGAGCGGGGTGAGTTCGTAGTCGACGCGGACCGGCACGGACGGGGTGACCGTGCGGTCGAGGATGCCGTCGCGCTCCAGTGCGCGCACGGTCTGCGTGAGCATCTTGGGGCTCACGCCGGCGATCTTCCGGGTGAGGTCGCTGTAGCGCATGGGGCCGGTGGAGAGGGCCGCGACCACGAGGCTGACCCACTTGTCGCTGAGGCGGTCCAGGAGCTGGTTGGTGGGGCAGCCGCGGATGAACGCGTCGTACTCGACACGGGCCTGCTCGCGCCGCTGGGCCGCGGTCATGGTCGGCATGGCTCACCTCCGGGGTGCTTACGCACTTCCAGGTAACTACTTACCAATCGATAGTAGCTCTTCCTAGGGTTGTTGGCAGCGAAGGGGAAATCCCTGCAAAAGCCAACAAAACCAGGAGACTTGGCATGCGTGCTGTTGTGGTGAACGCGTTCGGTGGGCCCGAGGCCGTCGAGGTCGTGGAGACCGAGGTGCCCGAGCCCGCCGCGCGACAGATACGGATCAAGGTGGCGGCGGCCACGCTGAACCCGGTGGACGCGGGGGTGCGCCAGGGCGTCTTCGGGGGCGCGGGCAAGCAGATCGGGCTCGGGTGGGATGTCGCCGGGACGGTGGACGCGGTCGGGGTCGCGAGTGCGTGGAGTGTGGGGGACGAGGTGGTCGGGCTCGACTACGGCATGGTCGCCCCGCTGGGCGCGCACGCGGAGTACGTCGTCCTGGACACGGACGCGGTGGCGCGGGCACCGAGGACGGTCGACGCCGTACACGCGGCGACGCTGCCGCTGAACGCGCTGACCGCCGTACAGGCCCTGGATCTCGCGGAGTTGACGCAGGGGCAGTCCCTGCTGGTGACCGGTGCGGCGGGTGCGGTCGGCGGGTTCGTCATCCAACTCGCCTCCCGCCGGGGGATTTCGGTGACCGGGCTGGCCCGGGAGGGGGACGAGGAGCTCGTACGGTCGTTGGGGGCCGCGCACTTCACGTCCGGCGCGGTCGAGGCGGGGGCCTTCGATGTCGTACTGGACGCGGCGGTGCTCGGGGAGACTGCGCTGGAGTGGGTGCGGGACGGGGGTGCGTACGTCGGTGTCATTCCGCAGGCTCAGCCGGGGTCGGTGCGGGGGGTGCGGACGACTGCCGTCGAGGTGAATGCGGACGGGGCGCGGCTCGGTGAGCTGGTCGGGCTGGTCGAGGAGGGGGTGCTGACGTTGCGGGTGGCGGAGACGTTCGCGTTGGAGGACGCGGTGAAGGCGCATGTGCGGCTTGCGGAGGGTGGGGTTCGGGGGCGGCTGGTGCACCGCTCAGCGGAACCTCGGCGAGCGCCTCCT
>NZ_JABERD010000477.1 GCF_013044505.1 Streptomyces sp. S3(2020) | reverse complement strand
GATAGATCCGCATCGGGACCTCGTAAGGATCCTCGTCGGTGATCCGCTGGTACATGTCGAAGAGGTTGCCGTACTTCGCCTCCACCGCCTTGCGTCCCATCCGTGCGATGGCGTCCGCGAAGTCGAGGTAGACGCCCTGCCCGCCGGGGCCGACCCCCCGCCCCTCGTCGCAGACGTTCTTCGCGGCCCGGGAGGCGATGTCACGCGGCACGAGATTGCCGAAGGAGGGGTAGATGCGCTCCAGGTAGTAGTCGCGCTCGCTCTCGGGGATCTTGTTCGCGGGACGGTCGTCGCCCTGCGCTTTCGGGACCCAGATCCGGCCATCGTTGCGCAGCGACTCACTCATCAGCGTCAGCTTCGACTGGTGATCACCCGTGCGCGGAATGCACGTCGGATGGATCTGCGTGAAGCACGGATTGGCGAAATACGCGCCACGCCGGTGCGCCCGCCACACCGCCGTGGCGTTGGAGTTCATGGCGTTGGTCGACAGGTAGAAGACGTTGCCGTACCCACCGGAAGCCAATACGACAGCGTCCGCGAAGTAGGTGCCGATCTTCCCCGTGACAAGGTCACGTGCGACGATCCCGCGTGCCTTCCCATCCACGACGATCAGATCCAGCATCTCGGTGCGGGGGTGCATCTCGACGTTCCCGGCCGCGATCTGCCGACTCAGCGCCTGATAGGCACCCAACAGCAACTGCTGCCCCGTCTGACCACGGGCGTAAAACGTCCGCGACACCTGCACACCACCGAACGACCGCGTGTCGAGCAGCCCGCCGTACTCCCGCGCGAACGGCACACCCTGCGCCACACACTGATCGATGATCTCCACCGAGATCTGCGCCAGCCGGTGCACATTCGACTCCCGCGCCCGGAAATCCCCACCCTTGACCGTGTCATAGAACAACCGATGCACGGAGTCACCGTCATTGCGGTAATTCTTCGCCGCGTTGATCCCACCCTGCGCCGCAATCGAATGCGCCCGCCGCGGGGAATCCTGATAACAGAACTGCACGACGTGGTAACCCTGTTCGGCAAGCGTGGCGCCCGCCGCACCCCCCGCCAGACCTGTCCCCACCACAATCACCGTGTGCTTACGCCGGTTGGCCGGGTTCACCAGTTTCGCCTCGAAACGGCGCCTGTCCCAGCGCTCGTTGACCGGCCCGGATGGGGCCTTGCCGTCGACGACCGGCTCACCGGTCGCGTAATCCGTGAAGGCGGTCATCTTCAGCTCACCACTCCGGTCATCACAGCCACGGGAACGACAAGGAAACCGACCGTGAGCAGCAGCGCGAGGATGTCGGCCGTGGCCTTCAGGGCGCGGTCACGGGTACGGCTGCTCGCGCCCAGGGTCTGGGCAGCACTCCAGAAGCCGTGCCGGATATGCAGGCCCAGAGCCAGCACAGCCACGATGTAGACGACGTTGCCGTACCAGGTGGAGAAGGTGTCCACGACGTTCTGATACGGCCGGCCCTCCTCAAAGCCGCCCGAGTGGACGGTGCCCGTCGTCAGGTCCAGCAGGTGCCAGACGATGAACAGGCCGAGGATGATCCCGCCCCAGCGCATCGTCCGCGTCGCATAGCTCGCCCGCGCCTTCCTGTGCAGGTACTTCGTCGGGCGCGCCCTGATGTCACGGCGGCTGAGCTGGTACGCGGAGATGCCGTGGGCGACGACCGCGATCACCAGGACCACGCGCAGGCCCCACAGCACCCATTCGTAGTGCAGGGCCGGTTCGCCCAGGGTGCGTAGCCAGTGGGCGTATTCGTTGAAGTCCTCGGTGCCGAAGAAGATCTTCAGGTTGCCCAGCATGTGGAGTACGAGGTACGTCAGCATGATCAGGCCGCTGACGGCCATGACGGTCTTCTTGCCGAGGGAGCTGTCCCACACCGTGCGTGCCATGGACGGTCGTCGGTCCGTCCGCGTTGCTAAAGCCATGTCATAAGACGGTAGGGCTGGGCGGGTCGAGAGATCCAAGACGGACGCTGGAGCGGGAGTTCGGCGGCTGTGGATGGCAAGCGCATGGCAAGGGCTGTGCGGGGGTGTGTACGGCGTATGGCAGGAAGGGCCGGGCTGTCGGGGGGCGTGGCAGCGGGCAGGCTGGCGTGTATGCACATCTCCGAGCCCCCGAG
>NZ_JABERD010000476.1 GCF_013044505.1 Streptomyces sp. S3(2020) | reverse complement strand
GCGGGGGGGTGGGGGGGGGGGGCCGAGGGGGGGGGGGGGGGCGGGGACAGGGGGGGGGGGGGGGGGGCAGCGGCGGAGGGGGAGGGGGGGGGGGGGGGGGCGGGGGGGTGGGAGGGTGGGTGGGGGGGTGCGCGGGCGGTGGGGACGGGGGGGGTCCGGCGGGGGGGGGGGTGGCGGTGCAGGGTGGAGGGGAGGGGGACGGTGTGACAGGGCGTGAGAGGGACGGGAGCGGGGCGGCTGTGAGCGACGGGAGCGAGGCAGTCGCGGGAGACGGGGACGTGGGAGCCCCGGAGGATGGGCTCGCGGCGGCCGTCGGCAAGGAGCCGCTGCTGCTCGGTGTACGGCATCACGGGCCCGGTTCCGCGCGGGCCGTGCGGGCGGCACTGGAGGGGGCCCGGCCGCGGGTCGTTCTGATCGAGGGCCCGCCCGAGGCCGACGCCCTGATCCCGCTGGCCGCCGACGAGGACATGCGGCCACCGGTCGCCCTCCTCGCCCATGCCGTCGACGAGCCGGGCCGCTCGACTTTCTGGCCGCTCGCCGAGTTCTCCCCGGAGTGGGTGGCGATCCGCTGGGCTCTGGAGCACGAAGTCCCGGCGAGGTTCATCGACTTGCCTGCGACGCACTCGTTGGCGTGGGAGGGGGACAGGGGTGAGGAGGCGGTGGAGGAGAGAAGAGGTGAGCCCCGCGGTGTGGAGGTGGGTGACGGTGACGGTGCCTCTGAGCCGGAGGCAGCCCGTACCGGTCTTCGGATCGACCCCCTCGCCGTGCTCGCCGAAGCCGCCGGTTACGACGACCCCGAGCGGTGGTGGGAGGACGTCGTCGAGCACCGGGGGGCCGGCGCCGGGGACGTGTTCGCGCCGTTCGTCGTGGTCGAGGAGGCCATGGGGGCGTTGCGGGAGGCGTACGGGAGCGGCGGGCACGAGCGGGATCTCGTGCGGGAGGCGTATATGCGGCTCCAGGTGCGGGCGGCTCAGCGGGAGTTCGGGGGCGGGGTGGCCGTGGTGTGCGGGGCGTGGCATGTGCCCGCGCTGCGGGAGAGGACAGCCGTCGCCGCCGACCGGGCACTGTTGAAGGGGCTGCCCAAGGTCAAGGCGGACATGACGTGGGTGCCGTGGACGTATCGGCGGCTGGCCCGGGTCAGCGGGTACGGGGCCGGCATCGACTCGCCGGGTTGGTACGGGCATCTGTTCGGCGTCACGGACCGGCCGGTCGAGCGGTGGATGACCAAGGTGGCGGCGTTGCTGCGGGAGGAGGACCGGATCGTCTCGTCGGCTCATGTCATCGAGGCGGTGCGGCTCGCGGAGACGCTCGCGGCGATGCGCGGCCGTCCGCTGGCGGGGCTGAGCGAGACGACCGACGCGGTGCGGGCGGTGATGTGCGAGGGCTCGGACGTGCCGCTGTCGCTGGTGCGTGATCGGCTGGTCGTGGGGGATGTGCTGGGGGAGGTGCCGCAGGCCGCGCCCGCGGTGCCGTTGCAGCGGGACCTCGACCGTACGCAGCGCCGGCTGCGGCTCAAGCCGGAGGCGCTGGAGCGGGAGTTGGAGCTCGACCTGCGCAAGGAGACCGACGCGGGGCGCAGCAGGCTGCTGCACCGGCTGCGGCTGCTGGCCGTCGGGTGGGGCGAGCCGGTGGCGTCGCGGGGGAGCACGGGGACGTTCCGGGAGACGTGGCGGCTGCGGTGGGAGCCAGAGCTGGCCGTGCGGGTCGCGGAGGCGGGGGTGTGGGGGACGACCGTGCTCGCCGCGGCGACCGCCAAGGCGGAGGCCGACGCGGTCACCGCGCAGAGTCTCGCCGATGTCACCGCACTCGCCGAGCGCTGCCTCCTGGCCGAACTGCCGGAGGCGCTTCCGGTGGTGATGCAGGTCCTCGCCGACCGCGCCGCGCTCGACACCGACGTCGGTCATCTTGCCCAGGCACTGCCCGCCCTGGTCCGTTCCCTGCGCTACGGCGACGTGCGCGGCACGGACACCCACGCTCTGACCGAGGTCGCCGCGGGCCTCGCCGAACGGGTCTTCGTCGGTCTTCCCCCGGCTTGCGCCGCGCTCGACGCGGACGCGGCCGAGGAGATGCGGCGGCATCTGGACGCGGTGCACGGGGCGGTGGGGCTGCTGGCGGATGTGGTGGCGGCGGAGGGGAGGCGACCGGATGCGGA
>NZ_JABERD010000475.1 GCF_013044505.1 Streptomyces sp. S3(2020) | reverse complement strand
CGGGGGTAGGCGTGGGGGCCGGGGTGGGGGGGGGGGTTGTGGCGCGCGGTGACCGCGGGGCGGGCGACGGCGCCGGGGGGCAGTAGGGCGAGGGGGGGGGGGGGGGGGGGGAGGGGTGGGGGGAGGACGGCCGCCCTGAGGCCCGCGCCGGTCATCACGGCCGCGGTGTCGCGGGCGAAGTCGGCGGACTTGTGGCGGGCGTCGTAGCCGATGACGACGAGGCCGCCCGTCTCGCCCTTTGCCTTGAGGTATGCGGCGAGGCCGGCGGCGGCGCGGATGACGACGCTGCGGTTCATGCGCATCGGTCCGGCGCCGAGTTCGCCCCTCAGGCCCGCCGTGCCGAACTGGAGGGTGCCGCTGAAACGGGCGGCGAGTTCGGTGACGTCTCCGGCCTCGATGAGCTTGCCGAGCTCGTCACGGGTCTCCGTGTCGGGGTCCTCGGCCAGCCATGCGGTGGCTCGTGCGATGAGATCGTCGTGCACGTCGGGTCAACCTCTCGTGTCGGTGTGCGGGTGAGTGGGGGTGCGGCTGGGACGGGTTCTCGCCCCCGCCGCCCTTACCCGTCCCATCCCTGGGGGCTGCGCCCCCAGACCCCCGCTGTCGGCCCTGAACGGGCCTCGTCCTCAAACGCCGGACAGGCTGAAAGATCCAGCCCCTCCGGCGTTTGAGGAGGATGGGACGGGTAGGGGCGGCGGGGGCGAGGAGAAGCCCTTCGGTTACAGCCTGCCCAGTACCTGGCCCAGCAGCGCGCCCATCTGGGTCGCGGAGTCGCGTCCGGCCTGGAGGACCTCTTCGTGGTTGAGGGGCTCGCCCGTCATGCCGGCCGCCAGGTTGGTCACCAGGGAGATGCCCAGCACTTCGGCACCCGCCTCGCGCGCGGCGATGGCTTCGAGGACCGTCGACATGCCCACCAGGTCCGCCCCGATCACGCGGGCCATGCGGATCTCCGCCGGCGTCTCGTAGTGCGGGCCGGGGAACTGGGCGTAGACACCCTCCTCCAGCGTGGGGTCGATCTCCTTGCACAGGGCGCGCAGCCGCGGCGAGTACAGGTCCGTCAGGTCCACGAAGTTCGCGCCGACGATGGGGGACGTCGCCGTGAGGTTGATGTGGTCGCTGATCAGGACCGGCTGCCCGGGGCGCATGCCCTCGCGGAGGCCACCGCAGCCGTTGGTGAGGACGATCGTCTTGCAGCCGGCCGCCACCGCCGTACGGACGCCGTGCGCGACGGCGGCCACACCACGGCCCTCGTAGTAGTGCGTGCGGCCCAGGAAGACCAGGGCCCGCTTCTCACCGATCTTGTACGAGCGGATCTTGCCGCCGTGCCCCTCCACCGCCGGCGGCGGGAATCCGGGCAGCTCGGTGACCTGGAACTCGGCGTCGGGAGCGCCGAGGGCGTCCACGGCCGGCGCCCAGCCGGAGCCCATCACGAGAGCGACGTCGTGGGTCTCGGCGCCGGTCAGTTCGCGCAGGCGCGCGGCGGCGGCGTCGGCGGCGGCATGCGGGTCGCCCTGGATGTCGTCCGGAAGAAGAGATGCGTTCACGCGGATGAGCGTAGCCGGTTCAGGCCTACGCGCGTAGATGACAGAGCGAACGGGATGACGATCGTTGTCTTGTCGTTTCCAACCAAGTCCGGCGAAAGGTGGGACACGAGAGCTAGCAGGGACGCTTGCGGAGTTCCATCACATAGTCGTGCGGCGCCCCCGCCGACTCCGCCGCGTCCGCGATCTCGCCGAGGTAGCGCGCCGAGGGCAGGCCCCCCTCGTACGCGTCGAGGACGTACAGCCAGGCCGACTCCTCGGTCTCCAGGGTGTGCACCCGGACCCGCATCCGGCGGTAGATGCCGAGGCCGACACCCTCCCAGCGGTCCATCGAGTCCTCGTCCGGCGGCGCGATGTCGTACAGCGCGACGAAGACCTGGGACTCGGGGTCCTCGACGATCGTCGCGAGCGCGCCGTCCCAGCCCATCTGCTCGCCGCCGAAGGTCAGCCGCCATCCGTTGAGCCAGCCGGTCGCGCGCATCGGCGAGTGCGGTGCGCGGCGGGTCATCAGCCGCGCGTCGAGGTTGCCGGCGTACGCGGCGTAGAGCGACATGGTGGAGAGGGTACGGCGAGGGACTGGCGGGGCTGGCCAGGGACTTCGGGATCGGTGTGTCCGAG
>NZ_JABERD010000474.1 GCF_013044505.1 Streptomyces sp. S3(2020) | reverse complement strand
GCAGCTGGGTCAGGGTGGTGGGCTGGTCGACACGGGCCTCGGCTTCGCCTTCGGCCTTCGTGTTCCCACCCGCACCACCCGTGCGGCTCTCGTCGCCGGGTGCGGGTGGCCCCTGCGGGGCGTCCTCGCCGTCGGCGGCTTGCGGGGCGGATGCGGGCTTGTCCGTCGTCGAACCGGACTCGTGGGTTGCCTGGGCGGGCTGTCCTGAGGCGTCGCTCGGCTTCGTGGTGGCGCGGGGGTCGGTCGCAGGGGCCTTGGCCGTCCCGGCAGGCTCCTCGCTGTCCTCGACGGCGCCGGCAGCCGCGTCCTCGGCATCCGCGTCCGCCGTGGCCGGCGCGTCCCCGGACCGGACCCAGGCGGCCACCGCAGCGCGCAGCCTGGCGTCGCCCGCGACACCGCCGCTCGGCACGGCGTCCTGGACGTCGTCGGCGGCTGCCGCGCCCTCAGGCCCCTCGGCATCCTCCGAGACCCCGGCATCGGGCTTCGCGTCCCGCGGACCCTCGGCGGCGTCGCTCGGCACGGCGTCCTGGACATCCTCGGCCGCAGCCGCGTCCTCAGGCGCCGCATCCTCAGGCTCCGCGTCCTCAGGCGCTGCGTCCTCAGGCGCCGCGTCCTCAGGCGCCGCGTCCTCAGGCGCCGCGTCCTCCACGGCGTCCTCGGGCGCCTCCGAGCCCCCAGCACCGCCCTCAGCGGCAGCGGCGTCCTCGGACCCGGTGGACGACGGCTCGTCGGTCGGGTCCGGAGTCTCGTCGGTCGCGGCCGGACTCACCTCGCCCTCGGTCGCCGCCGGACTCACCTCGTCCTCGGTCCCGGCCAAACTCGCCTCGTCCTCGGCCGGGCCGGAGGCCTCCGCGGCGGCGCGGGCCTTCGCCACGTCGCGGGCCGAGAAGACCCGTGTCGCTGTGTCCACGCCACCACGGGCCGCCGCGGGCGGCTCGGTGTCGCGGGCCACCGCCAGGCGCGGGTCGCGTACCTCACCCCGGGCTTCGGGAACCGGATGCGCGCTCCCCGACGTCGGTTCTGCCGACGACTCGCGCTGCTTCGACCTGTCGGGGGACTCGCCCGCCACCGATGCCTCCTAAACCGTGAACACGTGAACCAGTCTGAAAAGCCTCGCCCTGAAACACCGCTCCCCCGCAGTGTCCGAACCATGTACCAGTGTCCTGTGTGAGGGCTTGGCTCCTGCGGTAGACGAGAACGACATACCTACCGGTTCCACTACAAACAGGTCACGCACCCTCGACAGACCAATGTGAGAGGGGTCACCCTGTCTTTCATCCACGCGGGGAGGCATGGATGGGCAGGAGCCGCAGAACACTTCCGGAGGAGCTTCTGCTGCTGGCGCTGGACCCGGCCACGGGTACCACCGCACAGCCGCAGTCGCTCGACCTTGGTCTGGCCGGAGCACAGCTAGTGGAGCTGGCGCTGGCCGGACGGATAGCCCCAGACGGGGATCGTATCGCCGTGGTGTCCCCACGGCCGACTGGAGATCCGACACTCGACTGCGCGTTGGAGTTGCTGCGAAGGCGTGGCGCTCCGGTCCGGGCGGTCAACTGGATCGGCGGGCCGCGTCTCGGGCTGCGCCAGACCTACCTCTCGCATCTGGAGCGGTGCGGCATGGTGCATGCCGTGGCGGGCCAGATGTGTGGAGTACTGCCGACGACTCGCTACCAGGCGAGTCAGACCGAGATCAGCCGGGAGATCAGATCCCGACTGGACTCCGCGATCCGCACCGGCGTACCGCCGGACCCGCGGACCGCGGCGCTCGCCGCCCTGGCGCACGCGGTCGGCCTCGGCAAGCACCTGTATCCGGGCAACGAGGGACGCTCCTCTCGCTCCCGGCTGCGGGACCTGATCAGGCACGACCCCATGGGCGGCCTCGTCGCGCACGCGGTGATGGACGTCCAGAACGGTGTGGCCGCACAGCCACGCCGCAGCCCGGCCCCGACCGGCCGTCCGGCCGGACCAGGTGTCAGGCAGGCACCGGAACCCGCCCGCGGCGTTCCGGTGCAACCGCGCCGCGGTTCCATGGCACGTGTCGTGGCTCACTGAGCCGCAGTCCCACGGCACGACCGTCCGTAGAACCGCACCACGCACCACACGCACCTCCGGCGTACCCCAGACCCGGTATCGGGAGCCGCTGGTCCGCGCGGGGCGGCGGGATCGTGTGTCCGAGACGAC
>NZ_JABERD010000473.1 GCF_013044505.1 Streptomyces sp. S3(2020) | reverse complement strand
TCGAGGATGAGGCCGCACCGTCGCGATCCCCCACCCGTGTCTTTCAGCCCGTCCGGCGTTTGAGGACGAGGCCCGTTCAGGGCCGAAGCGGGGGTCTGGGGGCGGTAGCCCTCAGGGATGGGACGGGTAGGGGCGGCGGGGGCGAGACTCTGCTCAGTTCTTCGACGGGTGGGGTGTCGAGCCGTATGCCGTCAGGAAGCGGTCGCGGAACGAACTCATCTTCCAGACCGGGGCGTTGTGGTCGGGGCGCAGACCGTCGGTCCAGTTCCAGCCCGCGATCTTGTCCAGCACCTTCGGGTCCTTGGCCACGATCGACACCGGGACGTCCCGGCTGGCGTGGTCGCCGCTGACGCGGGCGATGGGCTGGTGGTCGCCGAGGAAGACGAGGACGGTGTCGTCGGTGCCGTAGCGCTCCAGCCACTGGGTGAGGGCCGTCACCGAGTACTGGATCGACTTGCCGTACTCCTGACGGGACTTGGTCGAGTCCGTGACGATGTCGCCGGGCTTCTTGCCGGCCTTCTGGATCGCGTCGAAGACCGAGCCGTCCCCCAGCTCGTCCCAGTCCACCAGCTTCGGGATCGGTGCCCACGGCTGGTGGCTCGACGTCAGGATGACCTCCGACATCAGCGGCTTGTCCCGCTTCTTGCCGTGGACGAGACGCTGGAAGGCCTCCAGGGCGTACTGGTCCGGCATCGTCGACCAGCTGAACTTCGGTCCCTTGTAGCCGAGTTGGAAGGCGTTGTAGACCTTGTCCAGGCCGTAGTACTTCGCCTCGGGCCAGCCCTTCTGGATACCCGGCATCACCCCGACCGTGTCCCAGTCACCGGTCTTCTGGAACGCCTTGGTGAGGGTGAGGTGGTCGCCGGAGGTCACCGTGCGATACCGCTGCTGGTTGTCGATCCACAGGCCCGACAGGAACGTCGAGTGCCCCAGCCAGCTGCTGCCCCCGTACGTCGCCGACGTCAGCCACCCGCTCTTGGCATGGAACCCCGCCTTGTCCAACGCCTTCGTCCGCGCCGCCAGCGTCGAGTCCACCCCCGGCGCCATGATCGGATCCTCGATCGCGCTACGGCCGTAACTCTCGATGAACGTGAAGATCACGTCCTTGCCCCGCAGATCCGGCACCAACTCCGCACCCGGCGTCGCCCCGAACGTGTCCGCCTTCGCCTCCTTCGCGAACGCCGCCTCGTCCCGGACCGTGTCCGCCACCCGCTGCGCCTGGATCTTCAACGCGTCGGCGGCCCGGTCGGAGGCGATGGGCGTACCGGCGATCTGCAACCCGAGCGCGTAGCAGGTGATCCACGCCAGGGCCGCGATGAGCGTGCCCCGCGCGGCGACCGGTCTGCTCGTCACCAGGACGTTGCTCAGCCGGACCGTCGCCAGCGCCATGACCCCCACCAGCGCCAGCACCAGCACGACGGCCCCGACGGCCGCCAGCACCGCGAACGTCCCGCCCATCGAGTCCGCGACATACGACTGCGCGTCGTCCAGCAACTCCCAGTCGAGCACCAGGTTGAAGCCCCGCCCCAGATACTCCCGGAACCCCATGTCGAGCACGTTCAGCACGGTCAGCACCCCGAGCCCCACCCCGGCCACCACCGCCACGACCACCCGGGGCCGGCGCGGCAGCCACAACGCCACGGCCGCCCCGAGGATCGCCTCGACGGGGATCCGGGTGAACCGGTCCGGCTGGAGCGCGCCGATCGCGTTGGGCAGCAGCAGCGCCCCGATGACGAGCACGGTGGCGAGCCCGGTGACCATCCACCGGAGGACGGGCGGACGCGGACGGGCCGCGGGAGTGTCCGGCTTCTCCGGCGTGCGCATGATGACGGCCACCCGAGGGTCCTTCCGTACGGAACTTGGCACATTCCGGTACGGCTCGCTCTCAAGGGTCGTTCACAGCACTGGGCAAACAGGCAGCAAACAGCAGACCAAGGTCAACCGCACCCACGCAGGGGCGCGGGGCTGTATCGATGTGCGGCTCCGCCGCGCGGGCGCGACCAGCCCCCACGAACCCGCACCCGCCGTACGACCCCCCTACGCCCCCCCGCCCGCGGCCACAAGAGCCAGAGGCCCCGCCGCACACCCAGACCCCCGCACACACGCCCACCGATCCGGCACCGGCCCCCCATGCGTCTCCCCCACCTCCCCCGCCAGCACCCCCGCCAGCCGAAGCCCCGCCCCCGGCGCCCCGTC
>NZ_JABERD010000472.1 GCF_013044505.1 Streptomyces sp. S3(2020) | reverse complement strand
TATGCTTATATCGCGTGTGTTCACGTGTTGCTTGGTGTGCGACGCAGGTGTACTAGTCCTTGGTGGTATTGCTGTATCGCTGTGTCTTAGTTGTTTTTATTTAATGATACTGCGCCTACCGAGATCTACCCGATCCTCTTCGTCGGCAGCGTCCGCTGTGTATAAGAGACAGGTACCCCGCGGCCAGCGCCCCCGGTGGCACCGCCTCCCGCAGGGACAGGTTGCGGGTGATCAGCGCACCCGACTGGAGCGTGCCCGCCAGGACGAGAGCGATCGCGATCCCGGCCGCGCCCGGTATCAGCGCGGCGAGGCTCACGAAGACCGACATCCCGCACATCAGCACCACACTGCGCCCCCGGAGCCGCCCCGGCCACGACCGCAGCCCGTACACGAACGCCCCGAGCCCCGCCCCGACCGCCAGCCCCCCCAGCATCGGCCCGGACCAGCCGACCCCGATGCCGCGCTGTTCCAGCAAGGCGGGCAACGTCAGCTCCGCGAGACCGAGCAGCGTGAGGCTCGCCGCGCCCGTGACGTACACCGGCCAGGCGCGCATCAGGACCCGGAGCCGCCCCGACTCCCCGCCCCGCTCGCCCGTGTCCCAGCCGGCCGGCAGCCGCCAGTGCCCCGCGATCGACAGCGCCATCGACGCGGCGGCGAGCAGCAGCGGGAGCCGCGGCGCGACCCCGAGGGCGAGCCCGGCGACCGCGACCGGGGAGACGGCCCACACCCCGGACATCAGCATCGACTCGGCGGACAGCGCCTGTGCCACGGACCGCTCCGGGACCAGCGAGGTCAGCAGCGCCCGCTGCCCTCCGGCGGCCGCGGCCGGAGCCGCCCCGGCCAGGAACGCGAACACTCCCAGCACCACGGGATGCGCCCCGGCCAGCACTCCGAGCCCGGTGAACCCGACCGCCCCGCCCGCGAGCCCGAGCAACAGATGCCGGCGGCCCCGAGCCGGGTCCATCCGCATCCCGAGCACCGGCGCCCCGACGATCTCGCCGATCACATACGCCGCCGCGAGCGCCGCCCCCAGCGTGTAGCCGCCGGGCCGCTCGCGCACCAGGAAGACCAGCGCCAACGGGGCCATGGCGACGGGCATACGGGCGGCGACCGCGGTGCAGGCCCAGATGAGGACCTGTCTGGTGGCGACGTCTCGGTAGGTCATGCGTCGAAGCTACGGCCCGGCACCGACATCGCCCCAGGAGTTTTCCGGCACCTGTGGAAAACCTCTGGCATGTCCAGAACGCCGGGCACGAACACGGAACCCTCCGGTCAGAAGGTGAGCACCCCCCTCGCCACCTTCCCCGCCTCCGCGTCCGCCCCCGCCCGCTCGAACTCCTCGACCGGATAGGTCTGTGTCACCAGCTCGTCCAGCAACAGCCGCCCCTCCCGGTACAGCTCGGCGTACAGCGCGATGTCCCGCTGCGGCCTGGACGACCCGTACCGGCACCCCAGGATCGACTTGTCCAGGAACATGGACGCCACGACGAAGGACGCCTCGGCCCCTGCCGCCGGCATCCCGAGGAGGACCGCCTGCCCGTGCCGGTCCAGCAGATCGACGGCCTGCCGGACGAGTTCCACCCGTCCGACGCACTCGAAGACATGGTCCGCCCCGGTCGGCAGCAGCTCCCGCACCCCCTCCGTGGAGGTCAGGAAGTCGGTCGCGCCGAACTGCCGCGCCACCGCCTCCTTGGCGGGATTGGCGTCGACGGCGACGACCCGCAACGCCCCCGCGATCCGGGCCCCTTGCAGCACGTTGAGCCCGATACCCCCCGTGCCGATCACGACGACGCTGTCCCCGCGGTCCACCTTCGCCCGGTTGAGCACGGCTCCGACGCCGGTCAGCACCCCGCATCCGATGAGCGCGGCGGAGGACAGCGGGATGTCCTCGGAGATCCGCACGACCTGTACGGCCTTGACCACGGTCCGCTCGGCGAAGGCGGAGTTGGACGCGAACTGGAAGACGGGCCGCCCGCCTCGCGCGAACGGCTGCCCGGGCCGCCCGATCGCCTTGCGGCACATGGTCGGCCGCCCGCGGTCGCAGTCCGCGCACGTACCGCAGTTGGCCAGCGTGGACAGGGACACATGGTCCCCGGCCGAGATGTGTCTTATTCTCATCTTCGAGCCCACGAGACTTCTGAGCCACTCGTAGGCAGTCTTCTGGCTGAGCAAAACCCAGACACGCTTACCAAGCTATGGTACGT
>NZ_JABERD010000471.1 GCF_013044505.1 Streptomyces sp. S3(2020) | reverse complement strand
TCCCATTCCAAGCAAAGAGGGCTCGGAGCTGGTGGCTTGAGCCTCGGGAGGCCTCTGGAGGCGCTGGCCTCACCGGTCTGCCGGCAGCACCGCAACAAGCTCGTCCATCAGGCCGCGCTGGTCGCGCGCGAGCCGGGCCGGAACCTGCGGCGGATTCCGCCGGGCACGGTTTGCGAGGGTGACCGGTTTTTCCTCGACGACAGCGACCCCGAAGCCGTGTCGTCGGACGATGTGCTGCGGGCGCGGGCGCGGGCGCGGGCGCGGGCGCGGGTGCGCGGGGTCGACGGGGGAGGCCGGGTCGGGAGTGGCTGAGAAGTCTCTAAGAAGCGGGAGGGATTCGCGGCAAGATTGCTGACAATATTGAGGGCAATTGCTTCGATGGGCCCGTCGAGCCGCGAGGAACAGGAGACTGTCGTGAAGCGCAGAACAATGGTCAAGGGGCTTGCCGGAGCGGCGGCGGTACCGGCGGCGGTCGGTGCGATGTCCGGGCAGGCGCAGGCCGCGGCGAAGGGCTCATCGAAGGGCTCGTCGCAGGCTGCCGCGGACGGCTCGCTCGTCTTCGATCCCGCCGCCTACACCGAGCTCACCGTCGACATCAAGGACACCGAGGGCGTCACCCACCAGGTCGGCTACCGCTTCTACAAGGTCGCCTCGTATGTCGCGAACCCCGTCGACGTCCTCTACCAGTCCCTCAATGTCAGCGTTCCGGTCACCATCGACGGAACCGCCGTCGACGCCCGGAACGCCCCCATCCTCCTCGCCAACTCCGTCGGCGGTTACATGCCGTCCTCCGTGGCGAACAAGACCGGCGTCACCGCCACCGGCATGGGCGGCGGCACCAGCCGGCAGGGCCTCGCCCTCGCCGCCGGGTACGTCGTCGTCGAGCCGGGCGCCCGTGGCCGTACCCTCGTCGACGCGGCCGGTGTCTACTACGGCACCGCGCCCGCCGCGATCGTCGACCTCAAGGCCGCCGTCCGGTATCTGAAGTTCAACAAGGGCCGCGTACCCGGCGACGTGCGTCGGATCGTCTCCTCCGGGGTCAGCGCGGGCGGCGCGCTCTCCTCCCTCCTCGGGGCCTCCGGCGACAGCCCGCTCTACGAGCCGTACCTGAAGGCGATCGGCGCCGCGGACACCTCCGACGCCATCTTCGCCACCGGCGCCTGGTGCCCGATCACCGACCTGGAGCACGCCGACATGGCGTACGAGTGGTGCTGGGGGAGCAACCCGCTCGGCAGCGGCGCGCTCGTCGACCGGACCATCTCCAAGGAGCTGAGCACGGCCTACGGCGACTACTTCGCCTCCCTCAAGCTGTCGGCACGGGGCTTCGGGCGGCTCTCGACCCGCAACCTCGACGACTATCTCCTGAAGACGTTCATGGAACCGTCGGCCACCAAGTACCTTGCCGCGCTGTCGGACCCGGCCCGCGAGACCTACCTCGCCGCACACCCCTCCATCACCTGGAAGAACGGCCGGGCCACCTTCACGTGGGCCGACTTCCTCACCCACGTCGGCGCACGCAAGAAGAACGCGCCGTCCTTCGACGCCTTCGACCTGTCCACCCCGGAGAACAACCTCTACGGCACGGGCACCACCAGGGCCCGCCACTTCACCCTCTACAGCCTCCGCCACGAGAGCGGCGACAGCGCCCGTCTCGACGAGGACATCCCCGCCAAGCTGCACCTGATGAACCCGATGCCCCACCTCCTCGGCAAGGCCAACCCCGGCCGCTCCAGGCACTGGTGGATCCGGCTGGGCACCAGGGACACCGACACCTCGCACACCGTCGCCGGCAACCTCTCCGCCCGGCTGACCGCCCTCGGCGACGACGTCGACACCTCGTACTACTGGGACGCCGGCCACGGCGCCGACCAGGACCCGGCCGACTTCATCAAGTGGATCGCCGCCGTGTCGGGCAAGTGATCCGACCCCCGTACGCCGGAGCCCCCGCGGTCAGGGCGAGGGCTCCGGCGTACGGGTGTGGGGTCACTTGCACGCCCCGGCGGCGGTCCACTCGATGAGGGCGGCCTGCTCCGGGTCGGCGCCGGGGGCGGGGTCCCCGTAGTACGAGGCGTGGCCAGCGGCGCCGTGGGCGGTCGACCGACCGGACGCGTTGCCGCCCACGGTGTGCGCGGCGTCGGTGTGACTGGTTTCGATCCGGCGCAGAACCAGCGCTGTCTCTTACCAACCAACACCCCCGCCGCCGCAA
>NZ_JABERD010000470.1 GCF_013044505.1 Streptomyces sp. S3(2020) | reverse complement strand
CCTCTTGGGCTGCGGCGGTGGAGGGGAGAGAGGGTAATGGGGTGACGGGGGTGGGGCTGAAGGATGATTCCGATCACTCCCGCGTGATCGATCCACTACGCTGAGTCGCGGCTGGTCTGCGTCAGCGGGAGGGGGCATCATGACATTGATGACAGAGCGACCGACGATAAGCGGCACCGAGCCCCGCAGCTTCGAGGCGTTGCTGGACGACCTCGACGTGCTGATCGTGCCCGACGGCTACAAGGCCGAAGTCATCAGGGGGAGCATCGTCTTGTCGCCGTGGTCGAAGGGGTATTACACCCGTGTGATGCGTCTGGTGTTTCGGCAGCTGGACGCATACCTTCCCGAAGGCTACGAGCTTGAGCGGGCTCCCAATCTCTTCGTTTTTCCGGGGGACGAGCGAGCGTACGGACCGGACATCTATGCGGCTCATGAACGGGCTTTCGATACGGAGAGCAACCGCCTCGACGGCGAGGCACTCTTCTTCGTCGCAGAGCTGACTTCCACTTCCACCCGCGACGACGATCTCACCGACAAGATTCAGGTCTACGGCAGGGCAGGTGTCCCCCTCTACCTGATCCTCGACATGCAGGAGGGGCAGGCGACGGTGCTCTGGACGCCTTCCGCGAAGGGGTACGAGTCGCGCTGCACGCGTCCGTTCGGCGAGAAGCTTCCGATGCCAGCCCCGCTTGACTGTGAACTCGACACCGATGGCTTCCAGCGTCGCCCCCATGAGCAGGTCGACGACTAGCGAGGCATCTGGCGCCGGAGCACGCCCACCCGTTTCCCCAGCCATACCTCCCTGTCCCCCGCGTCGAGCAGCGGCACCTGCACATCCCGCAGCCCCTCCAGCTCGTCCGTGACAACCGGGCGCCGCACCTCGACGCCGGCCCGCTCCGCGAGTACCAGCACGGTCGCCACGAACCCCTCGGACAGGGCGTCGATGATGCCGTGCCGGGTGCGGTCGTGGAGGTCCAGCAGGGCGTCCACGAACGTCCCGAAGACCGCCGGGTCGATCGCGCACTCGTCGTTCTCCATCGGCCCGAACCCCGAGGGCACCCCCAGCTCCTCCTCGTACAGCCGCACATGGCGCAGGAACAGCCGGGCCGCCCCGTTGGAGGGGTTCCACACGGTCTCGTCACCGACGTCGAAGTACTGGCTCATGGCTGCCCCTCCCGGCCGTGATCGCGGAAGGCCACGGTAACCGGGCGGGCCCGCACCGCGCCCGTGCGTTTCACTCCGCCCCGGTGCGCCGCCGCTCGCCTACAACAACCCCATGTGCCACTACTGCGGGTGCCGTGACATCCCGCTCATCAAGGAGTTCATCGCCGAGCACGAGCGCGTCACCGACGCCGCCGGGGACGCCCTGCGGGCGCTGGGACGCGGGGAGCCCGGGCGGGCCCGCGAACTGGTCGCGGTCATGGCGAAGGAGCTCGACAGCCACTGGCGGGGCGAGGAGAACGGGCTGTTCGCGGTGATGCGGTCCGATCCGGAGTACGCCGACTACATCGACGCTCTCGTCACCGAGCACCGTGAGCTCGCCGTGCTGCTTCCCTCACTGGACCTCACCGACGCGGCCGACGTCCGGACGCTGACCGACGCGGTCCAGGAACTCCACCACCACATCGCCAAGGAGGAGGACGGCCTGTTCCCGGCCTCGCTGACGGCACTGTCGGGGGAGGAGTGGAACAGGGCGATGGCCGCGTGGCGAGAAGCCCACCCGTGACCTGCCTCCGGCCCAGGACGCCCGGCCTATGGCCGACCGCGCCGCACTTCTGACCGACCGCGCCGCACTCCTGACCCACGGCGACCCACCTCTGGCCCACGGAGACCTGCCTCAGGCGCAGCCGTGCCGCATCCAGGGCCCATCCGCGGCCCGTCTCTGGCCCACCGCGCCGCACTCCTGACCCACGGCGACCCACCTCTGGCCCACGGCGACCCGCCTCTGACCCACGGCGACCTGCCTCAGGCGCAGCCGTGCCGCATCCAGGGCCCATCCGCGGCCCGTCTCTGGCCCACCGTGCCCCACTCCTGACCCACGGCGACCCACCTCTGGCCCACGGCGACCCGCCTCTGACCCACGGCGACCTGCCTCAGGCGCAGCCGTGCCGCATCCAGGGCCCATCCGCGGCCCGTCTCTGGCCCACCGCGCCGCACTCCTGACCCACGGCGACCCACCTCTGGCCCACGGCGACCCGCCTCTGACCCACGG
>NZ_JABERD010000468.1 GCF_013044505.1 Streptomyces sp. S3(2020) | reverse complement strand
CGACACCCCCGACACCCTCGACGCCCCCGAGGCGCCCGCACGCGTACGGCTGACGCAGGCGCTGGCGGACATTCCGGGGAGCACGGCTTCCGGCGCCCTCGTGGCGCTGTCCGGTGACGGGGACCGTGCCGTCGCCCTGACCGCCACGTACCTTCTCCGGCTACGCGACGCGGGGTGACGGTCAGGAGGGCACCGCGTACGCGGCCCAGCCCCGCGGTCTTCACCGGGCCGCCCCGCTCTCAGCCCTCGGCGCGGGCGGGCAGCCGCCATCCCGGGCGCGGGAAGTGGCAGGTGTAGCCGGCCGGGTAACGCTGAAGGTAGTCCTGGTGCTCCGGCTCGGCCTCCCAGAAGGGGCCCACCGGCTCCACCTCGGTGACGACCTTGCCCGGCCACAGGCCGGAGGCGTCCACGTCCGCGATCGTGTCCTCGGCGACCCGCTTCTGCTCGTCGTCCACGTAGTAGATCGCCGAGCGGTAGCTGAGACCGATGTCGTTGCCCTGACGGTTCTTCGTGCTCGGGTCGTGGATCTGGAAGAAGAACTCCAGGATCGCCCGGAAGTCGGTCTTCGCGGGGTCGAAGACGATCTCGATGGCCTCCGCGTGCGTGCCGTGGTTCCGGTACGTCGCGTTCGGCACGTCACCCCCGGTGTATCCCACCCGGGTCGCCGTCACGCCCGGCAGCCGGCGGATCAGCTCCTCCATCCCCCAGAAGCATCCGCCCGCCAACACGGCCCTCTGCGTCTGCGCAGCCATTACCGCTCCTCCCATGTCCGTCGTCTCGGTCACTCGGGCTGCTCGGCGCACAACGCCCGCATCCCGGACCCACCCCCTCAACGCACGAGGCCTTCCGGCGATTCCACGCCCGCCCGCCCGACCGCCCCCACGGCCTCGGGACGGACGAGCGTGGAACCGTCGAGGAGACGAGCGTCACACGCGGCGGCGCACCATGACGAGCACGCCCGCACCCAGGGCCACCGCCGCGGCAGCCACGGCCGTGATCGGAAGCGCCGAGGACCCGGTCTCCGCAAGGTTGCCGCCGGTCGTCGACGACCCACCACCCGAGCCCCCGGATCCGCTCGTCGAGCCCCCGCCGGAGTCACCGCCCGAGCCCCCCGGCGACGCGGTCGCAGAGGCGGTCGGCGAGGCAGTCGGCGAAGCTGTCGGCGCCCCACCCGTGACATCCAGCGTGATGTCCGCCTTGTCGTTCGCCTTGTCGGGATCGGAGGGCCGCGCCTCGGTGCCCAGCACCACCGACCCCTTGGCGTCCACCACCCGCTTGTCGATCTTCAGCTCGAAGGCGTAGGTCAGTCGGCCGCCCTCGTTGAGCGCGGTCTGGCTCGTGCCGCAGTCGTACGCCTCGACCTCGCCCTCGTCCTTGGCCTTGCAGTACCCGGGGACCTTGACGGCCGACGTTCCGGCGGGCGGCGTGATCATGATCCTGACGGTCGGTTCCCCCAACTTGGTCATGAACCAGGCGGGCCCGGCGTTGGTGAAGTCCACCTTCATCGGCACCGTCTCACCGACGCGCCCCTTCAACGCGGCGCCCGTCACCTGGTAGTCGGCCGTGTTGACGGTGGTGACGGGCACATCGACGACTTGCGCGGTCCCCTCGCCCCCGGCCTGTGCCTCGACCAGTTTCACCGCCGGCGCGGTTCCCGCCACCGGCGGAGTGCCGTTGTCGTCCGCCCCCGGGTCGTTCTCCCCGACACGCAGGCGCAGCTCGTCGTTGAGCGCGCGGTCCAGTGCCTTGACGCGGAGGGGTCTGTCGGTCGTGTAGACGGCGCCCGGCGCCACCGCCTGGTCGAAGGCGCAGACCGCGGTCCATCTCTCGGGCATCTCGTCGTAGGGCCGGATGTACTGCGTAAGGCAGTTGGAGGGAACCTCCGCGAAGTCCAGTCCCCGGGTGACGGCGTAGGTGATCCACACCTTCTCGGCGGCTCCGGTGCCCTTGTTCCCCACGGTGACCGGCGCATCGAAGATGTCCCCCGGTTTCAACCCGTCGATCGGCTCGACGCCTCCGACGACCAGTTCGGGTGCGACCTCATCGGCGAAGGCGGCCGGAGCCGCGGCCAGCGCGATCAGTCCGGCAGCGCCGAGGGCGGCAACAGCGGCACGGGAGGCGTGACGGTTGTGCGGGGGCGAGGGCGGGGTCATCGGCATGGGGAGAACCTCTGTGGGAGCGCGGGCGGACGGTGCTCCCGAGGGAGACATCGCTTCGATCGCTAGACTC
>NZ_JABERD010000467.1 GCF_013044505.1 Streptomyces sp. S3(2020) | reverse complement strand
GTGTATGGGGCGCGGACTGGGGTGGACAAGGTGGTGAAGGGGGCGCGGATGCATCCGTGAGGGGGTCAGGGGGTGCGCTTTTTCGAGGTTCCTTTGCGGTGGAGGGACGCCCTGAGCTTTTGGGCTTCGAATTTCCGGCCCCGGGCTTCGAGGGCGTCGGCCAGTCTGCGTGTGACGGCTGAGTAGAGCCGGTGGTCCTGTCCCAGGAACTTCTGCACACGCGCCCTTGTGTCTCTCAGGAGTTGCTCGGCCTCGGCCTGCCGCCCCATGTGGGAGAGCACACCGCCGAGACTGTCGGCCGTATTGAGGGCGTCGTGGTGGTTGTCGCCCAGGGTGTGCCGCTGCCGTTCCAGGACGACGGTCAGCATGCTGTGAGCCTCGTCGTTCCTGCCAAGGTGACTCAGCGTGAGGGCCAGGTCGTGGCCGCTGCGGAGAGCGCTTGGGTGGTCCTCCCCGAGCACCATCCGTCGTCGCTCCAGGACCTCGGAGACGAGGCGGTGGGCTTCAGGCAACCACCCGAGCTGGCGCAGCGTGCAGCTGAGGTAATGCGCAGTATCGAGGGTGTCGGGATGGTCTTCGCCGAGCGAGCGTCGCTGTAGCTCCAGAACCTCGGCGAGGGCCGTGCGCGCGCTCTCGGATTCACCGATGTCATCCAGCGCGGCGGCCAGGGCGAAAGTGGCGCGGAGCATGTCCGGATGGACTTCCCCAAGAGCGGCTCGACGCCGGTCGTGGACATCCTGATGCAAGGCGTACGACTCCTGGAAGTGCCCCAGGTTGCCCAGGGTGATGGCAAGGTCGTGGGCCGAGCTCAATGTGTCAGCGTCGTTCTCGCCCAGCACCCTCCGTCGCCGCTCCAGGATGTCCTTGACGAGCGGCAGGGCTTCCGCGTGCGCACCTAGCCCGTCCAGGGCCCAGGTCACCATGTGAGCCGCCCGCAGGGTGCTGGGGTCGTCCTTGCCGAGGGAGACGGACCACGCTTCGTGCAGCGTCCCGGCGAGGCTGCGGGCCGCATGGGGCTGGGCGCTGCGGACGAGGTAGCGGGCGGCACCCAGCAGAGTGGGGCGAAGTCGGGGGCGGGCGCTCAGGGTCGGCAGCGTCGCTGTCAGATGCGGGACGAGGGCCGCCCAGTGCGGCCAAGTAGCGGGCAACTCGGGGTCGCCGGGATCGACCGCGGTCAGCAGAGCCACGACATCATCCTGAACGGCGTCGACGGACTGACGTACCACCGCCTGCGTCAGCCGATGCACCTGAAACACATCCGGCCCCACCACCGCCAGCCCATACCGTCCAAGAGGTGCCAGCGCGCTCTCCGGCCAGAAGATGTCCTCCGCGTCCTCCGGCACACTCGCCAGTGACCCGCGTGCCGTGACCAGCCACGACGTGGGAATCGGCTCGGGCCCCAGAAACGCCGCGAGCCGCAGCACCGCGACCGCCCCCGGATGGTCGGCCTCCAGACGCTCCGCCGCGATCGTGACCGTGGCGGCCAACGACGCCGGATAGTCCGGCAGGTCGCTGCGCCCCAGAAGCTGCGCCGTGTTCGTCCCGAGCACCTCCAGATACCGATCCGCCGGAATCCCACCCCGCATCACCCCCGCCGCCTGCGCCAGCGCGAGCGGCAGGTCACCGAGGGCCTCGGCCAGCGCATCGGCCTGGCCCTCGCCCAGGTCCGGTAGCTGGCGCCGTAGGTACGCGACCGCCTCCTCCCGACGGAACACCCCCAACGACAGCCCCGGCACGATCCCGCTCCACGCCGGATTGCGGGCGGTGATCAGCACATGCCCGCCACCCTCCGGCAACCAGCTCCGCAGCTGCTCAGGATCTTCCGCGTTGTCGAGGATGATCAGCCAGCGGTCCCGGGTGCGCAGGTACTCCATGGCGTACCGCGCGTTGAACTCGACGCCCGCCTCCGGCTTCGCCACCCCCACCCGCTCCGCGAGCTCGGCGTAGCGGGTGACGACCTGTTCCCCCTGCTCGGCGTCGACCCACCAGACGAGGTCGTACTCGTCGGCGTACCGGTAGGCGTACTCCAGCGCCACCAGCGTCTTGCCGATTCCGCCCGTGCCCCGCAGGGCCTGGACCGCGGCCTGGCGCTCGGCGAGGAGTTTGCCGCGGACCTCGCCGATGACGGCCTCACGGCCGGTGAAGTGCGGGTTGCGCCGCCGGTCGCGTACGTCCCACACTCCGGCGCGGGACGGCGACGGGGACGGGAACGGGGGCTGGCCGCGCGCGAAGCCGCCGGCCACCACGATCTTTGCGGAGG
>NZ_JABERD010000466.1 GCF_013044505.1 Streptomyces sp. S3(2020) | reverse complement strand
CAGACGGCCTCGACAACCTGCATCGGCGCCGCCGCCTCCTCCGCCCCCGCCTTCGGCCCCGCCCCCTTCAACGGAACCTCCTTCACGAACACCGCCGCGACCAGCGCCAGCACCGCCACCACAGCCCCCAGCAGGAACGCCGAGTGCGTACCGGCCGACACCGCGTGCTGATACGCCTCACGGGCAGCGTCCGGCAGCTTCGCCAGACTCGCCGCATCCAACTGCGCCTGCGACTCGGTCAGCTTCGCCCCGATCGCCCCACCCCGCTCGGCCATGACGTCCTGGACCCGGCTGTTGAACAGCGCACCCATGATCGCGACACCGAAGGAGGAACCCAGCGTTCGGAAGAGCGTCGTGGACGAGGACGCGACGCCCATGTCCTTCATCTCGACGCTGTTCTGCGCCACCAGCATGGTGATCTGCATCAGACAGCCCATACCGAGCCCGACGACGGCCATGTACACCCCGGACGTGAACCGCGAGGTGTCCGTGTCCATCAGCGACAGCAGGTACAGCCCGACGACCATCAGCACACTGCCGACGACGGGGAACACCTTGTACCGCCCGGTGTTCGTGGTGACCCGCCCGGCCACCATCGACGTCACGAGCATCGCACCGAGCATCGGCAGGAGCAGCAGCCCGGAGTTGGTCGCGGACGCCCCCTGCACGGACTGCTGGTACAGCGGCAGGAACAGCGTCGCACCGAACATCACGAACCCGGTGATGAAGCCGATGAGGGACATCAGCGTGAAGTTGCGGCTGCGGAAGATGTGCAGCGGCACCACCGGCTCGGCGGCCTTGGTCTGCCAGAACACGAACCCGATCAGCGCGGCGACACCGATACCGATGAGCTCCATGATCCGCGCGGAGGACCAGGCGTACTCCGTACCGCCCCACGTGGTGACCAGCACGATCGCGGTGATGCCCACGGTCAGCAGCCCGGCACCGAGGTAGTCGATCCGCGCCTGCGCCCGCTTCTTCGGCAGATGCAGCACCGCGCTGATCGCGGCGAGCGCGACGACACCGAGCGGCAGGTTGATGTAGAAGGCCCAGCGCCAGCCCCAGTGGTCGGTGATGGTGCCGCCGACCAGCGGCCCGCCGATCATGGCGAGCGCCATGACGCCGGCCATCATGCCCTGGTACTTGCCCCGCTCCCGGGGCGGAATGAGGTCACCGATGATCGCCATGACACCGACCATCAGACCACCGGCGCCAAGGCCCTGAACGGCCCGGAACCCGATGAGCTGGCCCATGTCCTGGGCCATGCCACTGAGCGCGGACCCGATCAGGAAGAGCACGATCGACGACATGAAGGCGCCCTTGCGCCCGTACATGTCACCGATCTTCCCCCACAGCGGGGTGGAGGCCGCGGTCGCCAGCGTGTACGCCGTGACGACCCACGACAGATGTTCGAGCCCGCCCAGCTCACCGACGATCGTCGGCATCGCGGTGCCCACGATCATGTTGTCGAGCATCGCCAGCATCATCGTGATCATCAGAGCGAGCAGGACGACCCGCACACTCTTCGGTTGCTTGTCGTCTTCCGGCTCGACCGCCGTCTGTGTGTCCGCCATCACGCCCACTCCCCCAGCTACTTACTTGCCGCCCGGCAAGTTGACTACACTGGGGAAGGTAGACCCGTAACTAGCCGGGCGTCAAGTAAGTTTTGCTCAAAGCCGATGGCTTCACGGAGAATGGGCGGCACCATGGACGGCACCAAGCAGCGGCGCCGCGGGGACACCCGCCAGCGCATCCAGGATGTGGCGCTCGAACTCTTCGCCGAGCAGGGCTACGAGAAGACCTCGCTGCGCGAGATCGCCGAGCGCCTGGACGTCACCAAGGCGGCGCTCTACTACCACTTCAAGACCAAGGAAGAGATCCTGGTCAGCATCTTCGACGATCTGACCCAGCCGATCCTCGACCTGATCGAGTGGGGCAGGCAGCAGCCGCACAGCCTGGAGACGAAGCAGGAGATCGTACGGCGCTACAGCGACATCCTCGCCAACGCCGCCCCCCTGTTCCGCTTCATGCAGGAGAACCAGGCGACCGTACGGGAACTGCGGGTCGGCGAGACCTTCAAGGAGCGCATGCAGGGGCTGCGCGACATCATGATCGACCCGGAGGCCGACCTGGTCGACCAGGTCCGCTACACCAGCGCGATCTTCACCCTGCACGCCGGGATGTTCCTCCTCCAGGACCTGGCGGGCGACCCCGAGGAGAAGCGCAGGGCGGTCCTGGAGGTGGCGTCGGACCTGGTGACCCAGGCCCACGAAGGCAACCGCAAGAACCCTTAGGCCGCCCCCGGACCTGCCCCGAAC
>NZ_JABERD010000465.1 GCF_013044505.1 Streptomyces sp. S3(2020) | reverse complement strand
TGCCCCCCAGGGCTCACAGCGTCCGCTGCGCGGGCAGCGTCAGAGGGGGATAGGCGACCGCCCCCGCCCTGCTGCGCGCGGCCGGCCGTGAGCACGCGGAGGCCGAGACCGCCCAGGCGGCGGCGCTCGGACTGCTGGCCACCGAACCCGAGGGTCCCGCCGTACGGTTCGCGCATCCGCTGATCTCGGCCGCGCTGTACGCGGAGGCGCCCGCGCACGAGAGACGGGCCGCGCACGCCGCGCTCTCGAAAGCCGCCTCCGACCCCATCGAACGGGCCCGGCACCTCGCCCTGGCCACCACCGGCACCGACCAGGACACCGCGGACAGCCTCGCCGAGGCCGCCGCCCTCGCCCGCGACCGCGGGGCCCCTTCGGTCGCCGCCTCCCTCGGACTGCTCGCCGCCCGGCACACCCCGGCCGACGGCACCCCGGACCCCGACGCGCGCCGGCTCCAGGCCGCCGAGGACGCGATCACCGCGGGCGAGCTGGACCTCGCCCGGGACATCGCCCGCGACGTGCTCACCCGGGCGACCGTGCCCGCGGACCGGGTGCGGGCCTGGATCATCGTGATCGACACGGCGGGCCACGCCATGACCGAGGTCGACTCGGTCTTCCCGCAGGCCCTCGCCGACGCCGGCGAGGACCCGAAGCTGCCCGCCCTGATCCACTACCAGCTGACCTGGCGGGCCGTGCGCGTGGACGGCGACTTCGACCGGGCACGCGAGGAGGCGGCGCACTCGGCGGCGCTCGCCGCACAGGCCGACGACCGCTACAACGAGCTGATGGCGCTGGCCTTCCAGGCCCAGATCGAGACCCTCATGGGCCACCCGGACGCCCCCGCGACCATCAAACGCGCGCTGAAGGAACCCCAGGACCCCCGGGTGGCGTGCCATCACAACGGGGCCGGCTACTCGCGGTTCCGCTGGCTGATCATGAGCGACCAGCTGTCCGAGGCCCGTGCCACGGTCACCGCGCTGCTGCGCGAGGTCCAGCGCACCGGGGCGGTCGAGAGCGAGGTGCACTTCCTGCGCGGGGTCGCCGAGACCGAACTGCGCTCCGGGCACTGCGGCCGCGCCCTCGACCTCGCCCGGGAGAGCCTGATGATGGCCCGGGACACCGGCATCGGCGAGGTGGCCTCCGCGGTGCTCACCTCGCTCGGGGAGGCCTCGGGCGGTGATGTGGAGCGGGCGCTGGAGCTGGCCCGGGAGGCGGTCGAGCACGCCGAGCGCGACGGCGACCAGATGTACGTCTCCCGCGCCCTGACCGCCCTCGGGTACGCGCAACTGGTCGCCGGGGACGCGCAGGGAACGGTGCGCTCGCTGCGCCGCGTCCGGGAGCTGGAACACGGGCTCGGCATCACCGACCCGGCGCGCGGCCGCTGGCAGGGCGACCTCGCCGAGGCGCTGGTCCGGATCGGCGAGGTGCGCGAGGCGCAGGACGTCATCGAGGTGACCCGCGAGCAGGCGCTGCGGCTGGGCCGCGAGAGCGTCCTCGCGGTACTGGACCGTGCGGAGGCGCTGCTGCGGGCCGCGCGCGGCGAACACGATGCCGCCGTCGCCCAGTTGACCTCGGTGCAGGACAGGCTCGCCAAGCTCGGCCACGGCCTGGAGGAGGCCCGTACCGCCTTCGCGGTGGCCCAGCTGCGCACCCGGCGGGCCGGTCCGACGTCGTACGACGAGGCGGCCCGGCTGTTCCGGCGCTGCCGGGCGCTGCCCTGGCTGCGCCAGGTGGACGCGGCGACCGCCCAGCCGGCCGGCGCACCGGAGCCGCCCGCCCCCGCGCCGACGGCGGACGCGCTGGAGGGCCTCGCCTCGATGGAGCGCCAGGTCGCCGCACTCGTCATGGAGGGCGCGACCAACCGGGAGATAGCCGCCCGGCTGTTCATCAGCGTCAAGACGGTCGAGGCCACCCTGACCCGGGTCTACCGCAAGCTGGGGATCCGATCACGGGTGGACATCGTCCGACTGGCGGCGGGGCGCCGTACCAAGTGAGGGGCCGCGGGTTTTACTGATCCGCGTGGGGTTTGCCGTGCTCCCATCGAGGGTTTTCCCTGTCCAACTCCCTTAGGGGGTTCCCTCATTGGGAAGGGGAACTTCCGAGTTCTAGGTTATGAACGTGCCGCTCGCCCGGGCCTGTCTCTTATCCCCATCTCCGACCCCACGAGACTCCTGCGCACCTCGTCTGCCGTCTTCTGCTTGAAAAAAAAAAAACCATACGAAAAACGACACATCTATAAAAAAGCACAAGTGACCAAAAACCCCAAACATCACAACACAAATGCATAGCAACGAGCGCTCAGCATCGAACGAATGCACTGAGTAGGAAGAACCAGAAACAACGCACAACTGAAAACGTGTACCA
>NZ_JABERD010000464.1 GCF_013044505.1 Streptomyces sp. S3(2020) | reverse complement strand
CGGCCCGCCAACGCCCCGAGCCGGCTGCCGGCCCGGCTCACCAGCTTCGTCGGCCGCGACGGCGAACTGGACCGGCTCGCGGATCTGATGGGCTCGGCCCGGCTGGTGACCCTGGTCGGCCCGGGCGGCGCGGGCAAGACCCGGCTGTCCCTGGAGGCGGCGACGAGGGACCCGGCGCACGCCCGGGACCGTGTCCGCTTCGTGCCCCTCGCGGGGGTGAGCCGCCTCGACCAGTTGGCCGACGTGGTGCTCGGTGCGCTCAGCTCCACCGACGGCCGTCTGTACGAGGGCGGCGGGGCCCAGCAAGCCTCCGCGGTGGAGCGCACGGCCGAGCTCCTCGGCAGCGGCGACACCCTGCTCCTGATCGACAACTGCGAGCACCTCGTCGAGGCCGTCGCCGAACTCGCCGATCAACTCCTCGTACGGCTGCCCGAGTTGCGTATCCTCGCCACCAGCCGCGAACCCCTCGCCATCAACGGCGAGTCGCTGTTCCACCTCGGCCCCCTGGACATCCCCACGGGGTCGCCGGAACCGGCCGAGGCGATGGCGGCGGCCGCGGTCCGGCTGTTCGTGGACCGGGCCGCCGGGGTCCGGCAGGACTTCGCCCTCGACGAGTCGAACCTGGACGCCGTCCTGGAGATCTGCCGCCGTCTCGACGGGATGCCGCTCGCCCTGGAGCTGGCCGCGGCCAAGCTGCGGTCGATGGGCGTGGCGCAGATCGCGCGCCGCCTCGACGACCGGTTCCGGCTGCTCTCCTCCGGCAGCCGGACGGCGCTGCCGCGCCAGCGCACGCTGCTCGCGATGGTCGAGTGGAGCTGGGACCTGCTCGACGAACCGGAGCGGATCCTCGCCCGCAGGCTGTCCGCCTTCCCCGGCGGGGCGACGCTCGCGGCCCTGGAGACGGTCTGCTCGGACCCGGACGTGCCCGCCGACGACGTCCTCTACGTGCTCGGCGCGCTGATCGAGAAGTCGCTGGTGCAGGAGGTCCGGGACGCCGACGGCGAGTCGCGCTACCGGATGCTGGACACCGTCCGCGCGTACGCGGCCCGGCGTCTGGCGGAGTCGGGCGACGACCTCACGGCCCGCTTCACGGCGTACCACCTGGCCCTGGCACAGCGGCACGAACCGCTCCTGCGCACCGGCGCACAGCTGCGCGCCACCGCCGTCTTCGACAGCGAGCACGACAACCTCACTCACGCGCTGCGGCTCGTCCAGGACAGCGGGGACCGGGAGACGGCGGTGCGGTTCGGTGCCGCGATGTTCTGGTACTGGGGCATACGGGGGATGGGGGGCCGGCTGGAGACGCATCTGACGGCAGTGGCGAGTGCGGGTGCGGGTGCGGGTGGCGACGACCGGGCAGGCTCGGGCGGTGGCCCGGTGGCCGCGGGCAAGGACTCCGCGGTGGACCGTGAGTTCCATCCCGCCGGGCTGCTCCTTCGGATGTCCCAGGTCGCTTTCGGGGGCAGTTCTCCGGCGGCCGACGATCTGCTCGAATCGTCCGACCCGTGGGTGCGGGCCAGTGCCCATCTCGCCCGGGACTTCGCTCTCACCGAGCAGGGCGACCTGGAGACCGGGGTGCCGTCGCGGATCGAGGCGCTGCGGGGCTTCGAGGCGGTGGGCGACCGGTGGGGGATCGTGCTCGCGCTGATGCCAATCGGCCGTGACCACTCCCTGCGCGGGGAGCACGCCCCGGCCGTCGCGACCTTCGAACGGGCCGTCGTCCTCAGCTCCGAACTGGGCACCGAGGACTACCTCTACCTCAGCAAGGCGCGGCTCGCCCGGGAGCGGCGGCGCAGCGGAGACCTCGACGGCGCCTTCCGCGACCTGCGTGCCGCGCACCGGCAGGCCAGGGAGCGCGGGCAGTTGCGGCTTGAGGCCAACATCCTGGTCGGGCTCGCCAACGCGCACCGGATGTCCGGGGACGTGGACCAGGCGAACCGGACCCTGGACCACCTGGAGGCGCTGTCCCGTCGCCGGCCCGATCTCGCGGAGCTCGCCCGCGATCTGGTCGTCAGCACCCGTGTCGAGAACCATCTCGCCGAGGGGCGCGCCGCCGAGGCCCGCGTCCTGCTTCCCGAAGCGGCGGGCGCCCTCTTCGGGCAGGGGGCCGGGGCGGGTCTCGCGTGGGTCGCCGAGCTCCTGGGTGGTCTGCGGACTCTGGAGGGCGATCCGGCCGGTGGAGCGACCGCCTTCGGAATCAGCGCGGTCATGCGTGGCGCCTTCGACGCGGGGGAGCCGGAGCTCCAGGGGCATCGGGCGCGGATGGTCGAGGCGCTGGGCGAGGAGGGGTATCGCTCGGCGTACGGGACGGGGGCGTCGATGCCTCGGGGGGAGGCGCGGGACTGGTTGGAGCGGGAGGCGTTGG
>NZ_JABERD010000463.1 GCF_013044505.1 Streptomyces sp. S3(2020) | reverse complement strand
CGGCGGGCGTGTGGGGAGGGCGCCGGTTGCCGGGCGGGGGTGTGGTGGTGGGCCCGCTGGGGGGTGCGTGGGGGGGGCGTGGCTCGGCGCGTTCTGCCGACGCTCAGCGGGCGGGTCCCGTCCCGGGGGTCCGCTCCATGGCGGTCGGTCGGCGCGCCGGCCGCAGCCGCGGCGCGGGTGGCTGCCGGGTCGGGTCGGCGGGCCGGGCCGTGGCGCCCGCACTGAGGACCGCGGCCAGAGCCAGGGCGATGAGGAGGAGGGTGAGGTGGGTTCGGTGGGCGTTCATGCCTGCGCCCCTCACCCGGTGATCTTGATGGTGGCGGTGTCGAACAGGGGCAGCTGGAAGCCGACCGTGGTGGTGCTGGTGGGCGGGGCGGGGAACTGCATGAACACGTCCACGCTCTCGCCCGCCCTGAGGGTGCTCAGTCCGGTGGTGGTCAGCGGGCGGTGGTCGGTGTCGCGCAGCACGTAGTAGCGCTTGTTCTCGGTGAAGTCCACGAGGGTGGCCCCGGCCAGTGACTGGCCCGTCTTGACGATGGCGCGTTCGGTGCCGCGCAGCTCGGCGGGCACGACGGTGGTGTGGGAGGCGGTGTTGCGCAGGGTCGCGTACAGGGTGAGGTAGCCGGCCCGGTCGCGGTTCGCCGAGGTGAGCGAGAGCGCCAGCCCGCTTTGTCCCTTGAGGTCCGCCAGTGGCGCGGGGGCCTTTTCCTGCTGGGTGTTCGGGCCGGTGCCGGAGGGGGTGGCGCCGGCGTTGGTGGCGGCTGTCTTGTGCTGCGGCTGCTGGCTGCGGTCCGGGCCGGCGCAGCTGGTGGTGGTCAGGGTGAGTCCTGCCGCGATCGCTAACGCGGCCGAGCGCTGGGTGAACCGTATGGTGCCCCGTCTGGGCATGGCTGCGCGTCCTTTCGGCTCGGATGAACGGTGGGCGGGTAGGTGCGGGGCCTGGTGTGCCGGGCGGGTCATCGGCCGTGGGAGTCCTGGAGTTGGGCGGGCAGGGTGGCCGGCCAGACGGTGATGACGTCGCCGTCGAGGGTGACGTGTCGCTGCGGGAAGCGGCCGCGGACCACAGCGAGGTCCTGCGGGGTGAAGTCGCCGGTGCCTTCGATCACGCAGGCGCTTGCGATGTAGGACACGGCCCGCGTGGAGGCCGGCCACGCCTCTTCCTCGTCGATCAGTTCGTGACTGCGAATACCGTCGTGCGCTATCGACATCAGATGCCTCCTGAAGCTCTGTGTTTCATCGGTGATGTGACACATCATTCGGGGAGTGGCGAAAGTGAATCTATGGTTCGCGTAAGCAAAGTGCAAGGGGGTGTGGGGTGAGTTACAAAGCTGCGACATTTGACGGGTGAACCAGCCCGGGCCGGCGCCCGATGGCGCCTGGCACGGGCGGGCCGGTCACAGCTGGGTCCAGGGCCGGCGTGCGCCGCCGGCCAGCGGTACCCAGACGTTGCTGGTGGGTGTGTGGGTTTCGAGGTCTTGAAGGACGGCGGCGCCGAGCGGTACTGCGCGGGCCAGGGCGGCCACGTGGGGGTGCTGGGCGGTCATGGCCTGCAGGTCGGCGATCCGGTGGGCCAGGACGGTGGGGGAGGCGCCGGTCAGCACGATCAGCACCCGCGGGAAGAGGGGGTAGTAGCGCAGCCATGTCACACCGCTGCCGGCTGGCCGGCGGGGGCGCGGGCGGCCGACGGGCTGCGGCTCGTAGGACCACAGCCGCGCGTAGTCGATCAGTTTGGCCGCGAGGCGTTCGCTGCTCATCGTGGCGCGGTCGACCTCGACGAACGCCCGCAGGTTGGCGCGGTGCCGGCCGCCGGTGAGGGTGTAGTGCAGGACGGCGTCCGCGATGAGCCTCTCGCCGTCCCCGATCGGGTGGGACACCTCGGGGGTCCAGTCGAGGTGGCTGTGTTCGTCGCCGCGCCGGCGGGCGTCCGCGACGAAGGCCAGGTGGGTGCGGAGCACGGTCAGGGTGTGCGGGGTCTTCAGTGAGGCCGCCATCGCCGAGGTCATCGGATACGGCGGGCGGCCGTGCAGCGCCGGGAAGTCCTTCGCCAGGCGGGCGCCGTCGGGGGTGAGGAACCAGGCGCGTGCACGGTTCGAGGCGGGCAGCACGGTGTAGTCGACCAGCCCGTTGCGGCGCAGCCGGTTCAGCGGCGCGGAGACGGTCTGGCGTGTGGCGTGGGGCCGCAGCAGGGCGCGGAGTTGGTGGGTGGTGGCGATGCGGTGCAGGGCGAGCGCGGACAGCAGCTGATGCGTCAGCGGCTCGACCGGGCTCGGGACATACGCTGCCGGCCCCGCTCCCGTCCCGGCGGAAGGAGCGGTATCGGCGCCGCCCCCGGCGCCGGAGCCGGCTCCGGTGCTGTTGGCGGTGGCGGTGGCGGTTTCGGTGAGGGCGGGGG
>NZ_JABERD010000462.1 GCF_013044505.1 Streptomyces sp. S3(2020) | reverse complement strand
TCCTGGACGCGGCCTCCGGGCTGCTCGCCGCCGACCCCACCGCCGTAGCACCCCATCTGACCCGCTGGTTCGACGACGAGCGCCCGCTGCCCGCCACCCCGCACGCGACTGTCGCGAGGGCCGCGCAGGCGCTGCTGCACACCCACCGGCAGCTCGCCCTCGACGATCTCACCGAGGTGCTCGTCGACTGTGCGCACCGGCGGGCCGACGAGCTGCTCGCCGTGCTCGCGGAGGACGAACCGTCGGCGGTGTGCCGGGCCGTGGACAGGTGGGCGCACGACGAACGCCCCGACCGACGGGTCGCGGCGGTGGCGTACGGCCTGCGCGCGGCCCCGCACGTGGCGACCGAGGCCGACCGCGAGCTGCTGCGCTACGCCGCCCTCACCCTGCTGGCCCGCCCCGCCGACTGCACCCTGCACGGCGGCGCGCTCGCCCTCCTCGTCCGCGATCCCCGGACGCGTGCCCGCCATCTCCCGCAGGCACTCGGCCACTTCATGGCCGGCGACCCGCAGTTCCCGCCGAGCGCGCTGGTCGCCGCCCTGGCCACCCACCCGGAGCCGGTCCTCGACGCGTTCCGCGCCCGCTTGCGCCGCCCCGGCGCCGGAGCCGCCCTGCGCACCCTCGCCGACGTCACCACGCCCACGCAGGCGCGCCGGATCGCCGTACTCGTGCGGGAGGCGGTGGAGCAGCGCCCGGAGACCGCGGCGGACATGGCCGCGTACGTGGACCGGCGCCTCGACCAGGGGCCGGGGGCGCGGGCGGTACTGCTCCCGCTGGTCACCGGTCTGCTGGACGGCGGTTCGGAGGACGTGCGGGCCGCGCTGGCCGCCGTACTGGCCACCCCCGGCACCCCCGCCTCCCGCCCGCTCCGTCGCGAACTGCTCGAATTCCTGCTGAGCCACGAGCACGCGCCCGCCGTCCTGGACGCCCTCCTGCGCGCCGCCGCCCGTCACCCCGACGACGGACTGCGTGAACTCGTCCACCGCACCGGCCTCCTCCTGGTCCGCACCCCGCAGGGCGCGGCCCGTTTCGACCGCGGCCTCGTCGATCTCGGCCGCCAGGTGCCGGGCTTCGCCGCGCAGGTGGCGGGCTGGCTGACGGATGCTCCGCAGCGGTGGGCGGCGGTGGTCGGCCCCAGTACCCGCCGGATGATCGAGAACCTGGCAGGCTTACGCGTCCCCGCCTGACCAGGCCGCGTGCGCGCGTCCTGCGTGCGTCCTACGTCCGTCCCACGTGCGTCGAGTCACAGCGCCCATGCCGATGCGGGCAGGAGCGACGCGGCATGGCACCCTTAGACCTGCGTAAGAGGTAAGCCGTACATACGGACACAGGTTCGACGAGGAGCGGTCACAGTGCAGCGCTGGCGTGGCTTGGAGGACATTCCCGAGGACTGGGGGCGCAGCGTCGTCACCATCGGTTCCTACGACGGAGTCCACCGCGGACACCAGCTGATCATCCGGCATGCCGTGGAACGCGCCCGTGAGCTGGGCGTTCCCGCTGTCGTCGTCACCTTCGACCCGCACCCCAGCGAGGTCGTCCGCCCCGGCAGCCACCCGCCCCTGCTGGCCCCGCACCACCGCCGCGCCGAGCTGATGGCGGAGCTGGGCGTGGACGCGCTCCTCATCCTGCCCTTCACGACGGAGTTCTCGAAGCTCTCGCCGGCCGAGTTCGTCGTCAAGGTCCTGGTCGACAAGCTGCACGCCAAGGCGGTCGTCGAGGGCCCCAACTTCCGCTTCGGCCACAAGGCCGCGGGGAACGTGGAGTTCCTCGCCGAGCAGGGCAAGACGTACGACTTCGAGGTCGAGGTCATCGACCTGTTCGTGTGCGGCGACGCGGGCGGCGGCGAGCCGTTCTCCTCCACCCTGACCCGCCGCCTGGTCGGCGCGGGCGACGTCGAGGGCGCCGGCGAGATCCTGGGCCGCCCGCACCGGGTCGAGGGCGTGGTCGTCCGAGGCGCGCAGCGCGGCCGCGAGCTGGGCTTCCCCACGGCCAACGTCGAGACCCTCCCGCACACCGCCATCCCCGCCGACGGCGTCTACGCCGGCTGGCTGCACGCCCAGGGCGAGGCGATGCCGGCCGCGATCTCCGTCGGCACCAACCCGCAGTTCGACGGCACCGAGCGCACGGTCGAGGCCTACGCCATCGACCGGGTGGGGTTGGACCTGTACGGCCTGCACGTGGCCGTCGACTTCCTCGCGTACGTACGCGGCCAGGCGAAGTTCGACTCCCTGGAGGCCCTGCTGGTGCAGATGGCCGAGGACGTCAAGAAGTGCCGAGAGCTGATCTCGGCGGCCGAGTAGTCACCTTTCCCGGCCCTACGACTGTGTCTTTTACACATCTGAACCCGCCGCCGAATAGGAGAGGGCAGATCTCGGGGGCTGCAGTGTAGTGAAAGAAAAAAACAA
>NZ_JABERD010000461.1 GCF_013044505.1 Streptomyces sp. S3(2020) | reverse complement strand
GCCCCCGGGGCCGTACCCGCCGGGCCCCTACAACCCGCCCGGCCCCTGGGGCTACGGCTACGGCGGATACGCGCGGCCCGTGCCCGTCAACGGCCTCGCCATCGCCGCCCTGGTCCTGGGCATCCTCTGCTTCCTGCCGGCGGTCGGGCTGGTCCTGGGGCTGGTCGCGCTGAGCCAGATCAAACGCAGGGGCGAGCGCGGCAAGGGCATGGCCGTCGCGGGCTCCGTGCTGTCCTTGGTGGGCCTGGTCCTGTGGACCCTGTCGCTCACCACCGGCGCCGCCGCCGACTTCTGGGACGGCTTCAAGGACGCCGCGAGCGGCAAGGGCAGCGCCTACTCGCTCAAGAAGGGCGACTGCTTCGACTCGGGGAGCGGTGCCCTGACGGGCGAGACCTACGACGTCGACGAGGTGCCCTGCGCCCAGGCGCACCACGGCGAGGTGTTCGCCGTCGTCGAGCTCCCCGGCGGCAGCTTCCCGGGCGACAGCGCGATCGAGGACACCGCCGACGACAAGTGCTACGCGCTCCAGGAGACGTACGCCATGGACGCCTGGGCCGTACCGGAGGACGTGGACGTCTACTACCTGGTGCCCTCCGAGGACAGCTGGACCTTCGGGGACCGCGAGATCACCTGCCTGTTCGGCAACGTCGACGAGGACAAGAGCCTGACCGGCTCGCTGCGCAACGACGGGACGACCCTCGACGCCGACCAACTGGCCTTCCTGAAGGCGGCCAACGCCCTGGACAGGGTGCTCTACGAGGAGCCCGAGGACTACGCCGAGGACGACCTCCCGGCGAACACGGACTGGGCGGCCGACGTCGACACCGCGCTCGGCGAGCAGTCCGAGGCGCTGGGCGGCCGCTCCTGGTCCGCCGGGGCCGCGCGGCCGGTCGCCGACTTCGTGAAGGACATGAAGGACGCCCGCGAGGAGTGGGCGAAGGCGGCCGACGCGGCGGACGTCGACACGTACTACGAGCACTACGACGCCGGCTACGACTTCGTCGACGGCAAGACCACCGTCACCGCCCGCGAAGCTCTGGGCCTGGCCACCACGGTGCCGTCGTACGACGAGGAGTACGACAGCGGGAGCGGTGGCGGAGGTGCCGGGGAACTCGATGTGTGATCGCCGCTATAGCGGGGAGAAAGTGCCTGCGTAAAGCCCGAGGCGGGCACATGTCACTACATCGAGTGATTCTCTGGCCTTTGCTTGCACGGCGGAACCCACGGTTGCCACGCTGTTGCTGTCTGTACAACCTGATGGGAGCGGCCAGTGACATTCGGTGAGCAGCCGGCGTATCTGCGCGTCGCGGGCGATCTTCGCAAGAAGATCGCCGACGGTTCGCTGCCACCGCACACCCGGCTGCCCTCCCAGGCCAGAATCCGCGAGGAGTACGGCGTCTCGGACACCGTCGCCCTGGAGGCGCGCAAGGTGCTGATGGCCGAGGGGCTGGTCGAGGGCCGCTCCGGCTCCGGGACGTATGTGCGTGAGCGCCCGGTGCCCCGTCGGGTCGCCCGCTCCGGCTTCCGTCCGGACGGCGGGGCCACGCCCTTCCGCCAGGAGCAGGCCGACGGCGAGACGCGCGGCACCTGGGAGTCGAGGAGCGCGCAGGCCGAGGCGAGCGTCGCCGTCGCGGACCGGCTCGGCATCCGGCCCGGCGACCGGGTGATGTGCACCAAGTACGTCTACCGGGACAACGGCGAGCCGATGATGCTCTCCACCTCCTGGGAGCCCCTCGCCGTCACCGGCCGCACCCCCGTGATGCTGCCCGAGGAGGGCCCGCTCGGCGGCATGGGCGTCGTCGAGCGCATGGCGGCCATCGACGTGATCGTGGACAACGTCACCGAGGAGGTCGGCGCCCGCCCCGGTCTCGCCGAGGAACTCCTCGCGCTGGGCGGCGTCCCCGGCCATGTCGTCGTGGTCGTCCATCGCACGTTCTACGCCTCCGGCCGCCCCGTGGAGACGGCCGACGTGGTCATCCCGGCGGACCGCTACCGGGTCGCCTACCACCTTCCGGTGAAGTAGCGCACGCCGGTACGGCAGTTGCCCCCCGTACCCGTCCAACCGGGGTCCCCGCGAGCGGCGTTGGAATCTGGCCGTTCTCGCAGGTGGCCCCGGGCGTGCGTGCACCGCTCTGACCGGATGTATTCCGGTGTACGCACGGCGCGTTCGACGCCGCACGCCCCCTGCGTTCTGGCTGGTTGCGTACCTCTTTGTGAGAATCCGTATCCGCTGCGTGAAGGTTAGGCGTAGGCTCGGGCATATGCGGATTGCGGTTTCCTTAGCGGGCGGGGCCGTACAGCCCGGACGGGCCCGGTTCATTCCGGGACCGCGAGCTCGAACCACACCGTCTTGCCCGCCTCACCTGGTCTGGTGCCCCAGCGGCGCGAGGAGTGGGCGACCAGTTGCAG
>NZ_JABERD010000460.1 GCF_013044505.1 Streptomyces sp. S3(2020) | reverse complement strand
AGATGTGTAAGAGACAGGCCCCCAGGAACAGCGCCGCCGACGACATGCCGAACACCGGGACCAGCAACGAGAAGGGGGCCACCGTGGATGCCGGGTAGCGGCGGAGCAGCCAGCCCCAGGCGCCGAAGCCGAAGACCGTGGTGATCCACGCGACGTAGACGACCGTGCCGGCGCCCTGCCAGTCCAGGGCGCGCAGGGCGTCGTAGTCCGCGCGGGGGCCCTCCAGCAGCAGGGAGAGGAGGAGCAGCGGCAGTACCGGCACCGTGCTCACCCACACCATGAAGTTCAGCGCGTCCGGGGGCGCCGCCTTGCGGGTCAGGACGTTCGAGGCACCCCAGCAGGCGGCGGCCGCGACGCAGAGGGCGAAGGCGCCCAGGGGACCCGACGCGCCCTCGTCCACGGCCGCCACACCGATACCGGCCAGCGCCACCAGCATGCCCGCCAGCCGCAGCCGAGTGGGCCGTTCGCCCAGCACCGCGAAGGCGATGGCCGCCGTGAACACCGCCTGGATCTGGAGCACCAGCGACGACAGGCCCGCCGGCATCCCCGCGTCCATCCCCACGAACAGCAGCCCGAACTTGGCCACGCCCAGCACCAGGCCCACCGCCACGATCCACTTCCACGCCACCTTCGGCGGTCCCACGAGGAACACCGCCGGGAGGGCCGCGACCAGGAAGCGCAGAGCCGAGAAGAGCAGCGGCGGGAAGTGGTCGAGGCCGATCTCGATGACGGTGAAGTTGACGCCCCATACGGCGGCGACGAGGACGGCGAGGGCGATGTGTGCGGGACGCATGCGTCGAGCATCACGTCCCGGGACCGTGAAGCACCAGCGATGATTGCTGCACGGTCGGATGTAGCAATGCTGAACAATGCGACTTCGGTCAAGGGAGGACCCCGTGCTCGATCTGCAACGCCTGCGCGCCCTGCACGCCGTCTCCGTCCACGGCACCGTCGGCGCGGCCGCCGCCGCGCTCGGGTACACGCCCTCCGCCGTGTCCCAGCAGATCGCGAAGCTGGAGCGGGAGACCAGGACCGTGCTCCTGGAACGGGAGGGGCGGGGTGTGCGGCTCACCGCCGAGGCGCTGCAACTCGTCGACACCGCTCAGGAGCTGCTCGCGATCGTGGAGCGGGCCGAGACGGGGATCGAGCGGCGGCGGAGCATTCCGGCGGGGCGGCTGACCGTGGCCGCGTTCGCCTCGGCGGCCCGCGGGCTGATGCCCGCCGTGCTCGCCGACCTCGCCGCCCGGCACCCGGCCCTCGACCTCCGGCTCACCGAGATCGACCCGCATCTGTCCGTCGGGCTGGTCGCCAAGGGGGCGTTGGACATGGCCGTGGTGCACGACTGGGACATCTCGCCGCTGCCCGTGCCGCCGGGGGTCGAGCAGGCGGCCATCGGGGAGGACCGGTGCACGCTGCTCGTCCCCGAGGGGCACCCGTTCGCCGAGCGGAAGGCCGTCCGCCGTGAGGATCTCGGCGGGGAGCGGTGGGTGTGCCAGCCGCCGGGGCGGGTGTGTCACGAGTGGCTCGTACGGACCCTGCGGTCCGCCGGACACGAGCCGGAGATCATCCACCAGGCCGACGAGAACCCGACCCTGGTCGCCCTCGTCGCGGCCGGGCTCGGCATCTGTCTCGTCCCCCGGCTCGGGCGGGGGCCGTTGCCGCGCGGAGTGGTGGAGGTGGAGCTCGATCCGACGCCCGTGCGGCGGCTGTACGCGCTGTGGCGGGCCGGTGCGGCGGGGCGGCCGTCGATCACCGAGACCGTGCGCACGCTCCAGGACCATTGGCCCAAGGTGGCGGCTCATCCGTCCCGTTGACCCCGGGCTCACCAACTTCCGGGATTCGGGGCCGAGGCGGGAACCCGGCCCCACCCCCACTCGTCCAACCCGCAAGCTGTCGGAGAGTCACCGCGGTGCGGTGTCGGCATCGCTGCTGGCTGCGAACGCTGACCTACCCTCTCCGCCGCACCCCGGCCGACAGCACACCGCCATCGGCGCGCCCCCCTCCAACAGCGCCGATGGCGGCCCCCCAACACCGATCCGCCCACCTGCTGGGGGTCCGGGGGTCACCCCCCGGGAAGACGCAGTACCGCGGTGCTGATTCTGCCGCGGGGGTACGGCCCGCGCCGGTCGCTACGTCTCCCCGCCGCCCAGCCGCGTACGCACGCCGCCACC
>NZ_JABERD010000459.1 GCF_013044505.1 Streptomyces sp. S3(2020) | reverse complement strand
TGATGCACTGTGCGGGATGTCACGCTGTTAGTAGGAGTGTTTTGTTTTTTTTTTCAAGCGGAAGCCGGCAGACGGGGTGCTAAGGAGTCTCGTGGGCTCGGAGATGGGGAAAAGAGACAGGGCCGGGGCGGGGCCTGCGACGACGTACGGACGAGGGCGCCTTGGGAGGCGAGGATGCGGGCGGTGGCATCCATGACGACGACGGCGCGGACCTCGTGGGGGGCGTGGAGCTGCACGACCTGCCCGGTGGGACGGTCGACATGGCCGTACCGGAGGCCACGCCGCAGGATCTCCTCGACGAGCGCGGCGGGGGTGGTGTCGCGCACGCTGATGTTGAGGAAGCCCGGCCCGGTGACGACGACGTCGGTGACGCCGGGGGTGTCGAGGAGATGCGGCCGGAGGATCTCGGCGACCTGTGCCGATGGCTGCCCGGCGGGGCGGGCGAGCTGGAGGGCGATGTTGGTGGCGTAGTCGCCACAGCCACCGGGCCCGGGGGGCGTGACGACGGCCCGTCCGGGCACGGTCACGCTCAGCTCCCCACCGTCGACAGCGCGACGGACCGCGCGCAGCACGGTACGGGAGAGCTCGACGGGGGTCACGGGACAAGCGTAGGGGAGGAGGGGGGTGGGTAGGCGAGTCGGTTTGGGCGAAGGTCCGCGATGTGGACGGGGGCGAGGCGCCGGGAGACAGATGGTGCGTATGTGCGGTGGTGCGGTGGTGCGGGGGCGATCGACCGGCTCAGCCGCCGCTGTGCCCGGCCCTCTCGGTCTCCCCCGCGCCGATGACGCGCCCGAAGACATCGTCGCCGTCCTCCTCGGCCGGGTCCGCGGCCTGCTTGCGCTCGATCAACTGCCGTACGAGCTCGACGAGTTCGGCCGGCTCGAAGGGCTTGGCCAGGAAGGCGTCGACGCCGACGTCGAGCCCGCTCTCGACCTCGTACTGCGTACACGCGCTGACGATGGCGAGGGGGAGATCACGGGTGCGCGGATCGGAACGCAGCCGGGCGGCGGTCCGCAGCCCGTCGAGTCGGGGCATAACGACATCAAGGGTCACCACGTCGGGCCGCACCTGATGCACCACATCCAGACACTCGGCACCATCGGCCGCGGTCACGACCTCGATGCCCTCCAGCTCGAGATTGACCCTGATCAACTGCCGGATGACCTTGTTGTCGTCCACAACAAGCACCCGACCCGACGCGCCTGGCACAACTCGAGAGTAGGTCCGGACCGGCCACCGCGTCCGGGTTTTACCGACTTCTGCCCCTCGCAGGCGAACGAACGAGATCACCACCCCACACAACCGACCACGACACCCCCTCCGGACAGGGCTACGACGCCGATAAACCCGTTCATGAACACCCCGAGGGAGCTGGTAGTGTTCTACCCGTCGCCGCGAGCAACGCGACCGACACGCCCCCGTAGCTCAGGGGATAGAGCAACGGCCTCCGGAGCCGTGTGCGCAGGTTCGAATCCTGCCGGGGGCACTCGCCGAAGATCAGCAGAAATCACTCGCTGACCTGGGCGGATGCCGACATGAAAGAGCGGGAGTCAGTCTCACTGACTCCCGCTCTTTGTCGTTGGTTCGCAGTGGTCGCGATAGACCTGCGATAGGGCCCCCTCTGGCGCGATCAGGCACCGTCAGTGCCCTTGAGTTCGGCACGATGACCTCATGAGCCTGTTGTGGACGGCCGTCCTTCCCGCAATCACTGCCGGTGTATTCGGTATTGGAGGCGCACTCATCGGTGTGGTCGTCGGCCGCCGCCAAGTTACTGATCAAGCCGTCGTCGAGCACGGCCAATGGCTGCGCGGACAACGGCAGGAGGCCTACCTTGCGCTCCTTGACGCGTGGGACACCGCCCTGGCTCACCTTGAGGCAATCTTCGACGAATGGCTCGAAAGGGCGGACTGGGAACGGCAACATCCCGATCTGACTTGGGAGGCCTACGTCGAGTCCCAGACTCTGGCTGCCCAGGGTCCACTAACCAAGCCGCTGGACCGCGTGCAGTTGCTCGGACCGGACCCCGTCGATCGGGCGACAGAAGCGATGGACTCCGCTATCGGCGCCTTCGCGGCGTGCCTCAACCACCAAGCGGCCCCCGACGAGCCGTTCGACCAGAGCTGGTCCTCGTGGTTGGGACTGGAAACGCGCGCGCGTGAAGCGCGCCGCTCCTTTACCCAAGCGGCAAAGATCACATTGCAAACACCGCCGCGCCCCGGCAGGCGAGAGCGGCAGGCTGCGGAACCGGCGCCATGACTCCGCTAGACCGCTAGGCCGCCCTCCTAGCCCCACCCCATAGCTTGCTGTGCGACGTGAGGCCGCACGTTCGGAAGTGAGGTGATTCTCGTGGAGAGGTTCAGACAAGGAATTCCTCCGAATTAGTGTCTCGATTGCGTCCCCGCGCTCACATGCGTCGCTGGTAACGG
>NZ_JABERD010000458.1 GCF_013044505.1 Streptomyces sp. S3(2020) | reverse complement strand
ACATTCCGAACCCGGAAGCTAAGCCTTACAGCGCCGATGGTACTGCAGGGGGGACCCTGTGGGAGAGTAGGACACCGCCGAACAAATATTAGAAAAGGCCCACGCCATCAGGCGTGGGCCTTTTTTGCGTTTAGGGTAAATGGCATGCGCTATGACCTGGTTATCTTCGACAACGACGGCGTCCTGGTCGACAGTGAGCCGATCTCCAACCGGCTGCTGGCCGGCTACCTCACCGAGCTCGGGCATCCGACGTCGTACGAGGACTCCATCCGTGACTACATGGGGTCCGCGATGCATCGGATCCACGACCTGATCGAGGAGCGGACCGGGGAGCGGTTGCCCGAGGACTTCGATGACGTCTTTCACGGGCGGGTGTTCGCCGCGTTCGAGCGGGAGCTGAAGCCGGTGGCGGGGGCTGTGGGGGTGCTGGAGAAGCTGGCTGCGGACGGGGTGGCTTACTGCGTGGCGTCGTCCGGGAGCCATGAGCGGATTCGAGTGGGGCATCGGACGACCGGGCTTGACCGGTGGTTCGAGGATGCGCGGATCTTCAGTTCGCAGGATGTGGGGCGGGGGAAGCCGGCGCCGGATCTGTTTCTGTACGCCGCCGAGCGGATGGGGGTCGCGCCGGAGCGGTGTGTGGTGGTCGAGGACAGTCCGTTGGGGGTGCAGGCGGCTGTCGCGGCCGGGATGGACGTGTACGGGTTCACCGCGATGACGCCCGCCGACAGGCTTGCCGATGCCGATCAACTCTTCTCCGACATGGGGGAGTTGGCCGACCTGCTGGTGTGAGCCGACGTCTGACATTTGTCATGCGGAGCTCTGGACGATCGTTTCTACTGGGGGACCCCGGTCGGGCGGGAAGCTGAGGGCATGACGACGAAGACGAGCAAGCAGAACACCTTCGGCCCGCTGATCGTGGACGTGGCGGTGCCTGTCGGGTCGTACTACCTCTTCAGGGACGGCTTCGGGATGAGCACCTTCGCGGCGCTTGCCTGGAGCAGTGCGGTGCCGGCCGGGCGGACCGTGTGGGGTGTGGTGAGGGAGCGGACGGTCAACGGGCTGGCTGCCCTCATCCTCGTCGTGAATGCGGTGTCGTTGCTGCTCGGCTTCGTCTCCGGGGACCCGCGGCTGATGCTCGCCAAGGACAGTGGGGTCAGCAGCATCATCGGGGTCGGGATCCTGGTGTCGGTGGTGCTGGGGCGGCCGATGATGACGGCAGGGTTCAAGCCCTTCCTGGTGCGGGGGGACTCGGCCAGGGAGGCCGCCTGGCGGCGGTTGGCCGGTGGCACGGCGGAGGGCTCGGTCGCTTTTCTTCGGGCCGAGCGGGTGTTCTCGGTGGTGTGGGGTGTCGTACTGCTGGCGGAGTGTGTGGCGCGGGTCGTCGGGGCGTACACCCTGCCCGTGGACACCATGGTCTGGCTCGGGTCCGTCGTCCTGGCCGCTTCGTTGACGTCGGCTTTCGTGGTGAGCCGGGTGGTCGCCGCCGAGCCCATGGCGCGGTTGCTCTGCGCCGAGGTGAGGGCTGCCGAGGAGGCTGTGAAGGCTGAGGTGGCGGTCGTTGCCTGAGCCCTGGTGGACCCGCTCGAACAAAGTTGAGCGAAATTCATCTTTGGCTGGATCTACCCACGGGTAGTCCGGGGCCCTACGCTCGCCGCCATGACAGATGTGCTGCGGCGCGGTAGGGCCTCGTTGGCGTTCAGCTTCTTCGCCCAGGGGGTGGCTTTTGCCCTGCTGGTGACCCGGATTCCCGCGATCCAGGACCGGTACGGGGTCTCCGACGCGTTGCTGCCGGCCTTTCTGGCGGCCGTGCCGATCCTCGCCGGGGTCGGGAGTGTGTCGACCGAGAAGCTGGTGAAGCGGATACCGCCCAGCCGGCTGCTGCGGTGGGCCCAGCCCGTCGTACTGCTGGCGCTGCGCGGGGTCGGGGCGGGGTCGTCGACGGTCGAGTTGGGGGTCGCGCTGGCCGCGTTCGGGCTCGCGGTGGGTGTGCTCGACGCGTCCATGAACATGCTCGGGGTCAGTCTCCAGCGGGCGTACGGGCGGAGCATCATGCTCAGCTTCCACGCGGTGTTCAGTCTGGGCGGGATCGTGGGGGCGTCGCTGGCGTGGGTGGGGGCGCACTGGGATCTCGCGTTGTTCGTGTCGTATCTGCCGGTCGTGGTGGTGCTGCTGCCGGCCGCGCTCGTCGGGAGTCGGTGGTACGTCGACGGGGGCGCCGAGCCGGTGGAGGACAAGGCCGGTGGTGAGGGCGGGACCGTCGCCTTCAAGCTGCTGTTGCCGCTGTGTCTGGTGATGACCTTCGCGTACATCGGGGACTCGACGGTCTCCAACTGGAGTGCGAAGTACCTCCAGGACGTGCTGGGGAGCAGCGAGCAGATGGCGACCGTGCCGTACAACGTCTACATGATCACCACGTTGATCGGGCGGGGCCTCGGGGAC
>NZ_JABERD010000457.1 GCF_013044505.1 Streptomyces sp. S3(2020) | reverse complement strand
GCCCACCACCCACCGGGCTCGCACTCCGCCCCGGCGCCAGGCTCGCCGCCCCCCGCATCCTCACCATCAGCTCGCAACCGCTGGGCCTGAGCCAGGTCATCGAAGACCGCGACGGCGCCGCGCACCCTGAGGACACCCACCCGTCGCCGTCGGCCTCCCCCACGCCAGGCAACGGCTCGGGCGCGCAGGGCAAGAACAGCCACCCCTCGGATGCCGCGACACCTTCCGCGACAGACCGGCCCAGCGCCAGCGGCAGTGCCTCCGGCCCGCCAGGCACACCGTCGGCCGAGACACCCGGTGCTGCCTCCTCCCCCGCGTCCGGCGCAGCCACGGCCCCGGCCTCGGCCGGCGGCCTGGTGAACCTGCGCACTCTGCTCGGCGCGAGCGCGCTCCTGGCCGCCGCCCTCACCGCTGTCCTGGCCTGGCGCACCAGGCACAGGCGCAAGCGCGGGGAAGACAACGCCACAGGGATACGGACTGCTGCAGCCGGGGCCCGGTCGGCCGAGGGCGGGCAGCCGGACGCCGCCGCCCGCCTGGACACCGCCCTGAAGACACTGGCCCACCCCAGCACACTGCCGCACCTGCCGAGCGTTGTGCCGCTGATACGCGCCGCCCGGATCGGCGACCGCACGGTACGGGTGCTGCCCGACGACCTCACACGCGAGCCCCGGGAACCGTTCGTGGCCGGCCGGGACGGCTGGTGGGCCCTGCCTGCCGACGCCGCCCTGCTGGATCCGGACACCGCCCGCACCGTTGCGGCGCCCTGCCCCGCGCTGGCCACCCTCGGCACCGCCGACGACGGCGACCTGATCCTGCTCAACCTCGCGACGCTGCCGGCACTGCTGCTGGACGGAGATCCGGTCCACGTCGGCGAGGTGTGCGCCTCACTCACGCTGGAACTCGCGATGAGCCCCTGGGCGCACGAAATCGACATCGTCACCGTGGGATTCGGTGACGACCTGCCCGACCTCCTGCCCGCCACGCGCATCACCCACCTGCCCAGCCCCGCCCACGCCCTACGCCATCTGAGCCAACGGCTCCTGGAAGCCCACCAGTTACCGCACACGCCTCACCCACCCTGCGTGCTGCTCTGTGCTCCGGTACTGGACACGGACACCGCCACAGAGTTCGCCGAACTCCTCGCCACAGCACAGCCCGGACCCCTGCCCCTCACCCTGATCGCACCCGCGGACACGGCCGGCCCGCACCTACCGCACGCACAAACCCTCGACGCCGCACCCGGCCGCCCCCAGCGCCTCGACCACCTCGGCGCCGGCGTCGAGTTCACCGTCCAACGACTCGGCCGCACCGCCTACCAGCAGATCACCACCGCGCTGCAAGACCCCGCACCCGGCACACCACCCGCCGCCGACGACATGCCGAAGGACGACGGCCCGGACGGGCAGAGCCCGGAACAAGAACAGGAGCATCAGCCGCACCAGCCCGGCGGTGCCGCATCCACCCCGGCCACCCAGCCTTCCTCAGCGCCGGACACCGATGTGCGCAGCGAGGTCTTTCCCGCCCTGCTCGCCGACCGCCGCTCCGCCGACCCCACGCCCGGGCGCCTGCCCGCCACCGCCGTTCAGGCGTCCACCGCGGACAGCCCCGCACGGACAGTCCCGGCTTCAGCGCAGCCGCCGCAGCCCCGCGACCGGGGCACCGGCCATCAGCAGGCGGGCCCGCCCGGCACACCACCCGGGCCCGACGACGGTCAGGAAGCAGACAACCAGGCACCGCAGATCCGGGTCCTGGGACCCATCGAGGTCGACGGCATCGACACCAGCGGCCACGGACCGCGCACGACGCAGCTGGCCGCACTGCTCTATTTCAGGCCGGGGCGCACCGCCGATGCCCTCTGCGCCGACATGGACCCCGCCCACCCGTGGTCCACCGCCACCCTCAACGCCCGCCTCCAGGGACTGCTCAGCCGCCTGGGCAACGACCCGGCGGGCAACCCCTACGTCCCCCGCCGCAACACCGGCGACGCCCCCTACCAGCTCTCCCCCCACGTCCGCTGCGCCTGGACGCAATTCGTCCACCTCACCCAACGTGCCCTGCCCCTGGGCCCCGCCGGACTGCCCGACCTGGAAGAAGCTCTCGCCCTGGTACGGGGCCAGCCCTTCGGCGGACGGCCGATGCCCTGGGCCGAGCCCCACCAGCACGAAATGACCACCCGCAGCATCGACATCGCCCACACGGTGGCCACCCACCGCATGAGCGAGGGCCCCGACCACGACCGCAGCGCCGCCCGCCAAGCCGTAGCCTGCGCCATCGACGTCGACGACAGCGCAGAAATCAGCTACCGCAACTGGGCATTGATCGAACACGCCGCCGGCAACCGGCAAGGCGTCCACACCGCGATCACCCGCATCCAGCAGATCAACCGCACCCTCAACTGCCCCCTCGAACCCGAAACCGAACACCTCATCAACACCCTGCTCCACACCACCC
>NZ_JABERD010000456.1 GCF_013044505.1 Streptomyces sp. S3(2020) | reverse complement strand
CCCCGCAACACCTCGACATGCGCCTCCCGCACCCCCGCCCCCGGCTCCACGCCGAGTTCCTCGACCAGCCGCGTCCGCAGATCCCGGTGGACGGCCAGCGCCTCCGCCTGCCGTCCGGTCCGGTGGAGGGCCAGCATCAGCTGGCGGTGGAAGGCCTCGCGCAGCGGATGTTCGGCGGCCAGGGAGGTCAGTTCGAGGACCAGACCGTCGAGCCGGTCGCCGACGGCCAGCTCAGCGTCGTAGCGCCACTCCAGAAGCAGCAGCCGCGCCTCCCGCAGCCGCTGCGCGAAGGCGTATCCGCCCAGCTCGGCAGGGAGCCCGCTGAGCGGCGAGCCGCGCCACAGCGCGAGCCCCTCGGTGCACGCGCGCACCGTCCGCGCCCAGTCCCGCCCGGCGTGCGCGGCGCGCGCCTCGGCGACGTGGGTATCGAACACATGGACGTCCAGCTCGCCCTGCTCGACCCGGAGCAGATAGCCGGGCGGTACGGCCCGCAGCCGCTCGGGGTCGTCGAGCAGCCGTCGCAGCCGGGTGACGTGGTTGTGCAGCGAGGCGTGGGCGGAGGCGGGCGGCGCCCCGCCCCACAGCGCGTCCTTGAGGGAGTCGACCGAGACCGTACGGTCTGCCTCCAGAAGCAGCGCGGCCAGCAGCGTCCGCACCTTGGGGCTGCCCACCACCCGGGTCGTGCCGGCGTCGTAGAGAACCGGCGGCCCCAGCAGTCCGAACCGCAGTTCGCACGGCTTCACACCGAACCACTGCCTTCCCACGCGCCGCACCCGGCCGCGCTCCACACTCGAAAACCCACCGCTCCTGGCGGGATTCCGCCCTCTACGCAGCGGTTTCCCGCCACGTGCCACCGACCGGCGATCCGGCCGGAACCCGCTACCGTACCGGCCGTCCGGCGTCGCCGCCCAGCGACTTCACGCCAATCGGCCGTCGACCCCCGCGGGGGACCGTTGGCCACATGTTAGCGATCTGTTAGCGCCGCCTGATGTGATCACTTCATCGGATCTGGCCCGACGGTGCGCGCGTACGACGCGTTGCTCGGGGGAGTGTCGCCGTCGTGGCCGGATCCGGGGACGCGAGAGGGCCCTGGTCGGCGGAGGTGAGCGACCGGGGCCCTCGTCCCTTCCTCCGGAAAGGCCCTCTCACCAGGCCCTTCTCGGCACACCTCAGCCACGGGCCTCATCCACGCCTCGTCTCAGATGACGGGCGGCCGTCCCAGTCGCGTGAGCCGCCAGACCGTGCGCCAGCGCATCGGCCGCCGCTCCCCCGCCGGTTCCCGTATCCCTTCCGCGAACCCGCCGAACCAGGCGCGCAGCCCCGCCGCCGACCGGTTCCTCACGAGCGTGAGCAGCACCCAGACCCCGAGATGGACCGGGATGAGCGGCAACGGCAGCCGACGCCGGGCCAGCCAGACGCGGTTGCGGGCGTTCACGCGGTAGTAGACGGCGTGCCGGGCGGGCGAGGTCTTCGGGTGCTGGAGCAGCAGTTCGGGCGCGTACAGGATCCGCCAGCCCGCGTCGGCGGCCCGCCATGCCAGGTCGGTCTCCTCGTGCGCGAAGAAGAACCGGGCCGGCCAGTCCCCGATCTCGTCGAGCATCGCCATGCGAAAGCCGTGCCCGCCGCCGAGGAAGCCGGTCACATATCCGCCCCGCAGCGGATCGGACGCGCCGACCCGGGGCACGTGCCGGCGCTGGGTCTCCCCGTGCTCGTCGGCGATCCGGAAGCCCACGACGCCGAGTTGTCCGTCGGCGGCGAACAACTCCCGTACCCGCCGCAGCACATCGGCGTCGACGAGCAGCCCGTCGTCGTCCAGCTCGACGACGACGTCGACATCCCCGAACTCCCGCAGCCGCGCGAGCCCGACGTTGCGCCCGCCGGGGCAGCCGAGGTTCTCCTCCAGTTCCACGACGGTCACTTCACCGGGCAGCGACAGCCGCTCGGCGAACTCCGGCAGCCGGCAGCCGTTCCCGACGATCACGATCCGCGCGGGCGCCACGTCCTGCTTGGCCACGGACTCCAGCAGCGCGTCGACCTCGTCCGGCCGGTTCCCCATGGTCACGACGGCGACGGCGACGCGTAGCGCCTCCCCCATGCCCTCACCTCATCCCGGCTCGCAAGTACCGCCGCGATGCTAGCCGTTCACGGTAAGGACTTCTCATGTACGCGGATCCGAAGCGTGATCCGTACACCGACGCTACGTCCGGTCCTCCTTGCGGCTCTCCTCCCGGCTCTCCTTCCGGCGTACGAACTTCAGCCCCGACCAGTCCTCCCCCAGCGCCGCCACCTTCACATCTACGACTCCGAGCGGGAGGAAGATGTCCCGCAGATCGTTCTCAGCAATGTCACTGACATGCCCGGCCGCCTTCCGAGGCCAGGCGATCCACAGCATGGCGTCGTCGGCGAGATCGGCCACGAGCCGCTCCGCCTCGGCCGCCAACTCCCGCCGCTCCCGATAGAAGCCGACACAGACATCGACCC
>NZ_JABERD010000455.1 GCF_013044505.1 Streptomyces sp. S3(2020) | reverse complement strand
GTGCAGGGGGACGTGGAAGTGGGCACGCCAGGGGCTCGCGTCGGGCAGGGTGTCGCCGCCGAGGGCCTCGCCGAGGTCGTCGGTGCCGCGCAGGCCGGCGGCGGTGGCCGTGCGGGTCTGGTGCAGGAAGCGGGGTTCGTCGAAGGCGGCGAGGGCCGTGCGGACCTCGGGGAGGTGGGGGTGCTGGGCGTGCAGGGCCGCCGAGAGCTGGGACTTGACGACGGGGACGCCGGCCGCGGTGAGCGCGTCGACGGCGGTGTGCGGATCTTCGAAGGAGGTGGCGAGGTGGCAGGTGTCGACGCAGATGCCGATCCGGTGGTGGGCGATCGCGGAGAGCGGGGCGAGGGCGTCGTGGGTGGTCTCGACGACGCAGCCGGGTTCCGGTTCGAGGCCGATGCGGATGGACCGTCCGGTCAGCTCCTCCAGGGCGTCGAGGCGTTCGGCGAGCGTGCGCAGGGCCTTCTCGTGACGGCCGGTGTCCTGGGCGGCGGTGCGCCAGGCCAGCGGCAGGGTGGAGATGCTGCCCTCGGTGACGTCGTCGGGGAGGAGTCCGGCCAGGACCCGGGCCAGGGCGGTGGTGTGCTCCAGGCGTTCGGGGTCGGCCCAGTCCGGTCGGTAGACGCGGTACTTGACCTCTTCGGCGCCGAACCCCTCGTAGGGGAAGCCGTTGAGGGTGACCACTTCCAGGCCGCGCCGGTCGAGTTCGGCGCGCAGCGTACGCAGGGCGGACGGGTCGGAGTCCAGGGCGCGGGCGGCGTCCCTGGCGAGCCACAGGCCGATACCGAGGCGGTCGCGGCCGAGGCGGCGGCGGACGGGCTCGCAGTGCTCGCGGAGCTGGGCGAGGACGCCGTCGAGGGTCTCGGCGGGGTGCACGTTGGTGCAGTAGGCGAGGTGGACGGTGGAGCCGTCGGGGTGGCGGAAGCGCATGTCCTACTCGCCTCCGCGCAGGATGGAGTTGCCCTCGTGGGTCGCTTCGGTGGGCGTGGTGCCGAGGGCGAGGCGGCCGCTGAGTCCGTAGAAGGCGACGGGGTTGCGCCACAGCACCAGGTCGACGTCGTCCTCGGTGAAGCCGCTCGCCAGCATGGTGTCGGCGACGCTGCGGGTCTTGAGGGGATCGCTCCGGCCCCAGTCCGCGGCGGAGTTCACGAGCACCTTCTCCGGGCCGTACTCCTTCAGGATCGCGACCATCCGCTCCTCGTCCATCTTGGTGTCGGGGTAGACGGAGAAGCCCAGCCAGCAGCCGCCCGCCTTGGCCTCCTTGACGGTGGTCTCGTTGAGGTGGTCGACCAGGACGTGGTCCGGGGGCAGCGCGGACTCCCGGACGACGTCGAGGGTGCGGCGCAGACCGGCCAGTTTGTCGCGGTGCGGGGTGTGCACGAGGGCGGGCAGTCCGTGGTCGGCGGCGAGCTGGAGCTGGGCGGCGAGGGCGGTGTCCTCGGCGGGGGTCATGGAGTCGTAGCCGATCTCGCCGACGGCGACGACCTGGTCCTTGACGAGATACCGGGGCAGTTCGTCGAGGACGGGCACACAGCGCGGGTCGTTGGCCTCCTTGGGGTTGAGGGCGAGGGTGCAGTGGTGGGCGATGCCGTACTGGGCGGCGCGGAAGGGTTCCCAGCCGAGGAGGGAGTCGAAGTAGTCGAGGAAGGAGGAGGGCGAGGTGCGGGGCTGGCCGAGCCAGAAGGAGGGTTCGACGACGGCGCGGACACCGGCCGCGTGCATGGCCTCGTAGTCGTCGGTGGTGCGGGACGTCATGTGGATGTGGGGGTCGAAGAGACGCATCAGGACTGCTCCTTGGACTCGGTCGGCGTCGCCTGGGTCAGGGCCAGCGCGCGATGGAGGTCTTCGGGCACGTCACGCCCCGCCGCGGTGCGTTCGGCGGCGTAGTCGCCGAGCATGCGGGCGAGTTCCGCGTCGGCGTGGGCCCGGCGGTCCAGGCCGGCCACCGCGTCGACGGGCACACCGGTGAACAGGCACTTCAGGACGGCGTGCCGCCACTGGTGGGGGTCCAGGTGGCGGGCCGCGTAGGGGCCGACGGCGGCGGTGAGGAGCCGGGTGTCGTTGGTGCGCAGGGCGTCCTCGACGAGCGGGAGCGCGTCCGGGCCCGGCACGAGGTGGGGCAGGGCGTGCAGGACGGCACGGCGTTCGGCGGCGGTGCCCTGCCGGTAGACGCGGGTGAGGGCGTCGGTGTCGGCGTGGGCCGCCTGCAGGATGAGGACGCGGGCGGCGTCGGCGTGCTCGGGCCCGCAGCGGCGGCCGGCCTCGGCCAGGCGCAGTTCCCACACGGAGATGGGGCCGTGGATACCGGGATGGGCGGCGGCCTCGTCGAGGGCCTGGTCCAGCCAGGCCCGGGCGGCGCCGGCGAGCCGGGTGTCGAGGTGGGCGTGCAGGGTGGTCGGCGGGATGTGGGCGAGGGCGTCGTCGTCCACCGTGGGGGTGTCCGGGGGCTGTCTCTTCTCAACATCT
>NZ_JABERD010000454.1 GCF_013044505.1 Streptomyces sp. S3(2020) | reverse complement strand
GTGGTGGGACTTCGGACCGGCGGCCTGGGCGGCGGTGGCCGGGTTCGGTTGGAGTACCGAGGAGAGTGCCATGACGCCGGCGACCGCTGTGGCGGTGGCGACCCAGTGGATGGGGAGGGTGTGGGTGTGAGCGAGTTCCGGGACCGCGGATTGCTGCACTGGGGGTGACTCCCGAGAGGGCTGGTGCCGGTGGGGGTGGCCAGCATGGTGCCACACGTCACAGCTCGGCGGAACGGCGGGGTCGCTGCTTGTCGACTCGCGGCCTTGCGTTTTCTGGTGCGGTGTCAATGAAAAGGCGCCGTGGCCGAGTTCCGGACGGCTGTCGGGAACTCGGCCACGGCGCGGTTGCGTTGTACGCGGCACGGGACCGCCTCAGCGGCCGGAGCCTCCGTCGGCGTTGGGGCCGGTGTAGTCCTCGCCGTAGGCGCCCTTGGCGGGGCGGCGGCGGCGCATGGGCGGCTCGACGCCGTCGGCGAGGCGGCGGGCGGTGAGCAGGAAGCCGGTGTGGCCGATCATCCGGTGGTCCGGGCGGACGGCCAGGCCTTCCACGTGCCAGTTGCGGATCATCGACTCCCAGGCGCTCGGCTCGTTGAAGCAGCCGATCTCGCGGATGGACTCGACGGTGCGGGCGAGCTGGGTGGTGGTGGCGACGTAGCAGCAGAGGATGCCGCCGGGCACGAGTGCCTTGGAGACGGCTTCCAGGCATTCCCAGGGGGCGAGCATGTCGAGGATGACGCGGTCGACGTCGGTGTCGGACAGGTTGTCCTGGAGGTCGCCGACGGTGAGCTGCCAGGCGGGGTGCGGGCCGCCGAAGTACCGCTCGACGTTCTGCTGGGCGATCTCCGCGAAGTCCTCGCGGCGCTCGTAGCTGTGCAGCATGCCCTGGTCGCCGATGGCGCGCAGCAGGAAGCTGCTGAGCGAGCCGGAGCCGACGCCGGCTTCGACGACGCGTGCGCCGGGGAAGATGTCGGCGAAGGCGAGGATCTGCCCCGCGTCCTTGGGGTAGACCACGGCGGCGCCGCGGGGCATGGACAGGACGTAGTCGGGGAGCAGGGGGCGCAGCGCGAGGTAGGCGACGTTCCCGGTGGTGCGGACAACGCTGCCCTCGGGTGCGCCGATCAGTTCGTCGTGGGGGAAGGAACCCTTGTGGGTGTGGAAGTTCTTCCCGGCCTCGAGCGTGAACGTGTAGTGGCGGCCCTTGGGGTCGGTCAGCTGAACCTGGTCCCCGACCTTGAAGGGCCCGCGCCTGCGGGCGGCACCGGTCGGTTCGGACATGTGAACAGCCTACCGGGGTTTGTGGAGGGCTCCGACCACGGGGAGTTCAGTTGGGGCGGGCCATGGCTTTGACGAAGGCGCGCTCGACGTCGGCCGCGGACAGGACGCCGTAGATCTCTCCGGTCTCCTCCACCACCAGGTACTCGGTGGCGGGGGTGGCGCGCAGGGTGTCGAGGAGGTCCTCGCCGGCGAGTTCCACGGAGACGCGCATGCCGTCGGTGAGGTCCTGGGCGAGGCCGCTGACGGCGACCCAGGGGCGGCGGTGTTCGGGGACGCCGACGATGGCGGCCTCGCGGACGAGGGAGAGGGGTTCGCCGTCGGCGTCGACGACGACGAGGGCGCGGGCGCCGGCTTCGTTGGCGCGGCGCAGGGCTTCGGAGAGGGGGGTGTCGGTCTCGACGGGGACGGCGCGGCGGGTGAGGTTGCGGGCGCGTAGTTCGGGGAGGTGTTCGCGCAGGCGGGCCATGCGGAGGCTGTTGCCGGCGCCGGTCCAGATGATCGCGGCGAGGATGGCGGCGAGCAGGGCGTCCATGACGGTGTCCATGCCGACGTTGTCCTCGGCGTTGGAGCCGAGGGCTCCGGACTGGGTGAGCAGCGGGAGGCCGATGAGGACGGAGACGGCGAGGGCGCGGCCGACCCAGGCGGCGGCGATGGTGCCGCTCATGGGTTTGCCGGTGATCTTCCAGACGACGGCGCGGAGCATGCGGCCGCCGTCGAGGGGGAGGCCGGGCAGGAGGTTGAAGGCGGCCACGATGAGGTTGGAGATCATCAGGCCGGCCAGCAGGACGCCGGGGACGGTGCCGGGTTCCACGGGCTGCATGGCGAGGTAGAAGAGGCCGGCGAGGACGAGGGACAGGAGGGGGCCGACGAAGGCGAGGACGAATTCCCGGCCGGGGGTCTCGGCCTCTTTCTCGATCTCGGAGACACCGCCGAAGAACTGGAGCTGGATGCGGCGCACGGGCAGTTTGAAGCGCAGGGCGGCCACGGTGTGGGCGAGTTCGTGGACGAGCACGGAGGCGTAGAAGGCGACCGCGAAGAAGAGTGATACGAGGTAGCGGGCGGCGCCGAGTTCGGGCAGGACCCGGTCGAGCTGGCCGCCGAACACCCAGGTGATGAGGGCCGCGACGAGGAACCAGCTGGGCGCGACGTAGACGGGGACGCCGAAGGGGCGGCCCATGAGGAGTCCGCCGCCGGGGTCCTTCTGGCGCCGGGGCGGGCGGCCTTGGGTCGTGCCGGAGTGGGCGAGGGTGCGGTCGGGGTGGGTGTCGGTG
>NZ_JABERD010000453.1 GCF_013044505.1 Streptomyces sp. S3(2020) | reverse complement strand
CGATCCCCCTGACCCCCTGCGCACCGCGCACCCTCTGCCCGTGTATCTCCGCCCTCCGCGTCGAGCCGCGGAGGCGAGTGCGCTGGGGGAGGAGACGTTGGAGCATCGGTGTCGGGTGCTGGGTGAGGATCACGCTGAGACCCGTCGTACTGCTACGTGGCTGGAGACGCTGGGTAAGGAGCATGCGCCTGGGGCGGGAGAGTGAGCCCGGTGGCGCGTTCCTCCGGCCCCGAGGCTTCTACCAGCGCATGCCCAATGCATCGAGGCTGGCCCGTCGTTCGGGGCTGAGCTTGGCGGCCCTCCTTCGCGCGTTCGCTACGAACGACCCCAACCCGTACGTCTCCTCATCGACCTCTTCGTGGTGTTGGCGGGGTACGCGGAGGTGCCCTTCGCGGGCATAAAACTGGCGGGCGGCGGTCATGTTGCGTTCCCACAGTTCATCTTGGGACCGCCGAGCCGGCCGGAGCTCCGGCCCTGCGCTGTCGGGGTCGATGCCGAGGCTTTCCAGGAGGTAGCGCTGCGCTGGCATCAGCGTGTCCCACGCGGCCGCCTGTCCGGTGATCCACACGGCCAGGTCCTCGCCCTGCACCACCACCTCGCCCGCCGTGGCGGGCAGGGTGCCGCCGTTCTGGATGTGGCTCAGGAGCAGTCGCTGACAGCGCTGCCACCCGATCTCCCACTCCGGCGCCCACCCCGGGTCGATCTCCGTCAGCGCTTCCATGCGCCTCTCGGACAGCTCCCCGGCATACGAGACACCGGTCTCCCCGTTCGCGCGGCGTACGGCGTTCTCACGGGCCTTCTTGGCGCCAGCCCGCTGATTCTTCAACCATGTGCCCAGAGCAAACCCGTCCCAGACGACCGAGGCACCAGGCAAGCAATGGCGGTGTACTCGGGCATAGTCGCGGGCGACGGCGAGTCCGGCATCCCACGCGGAGGCGTGCACGGACCAGACCATGCCCAACGCCTCCAGCTCGGCCACCCGCTTTGCTTCCAGGGTCCCGGCCGTGTAGTACCGGCGCTGGTCTGCCACCCACACCCCCAGCGGATGCCCGCCGATCCCCGCCGCCCACTCCTGCGGGGTGACGTACGTGTACGGCACGCGTAGTTCGCTGTTGCCGGTTTCGCGCAGCCATCGGGTGGCGGCTTCGATGCCGCGGAGCCAGTAGGCGCGTTCGGGGTCGATGACCCGCAGCCGCACGAACTGCGTGAGCACGGCCGGGTCGCGTTCCTCGCTGAACCGCAGCACCCCCGCCGCCGCGGCCCCCACAGGCGGAACGAGATCCTGCTCCTGGCCGTCCTCCCCGTCGGCCTCCTCCGCCAGGTCCTCGCCGTCGTCTTCGGGCGTCCAACTGCTGTTGCGCAGACGGGGATCAGCGAGGGCCTCGATCGTGTTGGCGTCGTGGGCCCGGAGGGCTCCAAGGACCTTGCTGAGGCTGTTGTAGGCATCCGAGGTGAGCATTTCGTCTGGATCTTCGTCCTGGCCGAGGAATACCGGAACGATCAGCGTGGCGAGTTTCCCGCGCCCCGGATGCAGTCTCAGGGCGCGCCCGACCATCTGCACGATATCGACCATAGAGCCACGCGCGTCCGTGAATAGCACGGCGTCACATTCGGCGGTATCGACACCTTCACCCAAAACGCGAACTGAGGAAAGCACCCGCAATTCAGCCCGCACATCCTCGCCATTATATGCGGGTCCTCCGAGGAAGTCGGAGGCGAATTCGTCGAGTACTTGGCGGCGGTGTGCGGGGGCGTGTTCGCCGTAGAGCCAGTCTGCCCAGACCTGCCGAGCCGGCGGGTAGGTGTCGGGGTCGTCTGCGGCGAGCCGGCCCGCGGTGACCGGCACGGCGGCGGCCATCGCTTCGGCCTCGTTCACCCGGCTGTGGAACGAGAGCACCCGGCGGAACCGTTCCTTGACCGCGGCCTGCATGAGTCCGGTCTGCACCGCCGCCAGCCGTGCCCCGCGGATCGCGTCGGATCCGGTGTCCTCACTGCTCAGGGCCGCGTAGAGCTCCGGGTCGCGGATGTCCAGGCACAGCACCTGATACGGCGCGACGATGCCCCGCCCGATCGCCTCCGACAACGACAGCTCGAAAGCCACCGGCCCGAACACTGGTGAGCCATCCTCCATCGACGCCACCAGCCGCGGCCGCTCACCCTCGGCCTCCCACACGCGGGGCGTGGCCGTCATGTACAGCCGGCGTTCGGCAGGAAGCTGCGCCTGGTCGTGCACGGCCGCCCACGGCTTCATGCCGTCACCACTGGGGCGATGGGCCTCGTCCACGACCAGCAGGCTGAACACCCCGAGGCCCGCGGCGTGGGCCCGCTGGAGGATCCGCAGCCCCACTGACGCGTAGGTGGCGAAGACGGTGACGGTCTCCAGCCCCTCCACCCACGCCACCAGCTCGTCAGGATCCGTCGTGCAGGGCAGGCTGATGGGCGTCGTGGGTTTTTCAGTGGTGTGGCGTCGTTGGTTTTCACTGCTGGTTTTCTGGGGTGGGCTGGGGGTGGTGAAAGGAGGGTGTCGTTTTCGTGGTGAAAGCTGGTGTCGTTTCAGGGTGTTGTTTTGCTG
>NZ_JABERD010000452.1 GCF_013044505.1 Streptomyces sp. S3(2020) | reverse complement strand
CTTCCTGTCCTCAGCTGTCGCCGGGCGTCGTCCGCGGTCGAGGTACAGGGAGTCCTTCTCGTTCAGGGTCACAGGACGCCCCGCCGGCACCCCCTTCGGCTGCCCCGCCACTGACCCGGTCGCGGTTGGACTCGACGCCTACCCCGTCCCGTCGCCCTCGGCTTCCCCAGCCGTCCCAGCCGACGCCGAACCCCCCGACGTCCGCCCCGACGCCCCGGACGTCGGGGGCTTCGGCGTCGGCTGGGACGGATGTGGAAGCCGAGGGCAACGGGACGGGGGAGGCGTCGAGTCCATCCGCGACCGTGTCCGTGGCGGGGCAGCCACAGGGGGTGCCGGCGGGCCTTCCTTTGACCCTGAACGAGAAGAACTCCCTGTACCTCCACGACGGCAAACGCCCGGCGACACGCGAGAACCGCAAGGGTGACGTCCGCTTCACCTGCAAAGACGTCGGTTGTTCGCTGCAGAGCGACGACAGCCTGATCGTCCAGTACATCGCCGAGGAAGCGGGTGCCACCTTGGGGGACTGCCGTTGGATCCTCGGTGGCGCCGAGGACGAGGGCGGCGACGTGTACCACGACTTCCCGCTGGCCGCCGCTTCCGCCGGCAGCGAGTTCTGCGTCAAGCACCCCTCCGGCGACATCGCGCTGCTCGTGGTCCAGGTGAAGAGCACCGCGCTGTGGGACACCTCGGGAGTGAGCTTCCTGATGGCGGACGTGACTGTCTGGCGGGCCACCTAGCCATCTGTACGGAGCTCGCCGCCCCGCCCCTACTCCCGCGGCCGCCCCGTACTCGCCCGCTCCACCAACCGCGTCGACAACTCCGTCCGCGTCCCCTCGGGCCGCTTGCCCTCCATCATCCGCACCAGCAGCCGCGTCGCCGTCGCCGCCATTTCCGACAGCGGCTGGCGGACGGTGGTGAGGGCGGGGCTGGCCCAGCGGGCCTCCGGGAGGTCGTCGAAGCCGACGACGCTCATGTCGTCGGGGATGCTCAACCCCCGTTCCGCCAGGGCCTCGTAGACGCCGAGGGCCATCCCGTCGGAGCAGACGAAGACGGCGGTGGGCGGTTCGGGAAGGTCGAGGAGTTCCCGCATGCGGTCGCGGGCGACGGACTCGTCGAACGCGGCGTAGCGCACGTACTCCGGCCGCTGCCGCACCCCCGCAGACGCGAGCGCCGAACGGTAGCCGGCCACCCGCGCGGTGCTGCACATCTTGCGCCGGTTCCCGGCGATCACCGCGATCCGCTCATGGCCCAGCGCCAGCAGATGCTCGGTCGCGGCCATCCCGCCCTGCCAGTTCGCCGCGCCCACCGACACCACGCCCGGCGGCGGTTCCACCACGGGGTCGATCATCACGAACGGGATGCGGTGCTGCTCCAGCCACGCGTACTGGGAGGCCGTCAGCTCGGCCAGGTTGAACAACACCCCTGACGAACCACGGGCGATGAGCTTGTCCAGCCAGCCGCGCTCGGGTCGCCCGCACCGCTGGCGGGTCAGCCCGGCCGACACCACCACTTCCAGGCCGGCGTCGTGCGCGGCCTCCTCCACACCGTGCAGCACCGCCCCCGACCAGGAACTGTTGAGCGAGTGCACGACGAGGTCGACCAGTGCCGGGGGCTTCGCCGCGTCGAAGCGGGGTCTGCGGACATAGCCGAGCCGGTCCAGGGCCTCGGTGACCCGTCGGCGGGTCTCGGGTGCGACGTCCTCGCGGCCGTTGACGACCTTGGAGGCGGTGGGCACGGACACCCCCGCCTCCCGGGCCACGACCGCCAGCGTCGGCCCGGCTGCCACACTCGCACTCCCCGTACGGACCATCGGGAACCACCTCTCCGGCCCGCCCGAGGGCCATGGAAAGTTTTCGACCAAGGCGGATAGTAAGCGCTTCCTACCCTAGGTTCGCCGCGAGGAGTCGGGAAGAGGCCGAGGACTACCGGCAGGTCAGCCGAAATCCCGTGAAATCGGCGGTGAACGCCGCGTCGACGAGGTCCACGGCGTGGATGCCGGCCATCGCTCCCGTGAAACGCAGCTTGGAACCGTGGTCGTCGGAGAGCTTGCCGAAGTCGAGCGGCTCGCCGACCGGTGTGCGCATGCCGCCGTCCCGGACGTACCAGAACCGCGCTTCCGCGCCGTCGACCGTCACACCGAGAGTGAGCGGTGCGCCCGCCTCGACGTCCACGACGGACACCTGCCGGGTCCCGGACTCCTCCCGCTCGACGAGGCTGAGCACGGTACGTCCACCGCCCCGCCACTGCTGCCCGCGCTGCCCCTCGCCCTCCGGCTCCGCCCAGGTCAGGTCCAGGCTCACATGGGCCTCGGTGTTGTACCAGAGCACGAGACCGGCGGCCTGTGTGAACGTGTCCGGCCGTGCCTCGACAGTGACCTCGGCCTCCGCGCGGTGCTCGGTGATGCGTTGGGCGAGCAGGCTGTGCGCCCACCAGGACTCCGGGCCGTGGCGGCCGCGCTCTTCCCCCCCTCCCCCCGCCGACTCCCCCTCCCCTGCCACCACGGGCCACCCCTCCCGTCCCCCCTCTGCCCCCCACCCCCGCGCCCTTCCCCCCCCCCCCCGTCCTCTCCCGC
>NZ_JABERD010000451.1 GCF_013044505.1 Streptomyces sp. S3(2020) | reverse complement strand
GGGGAGGGGGCGCGGCGTGGGTTTGACGTGTATGGCAAGCGTCCGCCGGTGTCTCGTAATACCTGCTGGGAGGGGGATCACAAGCGGGTGCCGGTCGGTGTCCGGCTCGAGGGCCAGGTGGTGTGTCCGTGGGTGACGTGGTTCATCGATGTCGCCACGAAAGTCGTGGTGGGCGTGGCGGTGACGCCGCATCAGCCGGCCCGGGACGCGGTCCTGGCGGCGCTGCGGACAGGGATTAGCCGCACCGAGCCGTACGGGCCGTTCGGAGGTCTTCCCGCCCGGGTGCGAGTGGACCGCGGCAAGGAGTTCTTGTGCCGCACGGTCAGGCGGGCCTTAGGAGTGTTCGCGGTCGTCGTCGACGACCTGCCCGCCTACACCCCCTACCGGAAGGGGACGGTCGAGGCGCTCAACGGTGCGGTGGAGCGGATGCTGTTCGTGGCCATGCCTGGCTACACCCGCCGGGCGAGGGCCGCTGAGTCCTACCACCCTGACCGGCCCGAGGACCTGCTGCCTTTCGAGGACTTCGTCAAGGCCCTGCTGGACTGGGTCGATTGGTGGAACACCAAGCATCATCCCCGCGGCCTCCCTACGGGCTTTACACCTCAGCAGGCCTGGAACGCGGACGCTACCCCTGTTGAGGACGTGCCCCAGGAGCATCTGGCGTTCTTCGCGCTGGAGGACGACGGCCGGGTCAGGAAGATTACGACGAACGGAGTGTCGTGGCGGCGCCGCGCCTACATCGCGCCGTGGATGGTCGGCCATGTCGGCACGCTGGTCAGGCTGCGCTATCTGCCGCACCACGACGGCACGGTGGAGGTGTTCGCCGCCACCGGCGACGGCCGCCATCTGGGCACCGCCTATCTTGCCGAGGCCGCCACTCCGGCCCAGCAGCGTGCTCTGGCCGCCATCCGCACCCGCAGGGCCCAGGCGCTGAAGGCGGACTTGAGAGCGGCGGAGAAGCTGCGCCGCGCCCGCTACGGCCCCACGACCGTGCCGGAAGCGCCGGTGCGGCGGCGTACGGAGATCGCCGGTGAGGCGCAGGCGGAGATCGACCGCTCCCACGCCGGTGATTTGCAGGCCCGTGCGCTGCCGGATCTGATCCCGCCGCGTGAGCCGCCTTCTTCGTGGGCCCGTCCCCGTCCACGGGCTGCGCCCGCGGCTACCGACCCGGCCGTCGTCGACCCGGAATCCGAGAACGAGGAGTGATGCGTTATCACTACGTCACCGCGCAGAGGCCGGCTGCCCGCGCCCCAGGAGGACCACTACATGCGTCTGCCGGGCGCCCATGTGGTCTCCACCCGTGCTCTGCTCACCGCGCGGGAGAACATCCGCAGCGCGTTCGAGGCGCGGGCGATGATCTGTATCTACGGCGCGGCCGGCAACGGCAAGTCGTTCGCGGTCAACGCCTGTCTGCGTGAGCTCGCCCCCACCGTGACCCGACGGATCCAGTTCCGTGCCCGCCCCTCCACCCGGGACCTGCGCCATGAGCTGTTCCACGCGCTGGGGCTGCCGGGCCGTCCGCCGGCGCATCCGATCGAGTTCGACCGTATGCTCCGCGCGGCCCTGGTGGAGCCGCGGGTTTTGGTGTGTGACGAGGCGCAGTGGCTGTCGAAACTCTGCTTCGAGTACCTGCGCTATCTGTGGGACGACACCGACTCCGACCTCACCATCGTCTTCACCGGCGGCAACGGCTGCTTCGAGATGCTGCAGAGCGAGCCCATGCTCGAATCGAGGGTCTACGCGTGGCAGGAGATCACCCGGATGTCCCTGGACGAGGTCCAGGAGGTAGTGCCGGCCTTCCACCCGCTGTGGGACGACACCGCCCCGGACCTGATCGCCCTGTGCGACCAGGAAGCCGCCCACGGAAACTTCCGCGCCTGGGCGAAGATCACCCACCACCTCAACGTCGGCCTGCGCGAGAGCGGCCGCCCCCGCGTCGACGAAGACCTGCTGCGCTGGGCCTACAGCAAACTCCGCACCCGCCAGAGCGCCTGATCGTGCTCGTCTGCCCCCACCCGCCGCTCCCGGTGGTGGTTCTCGACCCCGGCGACGACGCCGCCCACACCCGCGCCGCCCTGGCCATGCACCACCCGGCGGCCGGCCGCGCCACCGTCCACCCCACTCCCGGCACCGATTCCACCCTCGCTCTCGCTCACAACCTCCTCGACGCCCTCGGCAAGACCACACCCGTCCCCGGCTACCGCGCCACCGACCCGGCCCCCGTCTGGACCCTCGCGGCGGCCTGGATCCTGGCTCTGCCCGTCACCCCCTGACCGTGCTGCGCGCCCACCTCCTGTCCGCCCGCGGCCTTAACGACCTGCTCGCCCTGCGCGTCCGTACCGGAGTGCGCCTCCATCTGGTCTGCCACCAGCCCAGACTTCCCGCCTCCCTCGAGCGGGCCCTGGCCCGCACCGGCTACGACATGGCCGACGCGGACGCCGTCCTGAGCCAGGACGACCAGGACCCACCGCACACGCCGCGGACACGGCAAGCCGCCCCGGACAGCGGAGAGTGGATCGACCTGCCGGCCCTGACCACCCTGACCTCCTACGAATCCAGCCCGGACTGCGCATGCACCCCACCCACAGCCGCCCAGCACGGCTTCCGCCCTCCGCTC
>NZ_JABERD010000450.1 GCF_013044505.1 Streptomyces sp. S3(2020) | reverse complement strand
CCTCCCTGCTCATCGCCTAGGACGACGAATGTCTCCACGGACAGGTGCCCGGCGCCGTCTCGGCTCCATACGTCTCTCCCTGATCCTGCTGGCCCTGGTGCCCAGCGTCACGCTCACCGCCCTGTGGGGAGTGACCACGACGCAGATGTTCACCGAGGGCCTGCGGCTGCGCGGACAGACCGAGTTGAGCCGGTCGACCGGTGCCATGGGCACCGACGCGACGCTCGCCCTCCAGCGCGAACGCAGCCTGTCGGCGGCCCTGCTGGCCTCGCCACGCGGCTCCCGGGCCGCGCTGGACGCGCAGCGCGAGCAGACGGACCGGGCGGTGAACAAGCTGGTCGGGCAGTCCGACGCCATCGCGAAGGCGCCGTCGCGGATCTCGGACCGGCTGTACTCGGTGCTCGGTTCGGTCGGCAGCCTGGAGTACTACCGGGACCAGGTGGACGACCCGACCGACATCAACCCCGCGCAGGTGCTGGACCAGTACAGCTCGATCATCGACGACCAGGTCCACGCCTTCCAGGAGCTCTCCCAGGTCGACGACGGCGACCTCACCTCGCAGGCAGGCCCGCTGGTCGCGCTGGAGCACGCGGCGGAGCTGGTCTCCCAGGAGGACGCGCGGCTCACCCTGGCCTGGCCCACCGGGCACCTCACCGAGCAGGAGTGGATCGGGTTCGCACAGCTGGTCAACACCCAGCGGTGGCTCGTCGAGGACCAGATCGTCCCGCAGTTGAGCGGCAGCGCGAAGACCGAGACCGAACGGATCCTCCAGAGCCCCGAGTGGCGGACCCTGTCGGACATCGAGGACCAGGTGCTCGCCGCGCGGACGGGGGCGTCCGACGGCAAGGTCGCGCTGCCCGACGTACAGAAGAAGTGGACCGCCGCGCTGGACGAGGTCGCCGCCGCGTACACCCGGCTGATCCAGGACCAGACGTCCGGGCTGCTGGACCGCAGCGCGGACAAGGCGGACAGCCTGCTGCTCACCGCCGCCTCGCTGAGCGCGGGCGGGCTGCTCGGGCTGCTGCTGTGCGTGGGCATGTCCTGGCGGATCACCCGCTCCCTGTCCCGACGGCTGCACGGCCTCAGGGAGGCCACGCTGAGCCTCGCCGAGGAGCGGCTGCCCGACGTGGTGTCGCGCCTGGAGCGGGGCGAGAAGGTCGACGCGGATCTCGCGGCGCCGCCGCTGGACTACGGCGGCGACGAACTCGGCGCGGTGGCGCGGGCGTTCAACAAGGCGCAGCGTACGGCGGTGCACACGGCGATCGAACTCGCCGACACCCGGCGGGGCTTCCAGAAGGTGATCCTCGGCATCGCCCGGCAGAGCCAGAACCTGGTCAACCTCCAGCTCACCAAGCTCGACGCGCTGGAACGCCGGCACACCGATCCCGAGGTGCTCAAGGGTCTGTACGAACTGGACTCCACGGCCAGCCAGTTGCGGCGCTACGAGGAGAATCTCGTCGTCATCAGCGGTGAGCGGCCGGGGCGCAGCTGGCAGGAGCCGGTCGCGCTGATCGACATCCTGCGCAGTGCGGTGGGCGAGGTCGCCGAGTACCAGCGGGTGGAGGTGCACACCGAGGAGGACGTGTATCTCGCGCCGCCCGCGGTGGCCGACGTGATCCATCTGCTGGCCGAGCTCATCGACAACGCGACCGTGTACTCGCCCGCACCGGCGCCGGTCACCGTGCAGGCCTCGTCGGTCGCCAAGGGGCTGGCCGTCGAGGTCGAGGACCGTGGCCTCGGCATGTCGGAGGAGGACTACGCCTCCCTCAACGCCCAGTTGGCGGTGCCCCCGAAGTTCGACGTGGTCGCCCTCGCCGACGACCTGCGCCTCGGCATGTTCGTCATCGGCCGCCTCACCACCCGCCACGGCATCACGGTCACCCTGCGTCCGTCGCCGTACGGCGGCACGACGGCGATCGTGCTGCTGCCGCAGGAGATCGTCGTACGGGACCTCACGGACACCGACACCCCGGGCACGGCGGAGCCGGCCGGACCGGGCACGGCCCGGACCACGACCGCGGGACGTGCCCGCACCGGGACGGGCGGCCCCGTCCTCCGCGCCGACGCGGACGCCGAGGGGCCCCTCGGTCACGGCGGCGCGGAGGAGGACGGGACCGAGGGGGAGCGGGGCGTGAGTACGAGTGCCCCGGAACCCGCGTACGCCGAGGCCGTGGCCCCTGTCCCGTCGCCGCCCGCGCGGCGGCGGGAGGTTCAGGGCGACCCGGAGCACGCCCGCGCCGGTGAAGCCGACCGGCCCGCGGGACCCCGCGTCCCGGACGACTCGGGTCGTGCGGGCCGGATCGGGCACCCCGGGCGCCGTCCGGGCTCGGCGCCGCTCCCCCGCCGGGTCCCGCAGACCAGCCTCGCCGTCGAGCTCCGGGAGGACGCGGCGCCCGCCGAACAGGACGACTCCGGCGACGAGTTCACCGCGGAACGCGCCGCCTCCTCACTCGCCGGCTTCCAGCGCGGCACGTTCCGCGCACGGGACGAGGACGCCGGGGTGTCGGACGGCCGGGAACCGGAGAGCCGGGAACCGGAAAACCCTCACCCCCGGCCCGCCACCCCCGCCGAAGCGCCGTACGGTCAGGAGGGGACAACCGCACCGGACAACCCCGCCG
>NZ_JABERD010000449.1 GCF_013044505.1 Streptomyces sp. S3(2020) | reverse complement strand
GGTCACGGGGGCGGGGCACCGGGGCGAGGCCGGTCAATCAGGCCGGTTCCGTCGGTTCCGTCGGTTCCGTCGGTTCCGTCGGTTCCGTCGGTTCCGTCGGTTTCGTCGGTTTCGTTGATGAGGGTGAGCGGTCATGGGCCGCGGCCGCGGTCTGGCGCACGTGCTGGTGGAGCTGCCAGGCCGTGACCGCGACGATCGGTACGACGACGGCGGGCACGATCCACGACGGAACACCGATCCACACGGCCGGCAGCCCCACACCGGCACAGGCGACCGTCACGACGATCAGCAGCGTCTTCCCCAACGGCCGCCAGGTGAAAGGCGCGTGACCGAGGGGCCGGACGATCCGTACCGCGCCGAACCCGAGCCCCAGCGCCGCGAGGAGCCCCAGGAACGTGCCGATGGCGTACGTCATCTGGGGCTCGTCGCGGGGTGCGTCGGAGGTGTTCTGCCGTAGTTCCCCCTTGCCTACGCTCATGACGTCGCCCCGCCAGACGGTGCCGGTGATCCGGTCGCCCGGCACGAGCCGCTCCAGCACGGGGTCCGGGTCACCGAAGGAGACGGTTCCGCTCCAGACGGGGGCGCCGTCCAGGGTCGCCGTGTAGCCGCCGCTTCTCTTGCCCGGCTCGTTTCTCGTGCGCTCGACGGTGAAGTCGACCGTGAGCAGGCAGTCCGCCCCGTTCTCCGCCTTCGACGGGTCGGGGCAGGGCTCTGCGGCCTGGTACTCCTGATACCGCTCGATGTCGTGGGGCAGCCAGGCGGAGAACACGAGCCAGCAGCTGACGGCCGGGATGACGGAGAGCAGCACGAGCAGGACGCCCAGGAGCCGTGTCCGTATGGAGGACCGCGGGTTCTTCGTACCTGCCCTGGTCACTGTCATCATGCGCCCCCGTATTGATGGTGTTGTTGTGCTGCGGTGTGCCGTTGTATTGCGGTGTGCTGTTGCCGTTGCCCACTATCTTCATCCACTTCGGCGGCCGGGAAGCCGGGCCGGGGCTCCGCCGGGTGTCCTGGCCTGCGTATATCTCTCCTCATTGGGCCATCGGCAGTACGGTGTCCCCCATGCGCCCCGACACGCCTGCCGAGAACGTCGACCACACCGCCGAAGCGGCACGCCTGGAGCGAACCGCCGGCCTGTATCCCGAGGACGCCGAGGCCCTGCTCCTGCAGGCCGCGGCCCATCTGGAACTGGCCGGCGACCGCCCCGCGGCGACCGCCCTCTACGACAGCCTGCTGGCATCGCAGACCGGCCTGGAGAACCCCTTCCTGGTACGAGCCCTCAAGGCGTCGAACCTCTGGGAGTACGGCCATGAGGCAGAGGCCCGCGCCATCATCGAGGGCGTCCGGGCGGCGTCACCACGGGACCCGGCGCCCTGGGTGATCGTGGCGGAGGCCCTGGAGGCCCATGACGAGCTGGAGGCGGCCCAGGAGACGTTTACGGAGGGCACCGTCCTGCTCCTCGCGGACGTACAGGAGCCCCCGTACTCCACACACCCCCTCCTCTTCGGCCGCCACCGCGTCCGCCGCATGCTGGGCGCGGTCCACGACGACTGGGACATGCTCGCGGACACCCTCCACACGTCCCCGGTCCCCCTGGACGAACTCCACGACCCCAAGCGCGTCTGGTCCCTCGGCTCGGACAACCCGGCGGAACTGGCGGCGGAGATCTCCCGCCTCCGTGCCGAACTGGGCTCCTACCGCGAGGCCCTGTCCCGCCCCTTCCCGGTGGCGGTCCTGCACTGGCCCTCGGCCGAACTGACGGAACTCGTCACGGCCTACCCGCCCCTGGCGGAGGACTACCCGTCCCACGAGGAGCACCTCGCGACGATAGAAGCCTCCCTGAAGGAACTGGCCGCCTCCGGCACCCCGAACCTGGGCATCGTGACGGGCACGGTCCCCTCGTACGAGGCCTTCGCCGCCTCGGAGGGCGCCTCCCCCGGCGACGGGGCGCTGCTCCCGCAGTACGCGACGACCCTCGCGGCCCGCGGCCGAGCGGTGGCTTGGCCTCCGCAGCGGGGCGCGGTGTGCTGGTGCGGGTCGGGGCGGGTCTACGGGGAGTGCCACGGCACGCAGGCATAACCGAGCCAGGGCGAGCCGGACATGTCCCAGCCAGGCCTGACAGTCGCCTTGCTCTTCGCCGCCCTCTGGCTGGGCACCGGCCTCGCCATCATCCGCGCAGCCCTCCACGACCACCGAGGCCTCGACCTCCTGGGCACCCGGGGCACCCGCACCCAGGGCGAGGTCGTCCGGGGCCCCCGCCGCGAGGGCCCCGTGGTCCACCCCGCCCAGGTCCGCTACCAGGCAGGCCCCTCGAATCAGACCTACCGCCGTGCCCCACTCAACGCGGACCACGTGCCCGACCTGGAGACCGGTCTCCGGGTAACAGTCCACTACGACCCGGAGGACCCCCGCCGGATGGTGGTCGCGGCCACGCGAAAGACGTCCGGGCCGGTCTCCAGCCTGTGGAGCGGGGTGGGGTTGTGTCTGTTCGGGGTGGGCTTGGCGGTGTGGGGTGGGGGCCTGCGTAGGGCCGGAGTGCTCGGCACGGAGTCCGGGCGGACCGGGTTGAAGTAGCCGGGCTTGCAGTCGAGCGCCGGCTTGCTCTTGCCCACACCGCGCGGGTCGAAGCCGATGACGTCGTACTGCGCCGCGACC
>NZ_JABERD010000448.1 GCF_013044505.1 Streptomyces sp. S3(2020) | reverse complement strand
GGGTCTTGGTCGGGGTCGGCTCCGGCTTGTCCGGCTTGCCGGGCTTGACGTCCGCCGAGGGCGACGCGCTCTCCCCGGCCGACTCCGAGGCGGACGGCGACGCCGACTCCCCCGCCTTCCCCTTGCCCTTCTTCTTCCCGTGCTTGTCGTCGGCCCCGGCGGCCCCGTACCCACCGCCGCCGCCCGACACCGCCGATCCGCCGTCCGGGGCCTCCCCGCCCCGCTGTCCGGCGGAGTGCGACGGCTTGGCGCTCTTGCCGCCGTCGTCGTCGCCCACGCTCATACAGCCGGCGGCAGCGGCGACCGCCATCACCGTGGCGGCCAGACGGACAGGTACGTACATGGGGCGCACGGGCAGCCACCTCCGAGGGCGGTCGAGAGAGTCAACCCGTTCAACTCCCGCCGCCCACAAGAGGACACGCGCGAGACCCACCCGTACCCGCCTCCTCTCCGGGCGCCCCGTCCCCGACAATGGCCCTGTGCTGGAGATGACGCGCGAAGCCTTCGAAGAACTCGTGAGCCAGGCCCTGGACCAGATCCCGCCCGAGCTGACCCGGGTCATGGACAACGTCGCCGTGTTCGTCGAGGACGAACCTCCCGCCGACGACCCCGAACTGCTGGGCCTCTACGAGGGCACCCCGCTCACGGACCGCGGCGAGTGGTACGCCGGCGTGCTCCCCGACCGCATCTCGATCTACATGGGCCCCACCCTGCGCTTCTGCGAGACCGAGGACGACGTGGTGCACGAGGTCGCCGTGACCGTGATCCACGAGATCGCCCACCACTTCGGCATCGACGACGAGCGTCTGCACGAACTCGGCTGGGGCTGACCACCGCGGCCCACCGGCCGCCCGCATATCCACCCCCGCACTTGGGCATACGGGACCAATGGCCCGCGTCCCCGCCGCAGTCCTGAACGTCCTGGTCCGCGTCCGCCGCGCACCGCGCACCCTCGCCCGCCACTACCGCACCCGCCGCCCCCTGCCGACGCTGGAGCTCGTCCACCAGCCGCACCCCTGGGGCCGGGCCGTCGGGCTGGTGGCCGTGGTGCTGCTCGGGGCGTGGCTGGGGCTGCTCGTCGTCGGCAATGTCCGCACCCCCGTCGGCCCCATGAACACGACGATGACCCTGCGCCCGTCCTTCACCGGCGGCACGAAGATCAACGTCTCCCCGCTGGGCGCCCTCCAGCTGGACAGCCACCACGCCCCCGTCCGCCTGGACGTCAACGTCGACCAGCTCGACCCGGTCCGCTCCCAGGCCCTGGTCGACCACCCCGAACGCCTCTCCGGGCTCCAGGAGGAGGTCGCCCAGGACGTCGAGCACGGCACCCTCGACCTGGCCGTACGGTCCTGCGTCGCCGTCGTCGTGGGCGCCACCGCCCTCGGTCTCGCCGTCTACCGCCGCCCCCGCCGCGCCCTCGCCGCCGGCGGCCTCGCCCTCGGCCTGCTCGCCGCGTCCGGCGGGACGGCGTACGCCACCTGGAACCCCGACTCCGTCCTGGAGCCGAAGTTCTCCGGGCTGCTCTCCTCCGCCCCGTCCCTGGTCGGCAACGCGCGCAACATCGTCACCGAGTTCGACGTCTACCAGCGGGAGTTGGCACGACTCGTCACCAACGTGACCAAGCTCTACGACGTCACCTCCACGCTCCCCGCCTATCAGCCGGACCCCACGACCATCCGTGTCCTGCACGTCTCGGACATCCATCTGAACCCGGCGAGCTGGAAGATCGTCGCCTCGCTGGTGGAGCAGTACCAGGTCGACGTCATCGTCGACACCGGCGACACCATGGACCACGGCACGGCCGCCGAGAACGGCTTCCTGGACCCGATCGAGGACCTCGGAGCGCCGTATGTGTGGGTGCGCGGCAACCACGACTCCCTCGTCACCCAGCGCTACATGGAGGGGTTGAAGAACGCGCACGTCCTCGACGACGGGCGGGCCGAGACCGTCGCCGGGCTGCGTTTCGCCGGTCTCGGCGACCCCCAGTTCACCCCCGACCGCAGCGAGAAGCCCGGCGCCGACGAGTCCCAGGAGGCCGCGGGCGCCCGGCTCGCCGCCGCCCTGCGCGACTGGACGACCGCCGGGAGGCCGGTCGACATCGCCCTGGTGCACGAGCCGTCGGCCGCCCGGGAGGTCGACGGATCGGTGCCGATGGTGCTCTCCGGTCACCTCCACCACCAGGAGATGGAGGTCATGAGGCTCGGCACCCGGCTGCGGGTCGAGGGCTCCACGGGCGGCAGCGGTCTGCGGGCGGTGGAGGGGAAGTACCCGGACCCGATCGAGGCCTCGATCCTCTACTTCGACCGCGACTCCCGCCGTCTCCAGGCCTGGGACGAGATCCGACTCGGCGGTCTCGGCCTGACGACGGCCGAGGTCAGCCGTCACCTGCCGGAGGAGAACCTGCCGGGCGCGACCCCGACGCCCACCCCCGGCGGCCCCTGGGGCCTCCGCCCTCGCCCCGGCGCCTGCCCCCCCCACCCCTCCCTCCTGCCCCCCCCCCCCGTCCTCGCCCCCCCCCCCCACCCCCCCTCCTCCCCCACGCCCCGCCCCCCGCCCCCCCCCTCCCCCCCCCCGCCTCCCCCCCCACCCCCCCCCCCCCCGCCCCCCCCCCCCCCCCACCGCCCCCCCCCCCCCCCCCCCCCCACGCGCCCCCCCCCCCCC
>NZ_JABERD010000447.1 GCF_013044505.1 Streptomyces sp. S3(2020) | reverse complement strand
GCCCCACCCGGCACAAGCTCCCCCGGCCCCTCGGCCGCGTCCCCCGTCCGCCCGGAGCCGCCCTCCTCGGCCCTCCGCCGCTCCGCCTCCCGCCGCTCCCGCGCCTCCCGCAGGGCCCGGCGTGCCTCGTCCGCCGGCCCGCCCGTCATGACGTCCTCCGCAGGGACACGAGGTCGGACAGCTCACGGTCGGTCAGTTCGGTCAGGGCGGCCTCGCCGGAGCCGAGGATCGCGTCGGCCAGCGCCCGCTTCGCCTCCAGCATCTCGGCGATGCGGTCCTCGACGGTGCCCTCGGTGATGAGGCGGTGGACCTGGACCGGCTGGGTCTGGCCGATGCGGTAGGCGCGGTCGGTGGCCTGCTCCTCGACGGCCGGGTTCCACCAGCGGTCGAAGTGGACGACGTGGCCCGCGCGGGTGAGGTTGAGGCCGGTGCCCGCGGCCTTCAGCGACAGGACCAGGACCGGTGTCGCACCGCTCTGGAAGCGGTCCACCATGCGCTCGCGCTCCGGGATCGGCGTACCGCCGTGCAGCAGGTCCACGGGGACCGCGCGGTCGGTCAGATGGGCGGTGATGAGACGGGCCATGCCGACGTACTGGGTGAAGACGAGCGCCGAGCCGTCCTCGGCCAGCAGGGTGTCCAACAGTTCGTCCAGCAGGGCCAGTTTGCCGGAGCGGACCGCGAGGCGGCCGGCCTCGCCGGGGCCCTCCTTCAGATACAGCGCGGGGTGGTCGCAGATCTGCTTCAGCGCGCCCAGGAGCTTCAGCACCAGGCCCCGGCGTGCGATGCCCTCCGCCGTCTCGATGGCGAGCAGCGACTCGCGGACCACCGCCTCGTAGAGGGAGGCCTGTTCGCGGGTGAGCGGGACCGGGTGGTCCGTCTCCGTCTTGGGCGGCAGCTCCGGGACGATGCCGGGGTCCGACTTCTTGCGGCGCAGCAGGAAGGGTCGGACGAGCCGGGCCAGCCGCCGTACCGCCTCCTCGTCCTCGCCGTTCTCGACGGCGCGCGCGTGGCGGGCGCGGAAGGACTTCAGGGGGCCGAGCAGTCCGGGGGTCGTCCAGTCGAGCAGGGCCCACAGTTCGGAGAGGTTGTTCTCCACCGGGGTGCCGGTGAGGGCCACGCGCGCGGGTGTCGGGATGGTGCGCAGTGCCTTCGCCGTCGCCGAGTACGGGTTCTTCACATGCTGTGCCTCGTCCGCGACAACCATGCCCCAGCGCTGCTCGGCCAGTCGTGCCGCCGTCGACCGCATGGTGCCGTACGTCGTGAGCACGAAGCCGCCGTCCAGGTCCTCCAGGGTGCGGTCGGGGCCGTGGAAGCGGCGGACGGGGACGCCGGGCGCGAACCGGGTGATCTCCCGCTGCCAGTTGCCGAGCAGCGAGGCCGGGCAGATCACCAGGGTCGGTTCGCGGCGGGCGCGCTTCAGGTGCAGGGCGATCACCGTGATCGTCTTGCCGAGGCCCATGTCGTCGGCGAGGCAGCCGCCGAGGCCGAGGGAGGTCATGAGGTCCAGCCAGGCCAGGCCCCGGAGTTGGTAGTCGCGCAGGGTGGCGTGCAGCCCCGGCGGTGGCTCGGCGGGCCGCACCCCGGCCGTCAGCCGGTCCCGCAGCGCGGCCAGCGCGCCGACCGGTACGGCTTCGACCGTCTCGCCGTCGACCTCAGCGCTGCCGGTGAGGGCGACGGACAGCGCGTCGACCGGGTCGAGCAGGCCCAGTTCGCGTTTGCGGGCCTTGCGGACGAGCGCCGGGTCGACCAGCACCCACTGGTCGCGCAGCCGGACCACGGGCCGGTGGGCCTCGGCGAGGGCGTCCATCTCGGCCTCGCTGAGCGGGTCGCCGCCGAGCGCCAACTGCCAGCGGAACTGGAGGAGTTCCTCGCTCTCGAAGAAGCCGGTGCCGTCGGTGGCCGAGCCCGGTGCGGGCCTTACCACCGCGGCCGCGGTCAGGTCCTGGGCGAGGTCACGGGGCCAGTGCACGGCGACGCCGGCCGCCGCGAGCCGGGTCGCGGCGACGCCGAGCAGGTCGCCCAACTCGTCCTCCGACAGGGCCAGTACGTCGGGCACGTCCTGCTCGGCGAACCGGTCCAGGGGCGCCCAGACCCTGGCGGCGCGCCGCACGGCGAGAGCGGCGTCCACGCGTGCGCGGGGGCCGAACACCGCGTCCGCCCCGCCCGACCACAGGGCCGCCGCGTCGGCGACGAGGGTGGGGTCGGCGAGGCTGTGGACCTGGACGATCGCGGCGCCGGCGCTGCGGGCCCGGCCGCCCTCGTCGAAGAGGTCGTACGCGGACAGGTCGAGGCGGAGCGAGATCCGCACGCCCGCGTCCATGCCGGCGGCGACCTCGGCGGCCCAGTCCTGCGCCCCGGGCAGGCGCTGCGGGCGGCGGTCCGCGAAGGGCCTGCCGGAGGCGAGGGGCGCGGCCGGGGTGCGCGGGAGGGTGTCGGCGACGGCGTCCAGGAAGGAGCGCATCAGCGCTTCCGGCTCGGGCAGCCGGAGCGGGCCGGGGCCGGGCAGCGGGGCCGCGTGGCCCTCGTGGGGCAGGGCGGCGGCGATCGCGCGCAGGTGTGCGATGTCGTCCGGGTCCAGGGGGCCGGCCCGCCAGGCGTCGTGGCCGGTGGCGGTGAGGCCGGGGAGCAGCCGGCCGCGGGCGGTGAGCCGCAGCGCGTGCAGGGCGGCGGCGCCGAGGGGGGGGCGGAGGCGGGGGG
>NZ_JABERD010000446.1 GCF_013044505.1 Streptomyces sp. S3(2020) | reverse complement strand
GAGGCTGCGGGTGCTGCCCGCGGCCGAGGGTGCCGTGGTGTACGTGCCGCCGGAGGCGGGGGAGGGGTGGCGGACGGCTCGCGTGGAGCGGGTGGAGTTGGTGACCATTCGCCGTTGGGCGGTGGGGTGAGCTGTCGGCTGCGGGTGCGTGGGGGCTGGTCGCGCAGTTCCCCGCGCCCCTGACGGCGTTGGGGTGATCCTGCGTTGGCGGGGGCCGCGCCCCTGGCGGTGTTGGGGTGATCCTGCGTTGACAGGGGTCGTGCCCCCTGGCGGTGTCGGGGTGATCCTGCGTTGGCGGGGGTCGTGCTCCTGATGGTGTCGGGGTGATCCTGAGACGATTCCGGCACTGCCGTTCGGGTTCGGTGTACGACCGTATGCTGGGGCCGTTCCGGCAGCCTAGTGAGGAAGCGCCTCTCATGAGCCCCAGTGAGGTCCCTGCCCCCAAGGGGCGCAGTCGACGCAGCTTCGCGGGGGCGCGGCCGGTGATGGATGACGTGGCGCGGCTGGCCGGGGTGTCGAAGCAGACCGTGTCGCGGGTGCTCAACGACCATCCGGCGGTCCGTCCCGAGACCCGGGAGGCCGTGCGGGTGGCGATGCGGAGCCTCGGGTACCGGCCCAGTCGTAGCGCGCGGTCGCTGGCCAGCGGGCGGACCCGGATGCTCGGCGTCATCTCCTTCGACGCCGCGAGGTACGGGCCCGCCAGCATCCTGACGGCCATCAACACCGCCGCCCAGGAGGCGGGGTATCTGCTCAGCTCCATCGCCCTGGACGACACCGCCGACCACGACACGGTCGCCGAGGCCGTGGACCGGCTGTCGGCCGAGGGGGCGGACGGGGTCATCGCCATCGCGCCGCAGCACCGCGTGGGGCGGGCGCTGGCCGACACCCGGCTCGACACACCCCTGGTGGTGCTGGAGAACGAGGTCAGGGGCTCCACCCCGCTGGCCACCGCCGACTCCCGGGCCGGCGCCCGCAAGGCCGTCGAGCACCTGCTGCGTCTCGGGCACGCGACCGTGTGGCACGTCGCCGGGCCCACCGGCTGGACCTCCGCCGACCAGCGCATCGAGAGCTGGCGGGAGACCCTGAAGGCGGCCGGCGCCGAGATCCCCGAACTCCTCGTCGGCGACTGGAGTTCGGACTCCGGGTACGAGGCGGGCCGGCTGCTGGCCCGGCGCCCGGAGGTCACCGCGGTCTTCGCGTCCAACGACCAGATGGCCCTGGGGCTGCTGCACGCCCTCCACGAGTCGGGCCGCCGGGTCCCCGACGAGGTGAGCGTCGTCGGGTACGACGACATCCCCGAGGCCGCCCATCTGCTGCCGCCGCTCACCACCGTGCGCACCGACTTCGCCGAGATCGGCACCCGTGCGCTGCGGCTGCTGCTGGACCGTATCGACGGGCTGGCCGAGGAGCGGGCCGAGCCGGTGATCCCCGTCGAGCTCATCGTCCGCCGCAGCAGCGGGCGACCGCCCCGGGGCTGAACGCGCCACATCACCCCCGCGCCGTCAGTCCGATGGCGGCGACCACCCGTTCGGTGAGCGGAAAGCGGCTGTGGTCGAACGCCGATCGGAAGAGTCGAACCCGGGGGCGAAAGGTATCTCCGGGGCACTTCGGGAGTTTGTTGTGATCGGTATCACAAAGGGTCTAGGGTGAAAAACGACTGGGAGGTCCGCCGGGGGGCGTGCTGAACGGCGGCGCGCCACCGGGCCCGCCTCCGGGTGAGGGAAGTGATCCTGTTGTCCGTCGCCTGGGACGACATCGGCGGACTCGTCGATGCCCACGAACGTTTCCTGGCCGGTGCGCGGGTCGACGCCGACGTCCGCGGCTCCGTGCTGGACTCCTGGAAGCGGTGCCGGTCCGCCGGGCTCGAACCCGACCGCCTCCGCGTCCCGTACGCGCCGGACCTCACCCTCGACGGCCCGTTCCTGCACGCGGCCGAGCCGGTCCTGAAGAACCTCGCCACCTCGCTCTCCGAGGCCGGCATGACCATCGCGCTGTGCGACGGACAGGGCCGCATGGTCCAGCGGCTCGGCGGCGGACGGCCGCTGTGCGACCGCCTCGACGAGGTGAACTTCGCCCCCGGCTTCGACGCCTCCGAACGGGTCGTGGGCACCAACGGCGTCGGCACCGCGCTCGCCGAACGCAACCCCGTCTACGTCGTCGGCCGTGAGCACTTCGCCGACTGTCTCCAGCCCTTCGCCTGCGCCGGCGCACCCGTCCGCAACCCGCTCAGCGGACGCATCGAGGCCGTCCTCGACCTCACCTGTCTGCGCGACGACGGCGACCCCGCCATGCTGCGGCTGGTCCGCGAGGCCGCCCACGCCATCGAGGCGCGGATGCTGGAGCTGGCCACGGAACGCGAGCGGGCGCTGCTCGCCGCGTACCGGCGGGCCGCCGCCCGGGCGTCGACGCAGTGGCGGCAACCCGGGCGCCCGGACGCGGACGAACTCAGCCGGGTCGACCTGGCCGTGCTGCGCGAGAAGGCCGAGGAACTCCTCGCCTCCCCGCACCGCACCCTCGACGAGGTGACCCTCTCCGGCGGCCGCACCGCCACCCTGCTGCGCCGTCAGGTCCGGGGCGCGGCGGGCGAGACGGGCGTCGTCGTCGAGGCCCGCATCGCCGGCAGCCCGCACGTGCGCCAGGTCTGCCTCAGCGCGCCCACCGCCCCGGTCACCCCGCACCCCGCCGCCCGGGACGGCTCCACCCCCGCGGTCCGCCTGGGGCCCCCCCGCCCCGCCGGGCCCGGCTCCCCCCCCCCGCCG
>NZ_JABERD010000445.1 GCF_013044505.1 Streptomyces sp. S3(2020) | reverse complement strand
TCACCGAACACCGCGTCACGGCGGACGCGGACCCGGACCCGGACGACACCGTCCGTGACCTGCTCCACCGCCCGCTGCCCACCGACGCCCCCGCCTGGCGCCTGACCGTCCTCTCCGGCCCCGCCCCGCGCAGCTACCGCCTCGCGCTCATCACCACCCACGCCGCGCAGGACGCCGCGAACCTCGTCACCGTCATGGAGGTCCTCCTCGCCCCGGCCGACGACACCCCGAGCACCTCTGCCGTCGCCCTGGACACCGGACAGGACCGGCGGCCCGCCCCGCCCCGGCTCCTCGACACCACCGCGTACATCTGGCGCAACACCCGCCCGCACGGACTGTGGAGCGACCCGGACCGGCCGCTGTCCGGCCGCCGTCACGTCGTATGGCAGGAGGTGCCCACCGGCCGGCTGCGGGACACCGCCCGGGCCTACGGCGCCACCAGCAACGACGTGCACCTGGCCGCCCTCACCCACGCGGTAGACCGCTGGGCCGCCGAACACCGCCCCGACGCCGACCGGGACGCCCTGCCGATGATGCTCCCGGTCAACCTGCGCGATCCCGCCGAGGCCGGTTTCCCCGGCAACCGTTTCTTCCTCGCCCGCGTCGACCTGCCCGGCGGCCCCATGACACCGGCCCGCCGCCTCAGCCGTACGCTCCCCGCCACCGCCCCGCTCAAGGACCCGGCCTACCGGCAGTCACTGAACCGGATGATCCGTCAGGATCCGGCGGAGTACGGCCAGTTGATCGCCAGGACCGCCGCACCCGGCTCCCTGACCGTCGTCGGCTCGATCTTCCGGATCGCCGGACGGCTCACCTACGACGGCGATCCGGTGGAGCGGGTGGTCCCGGTCATCTGCTGTCCGGACGGATTCCCGCTCACCGTCGGCCTGTTCCTCTACGGGGACACCTCCACCGCCTCCTTCCAGATCGACCGCGCACTGCCCGGCGCCGAATCCATCCCCCGCCTCTGGCGCCGCGCCCTCGACGACATGGCGACCTGTGCACCGGGAGGCGAGCGATGACACCCTTCGAGGACCGGACGGCGCTCGTGGTCTCCGCGAGCCGCGGCATCGGATACGCCATCGCCGCTGAACTGGCCCGCCAGGGAGCCTCGGTGGCGATGACGGCCCGCACCGAGGACCCGCTGCGCGAGGCGGCCGGGCGGATCCGCGAGGAGACCGGCCGGCGCACCCTCGCCATCACCGCCCACAGCCGCGAGGAGAAGGACCGGCAGGCCGCCGTCGAGACGGTGATGGACACCTTCGGCCGCCTCGACCTGCTCGTCTACGCCACCGGCATCAACCCCGCGCTCGACCTGCCAGCCGTCGACCTCGACCTGGACTGCGTACGCCGGATGTTCGAGACGAACGTGCTCGGGGCGCTCCACTTCACCCAACTGGCCTGGGAAGCCTGGATGAAGGAGAACGGCGGCTCGGTGCTGATGCTGAACACGGTCGCCGCCCACGCGGTGTTCCGGATGCCGGCGTACAGCGCGACCAAGGCCGCCCTGCACCGCCTCACGGAGGACCTGGCGGACCAACTCGCCCCGCGGGTACGGGTGAACGCCCTGGCCCCCGCCTTCATCCGTACGTCCTTCATGGAACCGATCACCTCGGTCCCCGAGGAGACGGCGGCGGCCAGTTACCCCATGGGCCGCCTCGGTGAACCGGAGGACGTCGCCCGGGCCGCGGCCTTCCTCCTCTCCCCGCGCGCCTCCTGGATCACCGGCACCACCCTGCGCGTCGACGGCGGCAAGTCCGTGGCGACCGCCACCCAGGACCGCCCGCACCCGGCCCCCGGCCGCCCGGTGCTGTGACACACGAGGACATGAGGACACGAGGACACGGGAAGGGGTGCCTGCGAGCCCTCCGCAGGCACCCCTCAATACGACGGGAGGTGTCTCAGTCCTCTCTGCGCCCACGGTTGCCCGGACGCGCGGCGACCCACTTGCGGACGGTGTCCGCGTACCAGAACGGCTTGCCGCCCTCGACATGGTCGGGCGGCGGCAGCAGCCCGTGCTTGCGGTACGACCGCACGGTGTCCGGCTGCACCCGGATGTGCGCCGCGATCTCCTTGTACGACCAGAGCCTTCGGTCGGTCATGAACTGCACCTCCCCGCGCGCACCGCGGCGGCGGCCGGGAACGGCCGTCGGGGGTACCGGGCGCTGCGCTGGCGATCACAAACCCTGTGCCCCGTGAACGACGCTGAGTGACCGCGAGTCAGGGCCTGTGCACCGCGTGTGACGCAAGACCCGCGTACACGCGACATGTGTGACACGAAGGGGGCGTTTGTGACGTGAGTGCAGCAAAGGCGTACGCGGGCCTGCGGGCGGGGCGCGTTGACATCGGTACGCGGATCACCCTTCACGGCGGGCGACCCGAGTCGGGTGCCCAGGGCGGGCCGGACCCGCTGCGCCGGGCCCGGCCCGCCGGCTCCCCCCCCGTGGCCGGAAACGGCTCGACGCCGGAGGTCACAGACTGCATTCAGCCAATAGCGCCGGTCTTGGAAAAATCCGCACCGCCACCCGGCGTGAGCACCAGACTCGTCGCCTCGCCCGTCATCCGGTCACCCCCGGGCACCCCGCCGGGCCCGCGCCGCGCCAGCCCCGCGAGGCAGTGCTTGTCCACCTGGGCGCGGGCGGAGTGCAGGTCCAGATGTCCCGCCGCCAGCTTCGACCGCTTGGCGCAGCCGCCGCCGAACGTCACCCGAGCGCCGGGGCGGCGGCGGACGTACTTCAGCACCCCGCCGGCGACGGCACCCATGGCGAGCAGGGCGGCCCCGGGCGGGCCGCGCGCGCCGACGCCCGACCGCCCCGAGGGCGCCCCGGGGCGACCCGCGCCCGCGGGCCGCCCGGCCCG
>NZ_JABERD010000444.1 GCF_013044505.1 Streptomyces sp. S3(2020) | reverse complement strand
CCCGCCGCCTGAAGGCCCACGTCACGGACGCGGGCGGCGGAGGCGGTGAGATCGTCGAGGGCCGTGCCGCGGGCCTGGAGGAGGACCGCGGCCTCGTCGACGTCGAGGGCCACGCCGTCACGGGCGCGTTTGAGGGCGCGACGCATGGAGTTCTCGGTCGGGCCGGTTCCGGGGGTCGCGGAAGTCGTCATCCTTCGAGCATACGAGCGAGGTGATCAGGCCAGGCAGGCGCCGCCCGATTCGTCCCGTACCCCCGGGCGTTACAGGGTGTCACTGGAAGGGGGCATAGTCGTCGAGTACCCGCAGGACCTCCGCCTCGCCCGCCGGCGGGAGCTGGACCACTACCTCCTCGATGCCCAGATCGGCGTAGTGCGCGAGCTTGCCGGGGGTGGGGAAGATCGCGTACGGGACGATCTGGAGGGCGGCCGGGTCGCGGCCCGCGTCCGCCCAGGCCGCGCGCAGCACCGGCAGGGACTCCGTCAGGCCGCGCCCGCCGATCGGCAGCCAGCCGTCGGCGTACTCACAGATGTGCGCGAACAGCTTGGGACCGGCGGCCCCGCCGACAAGGGTGCGGGGACCCCGCTGCCCCCGTACCGGCTTGGGGTAGGCATGGCTGGCCCGCACGCTGCCGAACTCCCCCTTGTAGGCCGTCGGTTCCTCCGACCACAGCGCCCGCATCAGCGCCATCCGGTCCCGCACCAGCTCCCTCCGCGTACGCCACTCCACGCCGTGGTCGGCGGCCTCCTCGACGTTCCAGCCGAAGCCGAGGCCGAGGGTGAGGCGGCCGCCGGAGAGGTGGTCGACGGTCGCGATCTGCTTGGCCAGGTCGATCGGGTCGTGCTGGGCGACCAGGGTGATGCCGGTGCCGAGGCCGAGCCGCTCGGTCACCGCCGCCGCCTGGCCGAGCGCGACGAAGGGGTCCAGCGTGCGGCCGTACTCGGGCGGCAGCTCGCCGCCCGCCGGGTACGGCGTCACCCGCTCCACCGGGATGTGCGTGTGCTCGGGCAGATACAGGCCGGCGAACCCCCGCTGCTCCAGCTCACGGGCGAGCCGGGTCGGGGTGATCGTCTCGTCGGTGAGGAAGATCGTCGCGGAGATACGCATGACCGCATCTCTACCGCGCCGGGTGCGATATGTCCATACCGACCGGTCGGCACTCTGCGGTGAACACCACGGCTGCCTCTGATTCCCTTTTCTTCCACGGGAGTTCACCGCCGTCCCCGAGAGTGGGGCCCATGTGTGATGACGAGCACCACATCGCGAGACGCGCACTCGTCGTGACGGGAGCCGCCGCCGCGCTTACGTTGGGAGGCGTGAGCTTCGCCGCGGCCGCCGACGGCGACCAGGAGACCAGGACGATCCGGGGCACCCTGCCCACCGGGTCCCCCGACTTCGTGTACGTGCCGGTCGAAGTCCCCTCCGGCGTGCGGGAGATCAGGGTCTCCTACACCTACGACCGCCCCGCCGTCCCCACGGGCACGGCGGGCAACGCCCTCGACATCGGCATCTTCGACCAGCGGGGCACGGAACTGGGCGGGAAGGGCTTCCGGGGCTGGTCCGGGGGCGCGCGGACCGAGTTCTTCCTCCGCGCCGACGACGCGACGCCGGGGTACATCCCGGGCCCGGTGCGCGAGGGCACCTGGAACATCGCGCTCGGCCCGTACACGGTGGCACCGCAGGGCCTGTCGTACGAGATCACGGTCACGCTGACCTACGGCGAGCCCGGCACCGTCGTCAAGCCGGTGTATCCACCGGAACGCGCCAAGGGCCGGGGCCGCGCCTGGTACCGCGGCGACTGCCATCTGCACTCCTGGTACTCCGACGGCCGCCGCACCCCCGCCGAGATCGCCGCCCTCGCCCGCGCGGCGGGCCTGGACTTCATCAACACCTCGGAGCACAACACCCATGCGGCACACCCCCATTGGGCCACCGAGGCGGGCGACGACCTGCTGATCATGCTGGGTGAGGAGGTCACCACGAGGAACGGCCATGTGGTGGCGCTCGGCACCGACCCCGGCACCTTCGTCGACTGGCGCTACCGGGCCCGCGACCACCGCTTCGGCCGGTTCGCGCGCCGGATCCGCAAGGCCGGGGGGCTGGTCGTCCCCGCCCATCCGCACGCCACCTGCATCGGCTGCGCCTGGAAGTTCGGCTTCGGCGAGGCGGACGCGGTCGAGGTGTGGAACGGCCCCTACACGCCCGACGACGAGGTGGCGCTGGCCGCCTGGGACGGCATGCTCGTGGCGTCCGCGCGCGAGGGACGGGACTGGCTTGCGGCCATGGGCAGCAGTGACGCCCACCGGGACCCGGACGTGGTGGGGTCGCCGCAGACCGTGGTCCTCGCCGACGACCTGTCCCGCGAGGCGATCCAGGAGGGGATCCGGGCGGGACGGTCGTACGTCGCCGAGTCGAAGAACGTGTCCCTGAGTCTCACGGCGACCGGCGGCAAGGGCGAACACGCCGGTATCGGCGGGCGGTTGGCGGCCGCCCCGGACACGCCGGTGACGGTACGCCTCGAAGTGTCGGGCGCACCCCGCTGCACCGTGCGGTTCGTGACCGACCAGGGGGTGCTGTTCACCGGTGCGCCGGTGCCGGTGGCGGGGTCGGGGGTCTTCGAGTGGCGGACCACGCCCGCCAACGCGGCGTACGTACGGGCGGAGTTGCGGCACGAGACGGCGGCGGGGCCGCTGCCGGGCGCGCTGGCGGCGTTCACCAACCCGATCTTCCTGGGCCGCGTCGACAGGACCTAGGGCCCGCGCGGATCACGGATGCCGGGTCGCGAGGTCGGCGACGACCGCCGCGTGGTCGGACGGCCACACCCCGTCCACCGGCCCGTCCCCGGCCCGCCGCACCGCCAGCACCGTGCC
>NZ_JABERD010000443.1 GCF_013044505.1 Streptomyces sp. S3(2020) | reverse complement strand
GGGGTGGGGGGGGGGGGTGCGTCGGTGGGGGGGGGGGCTCCCCTGGGGCGGTTCGCCGCGCTGTGGTACCCCGGGGCGTTGTCGACGGTGGACGACCAGGCGTCCCGTGCCAAGCCGGTGCGCTGCGAGTGCGGCCTGAGTGACAACTGGGTCATCGTCGGTGTCGAGGAGGACGGTGAATGCTGCTCCTACCGCATGACGTGATGCTGCACCCGGATCTGTCCTGTGCCGACTGCCTGGCTTCACTGCTACATGCCGCCGATCTTGCTGTAGACCCAGTGGACCAGGGCTTCGGTGACCGTGTCCGCGCCGGTCTTCCTCATCCCTGCCACGAGGTGGTGGGTGATGTTGGCCCAGTTGCGGAAGCTGCCGTGCGCGGCTTCGACGTCGACCGCATCGATCAACCCCGGCTCAGCCGTGGCCCACACCGGATGGAAAGCCGCGATGACCTGCCGTACCTCCGCCTTGGGGATGCGGTCGAACTCCTGCCAGATGTACATCCGTGAGGCGAGCATCGGCTCACGCCGCAGCACCCGATAGCAGCTGTCGCCACCGGCGAAGACGACCGCGATGTCCGTGTGCCGGTCATCCCACAGATGACGCCAGAACTCGAACCCGGTGCGGCTCATCCACTGGGCCTCGTCGCAGACCAGGACCCGGAACTGCTCGGCGAGGACGTTCTTCAGGAGCGCGTCGAACTCGATCGGACGCTTGGGCGGCTCACCAGGCAGGCGCAGAGCCTTGAACAGTCCGTGGCGGATGTCGCGCGGGGTGGGACCGGAGCGCAGTTCCAGGCGGTAGGTGATGTCGGGCGCCAGGGCCCGCAGCGCGGAGTTCACGGCCATGGTCTTGCCGTATCCGGCCGGCCCGTAGGCGCACATCATCGCCTTGGCTTTGATGACTGCCTCGATGTTGTCCCGGGGGGTCAGCAACGCCTCGGTCCCCACCAGGTGCGCTGCCTCCAGGCCGAGGAAGTGGTCCTCGCGCTCGTCAGGCAAGCGTCCGTAAGCCAGGTCAGTCTTCATCGCTCCGTCCGTCCTGCTGCTTGGGATCCACCAGCTGCACCCAGTGCTCCGGCGCCGGGCCGTGGGGAATCAGTCCCGGCCGGGCCAACTGGTGCCTGTCCCGTCGCGCCCCGCCCTCCAGTTCTCCGGCTGCCTCCCCGCGGGCCGGGGCACGGCTGCGTTCGGCCGGGCCGGCCACGGTCTGCGCCTTGAACCGCTCCCGGCGCAGTTTCTCAGCGGCTTTGAGATCAGCCCGCAGGCGGCGGGCCGATGCCGTGCGGGCGGCTCTGAGCGCACGGACCTGCTCCGCCGTGGCGGCCTCGGCCAGGTACACGCTGCCCAGGTGCGTGCCGTCGGCGGTGAAGACCTCGATGACGTCGTCGTGGTGAGGCAAATGCCGGATGAAGACGCGCGTGCCGGTCCGCCCGACCATCCAGTCGGCGATGTAGTCGCGGCGGTGCCACCTGATGCCGTGGCTGGTGATGGTCCGCTCCCGTCCGTCGCTTTCGAGTGAGAAGTGAGCCAGCTGCTCGGGCGGAGCCTCAGCCAGCGGGGTGGCATCGGCCATCCACGCCCCCAGCGGGGTCCTGCCGTCCAGGCCGGCAGGCCGGTGCTGGCTGTTCCACCAGTTCACCCAGTCCAGCAGCCCAGCCACGAAGGCCTCGAAGGTGAGAGCGGGCGCGTCCGGGTCAGCGCTCTTGCCTCCGGTGAGTTTCTGCCGGTGCAGGTAGCGGGGCAGGAGGACGAAGTGCATCTCCTCGGCTGCGTCGTTGAGCGCCTCGACGGTGCCTTTCAGATGCGGCGTGTACGGGGGCAGATCCACTACTGCGACGGCGAAGCCACCCATGGCGACAGTCACGGTGCGGCACAGGAATTCCTTGCCTCGGTCGACCCGGATGGCACCAGGGAGCCCTCCGGCCGGACCGTAGGGCTCACGCCGGTCAATCGCGCACCGCAACGAAGCCAGCACCGCGTCCCGGCTGGGCGTATGAGGCGTGACCGCAACACCGACAACCACTCTGGTCGCACAGTCGATGAACCACGTCACCCAGGGACAGACCAGCTCCCCTTCGACATCGACCTCAACGGGGACCCGCTTGTGGTCGCCTTCCCAGACAGCGTTGCGGTGGACGGGCGGCCGTGTAGCGAAGACATCGTGCACCCGCCGAGCCGCTTCACCCTGGCGCAGCCCGGCCCGCTCACCTGCCGTCAGGTCCCGGCGGATCGCCCGGTGCAGGGTCGCCAACGACGGCACCGGCCCACTGGCAGGATCCAAGCGAGCCCGCTCGGCCAACTCGGCGTGAACGCGGGAAGCGTTGCCGCCCCACAGGGCCAGCAGCGTGCGCACTTCAGGTGTCACCGTGAACCGCGCCGCAGAAACGCGACCGTACCGGCCCTCCTCCCGCGCGGCGGACAGCCACCGCCACACCGTCCGCTCGGAACGCCCCAACGCCTGGGCCACCAGACGGACATGGGCAGACGTCAGCTCATCGCGGCCATCGAGGTCGATCAGGCGCTGCACCGCGGCGGTCCGGCCCGCCTCGGCCGGCGTCCTTCCCACGCGCTGCCGTGCATCTGATCCGTCTTCGGCCATGCCTCAGTACTCTCACACCGTCGGCAGAGTTCTGACGGGCTTCGGCATCGCGATGACAGTAGGCAGACGTATCTGCTAGCAGCGCCCGCAGAAGAATGATCAAGAATCCCCGAACCCGGGATCCAAATCTGATGCCGTGTCAGTATTTAGTGACGAGACGTCAACTCACCCTGACAGCACCCTAGTTGCTGCCTCTTTTCGGAGTTCGCGGAGCGGACTCCGTCGCCGGATCGCGGAGCGATCCGGCTTCCGGGCCACGGAGTGGTCCGGTCCGGCGGCGGAGCCGCCGGGGAGGCGGGCGCGGAGCGCCCGCAGGGGGAAGCCGCGTAGCGGCTTCGCGT
>NZ_JABERD010000442.1 GCF_013044505.1 Streptomyces sp. S3(2020) | reverse complement strand
CCTCGATGCTGGCCAACACCCTGCGCGACGAGTCGCCCACGCATGCGAGGATCGAACACGTACCTCACATGTGCGTGCGAAGGAGAGAGCGCGATGGCCACCAAGCCGCCCCAGGGCGATCCGGTTCAGGACGCTCCGCAGGTCGCCGAGCCGAAGCACGCGGCGGCGGGGCTGCCCGCCATCGGGTACACGCTGCGGATGGCCCAGCAGCAGATGGGCGTCAGGCGCACCGCTCTCACCCTCCTGCGCGTGAACCAGAAGGACGGCTTCGACTGCCCGGGCTGCGCCTGGCCGGAGCCGGACCACCGGCACAAGGCGGAGTTCTGCGAGAACGGCGCGAAGGCGGTCGCCGAGGAGGCCACCCTGCGCCGGGTCACCCCGGAGTTCTTCGCCGCGCACCCGGTCACCGACCTCGCGACGCGCAGCGGCTACTGGCTGGGACAGCAGGGGCGGCTCACCCACCCCATGTACCTCCCCGAAGGGGGCACGCACTACGAGCCGGTGACCTGGGAGCGGGCCTTCGACATAGTCGCCGAGGAGATCACCGCCCTCGCCTCCCCCGACGAGGCGCTCTTCTACACCTCGGGCCGTACCAGCAACGAGGCCGCCTTCCTCTACCAGCTGTTCGCGCGCGAGCTCGGCACCAACAACCTGCCGGACTGCTCCAACATGTGCCACGAGTCCTCCGGCTCGGCCCTGAACGAGACGATCGGCATCGGCAAGGGCAGCGTCCTGCTGGAGGACCTCTACAAGGCCGACCTGATCGTCGTCGCCGGCCAGAACCCCGGCACCAACCACCCCCGGATGCTCTCCGCCCTGGACCGGGCCAAGGCGAACGGCGCGAAGATCATCAGCGTCAATCCGCTGCCCGAGGCGGGCCTGGAGCGCTTCAAGGACCCCCAGACCGCCCAGGGGATGCTCAAGGGCACCGCCCTGACCGATCTGTTCCTGCAGATCCGCATCGGCGGCGACCAGGCCCTCTTCCGCCTCCTGAACAAGCTCGTCCTGGAGACGGAGGGCGCGGTCGACCAGGCCTTCGTCGACGAACACACCCACGGCTTCGAGGAGTTCGCGGCCCAGGCCCGCGCCGCCGACTGGGACGAGACGCTCACCGCGACCGGCCTCGCCCGCGAGGAGATCGAGCAGGCCCTGGCCATGGTGCTCGCCTCGAAGCGCACCATCGTCTGCTGGGCCATGGGCCTCACCCAGCACAAGCACTCCGTGCCGACCATCCGCGAGGTGGTCAACTTCCTCCTCCTGCGCGGCAACATCGGCCGCCCCGGCGCGGGCGTCTGCCCGGTCCGCGGCCACTCCAACGTGCAGGGCGACCGCACGATGGGCATCTTCGAGCGTCCGGCGCCCGCCTTCCTGGACGCCCTGGAGAAGGAGTTCGGCTTCGCGCCGCCGCGCGAGCACGGCTACGACGTCGTCCGTGCCATCCAGGCGTTGCGCGACGGCGAGGCGAAGGTCTTCTTCGCCATGGGCGGCAACTTCGTCTCCGCCTCTCCCGACACGGAGGTCACCGAGGCGGCCATGCGGCGCGCGCGGCTGACCGTGCACGTGTCGACCAAGCTCAACCGTTCGCACGCGGTCACGGGCGCGCGTGCCCTGATCCTGCCCACCCTGGGCCGCACCGAGCGCGATCTCCAGGGCAGCGGCGAGCAGTTCGTGACCGTCGAGGACTCCATGGGCATGGTGCACGCCTCCCGTGGCCGCCTGGAGCCCGCGAGCAGCCATCTGCTGTCGGAGCCGGCCATCGTCTGCCGCCTGGCACGCCGCGTGCTGGGCTCCGAGTCCCGTACACCGTGGGAGGAGTTCGAGAAGGACTACGCCACCGTCCGCGACCGAATAGCGCGCGTCGTACCGGGCTTCGACGACTTCAACGCGCGCGTGGCCCACCCGGGCGGTTTCGCCCTCCCGCACGCCCCGCGCGACGAGCGCCGCTTCCCGACGGCCACCGGCAAGGCCAACTTCACCGCCGCGCCCGTGGAGTTCCCCAAGCTGCCCGAGGGCCGCCTCCTGCTCCAGACACTGCGCTCGCACGACCAGTACAACACCACGATCTACGGCCTGGACGACCGCTACCGGGGTATCAGGAACGGCCGCCGGGTCGTCCTGGTCAACCCCGAGGACGCCCAGCGGCTGAAGCTCGCCGACGGCTCGTACGTCGACCTCGTGAGCGAGTGGAAGGACGGTGTGGAGCGGCGGGCGCCCGGCTTCCGGGTGGTGCACTACCCGACGGCGCGCGGCTGTGCGGCGGCCTACTACCCGGAGACCAACGTCCTGGTGCCGCTGGACGCCACCGCCGACACCAGCAACACCCCGGCCAGCAAGTCCGTCGTCGTCCGTCTGGAACAATCGGCGACCGACTGAGCGTTTGCTCAGTCGAGCGAGTGATCCCGACGAAACGGAGCCGGGCCCCATGGGCGAGCAGCAGCATGTGAAGTTCCCGCAAGAGGTCATCGACGAGTACGCCGCGCTCGGTGTCGACCTGCCGGCGCTGTTCTCCGCGGGGCATCTCGGCGCGCGCATGGGCGTGGAGATCGTGGAGGCGTCCGCGGACCGGGTCGTCGGGACGATGCCGGTGGAGGGCAACACCCAGCCGTACGGGCTGCTGCACGGCGGCGCCTCCGCCGTCCTCGCCGAGACGCTGGGCTCGGTCGGCTCGATGCTGCACGGCGGCAGCTCCAAGATCGCCGTGGGCGTCGACCTCAACTGCACCCACCACCGCGGGGCGCGCTCCGGCCTGGTGACCGGCGTGGCCACCCCCGTGCACCGGGGGCGGTCCACGGCGACGTACGAGATCGTCATCAGTGACGAGCAGGGCCGGCGGGTGTGCAGCGCACGGCTGACGTGTCTGCTGCGGGACGTGAACCCCGGCGACGTGGCCCACATCGTGGCGGCCAACTGACCACACCGGGACTCCGGCCCGGGGCCACCCCGGGCCCGACGCCCCGTCTCTTCTACCCACCCGACGCGGCCCCCGAAGAG
>NZ_JABERD010000441.1 GCF_013044505.1 Streptomyces sp. S3(2020) | reverse complement strand
GTTGCGGGGCGGGCTGCGGGAGGCCACCGACGGGCTGTCGGGGGATGCGCGGGCGCTGCTGCCGGGGCTGGTCGTCGGGGACACCTCGCGGATCACGCCCGACCTGGACGAGGCGTTCAAGGAGACCGACCTCGCGCACACGCTCGCCGTCTCCGGGAGCAACCTGACGATCATCCTGGCGCTGCTCATCGGACCGCCCGGGCTGGCCCAGCGCGTCGAGCGCCGGGGGCTCGCACCCCGGCTCGGCATCCCCCTGCGGACGACGGCACTGCTCGGCGGGGCGCTCACGCTCGCCTTCGTCGTCGTGTGCCGGCCGGACCCGAGTGTGCTGCGGGCCGCGGCCTGCGGAACCGTGGTTCTGCTCGCCTTGGCGACCGGGCGCCGCAGGTCACTGATCCCGGCGTTGGCGACGGCCGTCCTGCTCCTGGTGCTGTACGACCCTTGGCTGGCCCGGAGTTACGGGTTCCTGCTGTCCGTGCTGGCCACCGGGGCCCTGCTCACGCTCGCGCCCCGCTGGAGCGCGGCCCTGCGACGGCGACGGGTGCCACCGCGGCTGGCCGAGGCACTGGCCGCCGCGGGTGCCGCACAGGCTCTGTGCGCGCCGGTGGTCGCGGTGCTGTCGTCGCGGGTGAGTCTGGTGGCGGTGCCGTGCAATCTGCTCGTGGAGTTCGCCGTGGCTCCGGCCACGGTGCTGGGCTTCGCCGCGCTGGCGACGGCGCCCCTGGTGATGCCGGTGGCCAAGGCGCTGGCCTGGTGCGCGAGTTGGCCCGCGGGGTGGATCGCGGACGTCGCCCGTACCGGGGCGTCCCTGCCCGGCGCAGGGGTGGACTGGCCCGGCAGTTGGACCGGGGCGGCCCTGCTCGCCCTGGTCACGGTGGCCGTGGTGACGGCCGGGCGGCGGCTGTTGCGGCATCCCGGGTGGTGCGGAGTCTGCGGAGCGCTGCTCCTGCTGGTGGTGGTGCAGCCGCCGCCGCTGGCCCGGGTGATCACGGGGTGGCCGCCGCCCGGCTGGCGGTTCGTGATGTGCGATGTGGGGCAGGGGGACGCGACCGTGCTCGCGGCGGGTGACGGTACTGGTGTGGTGGTGGACGCGGGGCCCGATCCGACGCTCGTCGACCGGTGTCTGCGGACCCTCGGTGTCACCAGGATCCCGCTGGTCGTGCTGACCCACTTCCACGCCGACCATGTGGCGGGTCTGCCCGGAGTACTGCGCGGGCGGAGTGTGGGGGCGATCGAGACGACCGGGTTCGAGGAACCGATGGACCAGGTGGAGTTCGTACGGCGGCAGGCGGCGCGGCACCGGATTCCGCTCACCCGTGCCGTGGCGGGGGAGCGGCGGCGCACGGGGGCGCTGGACTGGGAGGTGGTGTGGCCGCCGGCGGGAGCGGGACCGGGACCGGGAGTTCCGGGAGTTCCGGTCGCGTCGATGGAACCGGAAGGGCCGAACGATGCCAGTGTCGCCCTGCTCGTGCGGTCGGGCGGGCTGCGGTTCCTGCTGCTCGGCGATCTCGAACCCCCGGCTCAGCGAGCGCTGTTGAGATCTCCGGCGGGTGCGCTGCTGGGCGGCGTGGACGTGCTCAAGGTCGCCCACCACGGCTCGGCCTACCAGGATCCGGGACTGATACGCAGGGCGGCTCCGCGGCTGGCGCTCATCTCGGCGGGGAGGGACAACACGTACGGACATCCGGCTCCCGGTACGGTCGCGGCGCTGCGGGCGCAGGGGGCGATGGTGCTGCGGACGGACCAGGACGGGGCGCTGGCGGTCCTGGGAACGGGTGGGTCGCTGCGGGTGGCGGGAGACTGAGGGCATGAATTCCGCACAGGTTGATGCCTATCTCCGCCGCCTCGGTGCCGAGCACCCGGCGGGGCCCACCGTGGACGCCCTGCGCGAGCTGCATCTGCGCCATCTGCAGACCGTGCCCTTCGAGAACCTGTCGATCCATCTCGGCGAGGAGATCGTGCTGGAGGAGAAGCGACTGCTGGACAAGGTGGTGGGGGCGCGAAGGGGCGGGTTCTGCTACGAACTCAACGGTTGCTTCGGGGCGTTGCTCGCCGCGCTGGGCTTCGAGGTGACGCTGCTCGCGGCCCGGGTGTACGGGGACGAGGGGCGGCTCGGCATCCCGTACGACCATCTCGCCCTGCGGGTGCGGACGGTGGACGGGGGCGACTGGCTGGCGGACGTCGGCTTCGGGGCGCACAGTCACCATCCGCTGGCGATCGGGGAGCGGGGTGAGCAGGTGGATCCCGGGGGCACGTTCCGGGTCGTCGAGGCCGGGGCGGACGCGGCCGGGGTGCGGGGCGGGCACGTGGTGGCGGAGGCGGCCGACCTGGACGTCGTCGGGGGCGGCAAGCCCCAGTACCGCCTGGAGGTGCGGCCCCGGGTGCTCGGTGACTTCGTGGCGGGCGCCTGGTGGCACAGCACATCGCCGGCCTCGCACTTCACACGGTCGCCGGTGTGTTCGCGGGTCACGGAGGACGGCGGGAGGATCACGCTCAGCGGGCGGAGCCTCACCGTGACAGGGGCGGACGGGACGCGCGAGGTGCGGGAGTTGGGGACGGACGAGGAGGTGCTCGGGGTGTACCGGGAGCGGTTCGGGGTGGAGCTCGACCGGGTGCCGGTGGGACCGGAGGCGCGGGAGATGCGGGACGCGGGGTGAGGTTCTGACCGGGAAGGGGATCCGGGAGGCCGGGTGAGGTTCTGGCCGGGGCGGGTTCGGGCCGCCGTCGGTGGTGAGAGCGGTGGGTCGGGGCTTTCCGGGTGCCGGACAATGGCCAGGTGAGCGATGTGAGACATGTGCTGGTGCTGCCTGATCGGGATGCCGCGGAAGAGGTGGCGGAGGCGCTCAGGGAGCGGTTCGGGGTGGCTGAGGAGCCGCGCATCGTCCGGGACGCGTTGGCGGGGGAGGACGACGCCGAGGACGCGCAGTGGCTCGTGGTGCTGCGGGACGAGGAGGGACGGCTGGATCCCGGGGCGGGCTCTTATACACATCTCCGAGCCCACGAGAC
>NZ_JABERD010000440.1 GCF_013044505.1 Streptomyces sp. S3(2020) | reverse complement strand
TGCTTTTCATATCTCGCCGGCTTGTCGTGTGTCGGTCTTTTTTTTTAATGTCTACGGCGTCCCCCGCTTTCCACCTTATCCTCTTCGTCGGCGGCGGAGGATGTTTATAAGAGCCCGGCCCGGGCGTTGGCCGTGTTCGGGGGTGACGACAGCTGTGGGGCCGAGCGGGTCGACGAGGCGGCCCGGCTGATCGGCGTCGCCGCGCGGCCCCCCGTACCGCCGGGCTCCGGCCTGCCCGCCGACCGCGGTCCCGGCACGCACGACGGCGACGGCGAGCGGCGGCCCGTACCCGAGCCCGCGAAGCCGGACCCGGTCACCGACGACGGCCCCGCGGACCGGATGCCCGGCGCCGCCGTCGCCGTGCCCGCCGGGCCCGCCGAGGCCCTGGACACCTTCGCCGCCGATGCCGGGGACGGCGTCGGCTCCCCCTTCCCCGAGGACGACGCCCGGTTCCTGCGGGAGTTCGCCCCGCTGCGGATCCCCTGGCAGCGGCGCCCGGAGCCCAGTTCGGCGCGCGGTCCCGTGATCGGCGTACGGTCGGCGACCACGCTGCGCGACCTCGCCTTCGTCGCCACCGCGATCGAGGCCGCGAAGCACCAGAACCTCCCCGGCCGCCGCGCCCTGCGCACGGACGGCGACGGCCGCCTCGTGGTGCTGCCCGGCGACTTCCGCAGCTACGCCCGGCTCCCCGTCGCGGAACGCATGCTGGTGCTGCTGCTCGACCACACCTGCCGCCGCGGCTGGGACTGGCCGCCCGCCCTCGCCCCGTATCTCCAGTGGGCCTACACCGGACGGGCCTCCATCTGCGTCGTCGAGGTCGGCAGCCGGGACGCGGCACACGAGCTGAAGGCCGACCACTTCGTCGCCCGCAGCGTCCTGGACCCCCGCGTCGGCCGCGCCCTGCACCGCCCGGCCGGCCGCAGCAGCCCCCTCGCCCACGGCCTGGCGATGACCGACCAGTTGCTGCGCCGGGCCTTCCAGCAGCGCTCCAACCTCGTCGAGGCATGGCTCGTGGTGGTCTCCGACGGCCGTGGCAACGTTCCGCTCGACACCGGTACGGGCGACCGGCTGCCCGGCCCGGTGCGCCGTACCGGCATCGAGGACGCGCTCTCGGCGGCCGGCCGGATCGGGGCGATGGGGCGGATGCGGCTGCACTCCGTGGTCGTGGACGCCGCCCGCCAGCCGTACCCGGACCTGACGTTCCTGCTCGCCGACGCGCTCGGCGGAGTGACCGTCGCCGGACGCACCGCGCGGGGGGTGGCCGGTGTCCGCTGAACCGACCGGCCCCCGCGGTCTCGGCGGGGCGATCCCGCTGGGGCCCGGCATGCCCGCCCGGCCGCCCGCGCCCGAGCCACTGACCGCGCCGCGCCCCGCCGCCGTACCGGAACATGTGGCCGAGTCCCAGGAGGCCGTACGGCTGCCCGCCGCACCCGTCGACCCGGACGCCCGGCTGCCCGCCGGGTTCGCGAAGCTCTCGGTGCAGCGGGCCTACGGCGAGCCGGGGCAGGACGCGTTCTGGCTGACCGGACACAGCGGGGAGCTGGAGAGCCGCCTCGACTCCGAGTACACCCGGCTGCGCCCGGACGACCTGGTGCTGCACAACCTGCGGCCGGGCAGCTCGATGCCACCGAGCGAGATCCTCCTGGGCCTCGCCGAGTGGTCCCAGGGCCAGGACCCCCTGGTCCGCTGGATCAATGTGCTGCGGGCCCGGCACGGTACGGAACTGCAACTGGTGGTCTGGGACGACACGGACTACGACATCCCCTGGGAGCTGCTGCATCTGACGGGCCACCAGGAGAACGGGCTGGTGTCCGGGATCCTCGGCGCCCTGGTGACGGTGGTGCGCTGGACCACCGTCCGGGAGGCCGGGACCACCCCCTTCGGCGCCCCGGCCTCCTGCTCGGGCCAGGTCCTGGGCTACTACGCCGAGCAGATGAGACGGGACGTCGAGGTGTTCCAGGAGTACGTGCACCGCGCGCACATCGGCACCCCGCGGACCTTCCTCACCGAACTCACCCGCCCCGACCTCGGCGCCGGCCTCGTGTACATGGGGTGCCATGCCGAGTACGGCGACCGTGCCCACGAGGTCAGGATCGCCTCCGTCAGCTGGAGCGACCTCAACCGGCAGGCCATGCCCGCACTCCGGGGCGGGTCCACCCTCGTCTGCCTCAACGCCTGTGAGTCCGGGCGCCTGTTCGACAACCGGGGGCGTGGGGAGAACGCCCTGCGGGGCTTCGCCGAGCTGTTCCTGCGCAAGGGGGCCGGCGGCTGCATCGCCACGTCCGGGAAGGTCGGCGACGACATCGCCCATCTGCTGATCAGGGAGCTGGTGGGCCGGGTGTGCGCCGACCCGGACCTGCCGGTCGCCCGTGCCCTGCGCGAGTTCCGGGCCAGTGCCGTGGCCCGATTACCCGATCCGCTGACGTGGCTCGACGTCGGCAGCCGCGCCTACACCGAGCGGCAGCAGGAGATCCTGCTGGTCCTCTACAGCTTCATGTTCCTCTACTTCGGACATCCGCTCACCACGCTCCGGCTGCGGGTGCGCGCCCAGGAGGTGAGGGCATGACCGGCGACGCCTCCTCCTTGCTGGTCGAGCCCCTGGTCGGCTGGCCCCGCAAGGCGCAGGCCGGGCAGAGCTATCTCGTCACCGTCGACCTCAACGGGCCGACGGGGGACGAGGACTGGCCCTACGAGGAGGAGGAGTTCGACTTCGGGGTGGCCCTGGACGGCGCCCCGCACTTCGTGTGCGAGGCGCTGAGCGAGCCCAGCGTCGTCCTGCACCGGTTCGGCGGCACGTACGGCCCGGCGCGTTTCGTGGTGACCGCCGACCGCACACCCGGGCCCGGCACGATCTGGCTGACCATCACCAACCGCTGGGGGGTGCCCGTCCGCACCGTCGAGCTGCCCAGCGAGATCGTCGTGGAGACGGTGCCCGCGGGGCCGGGGCAGATCGTGGTGCCCTCGGCGAACGGCCGCCCCGCCGCCCTCTCCGGCGCGACCCGCCCCGGCACGC
>NZ_JABERD010000439.1 GCF_013044505.1 Streptomyces sp. S3(2020) | reverse complement strand
GTGGAGAGGGGTCGTGGGCGGGTGCGGGTGCGTGGGGGCTGGTCGCGCAGTTCCCCGCGCCCCCAGGTCGGCCTGCGTAGCCGCCGATGACAAGGCGCCCGGCATTCAGGCCACCCGCGCGCCCGGCCGCCGGAGGCTAGTGCGCCGCCGACTCCCAGTCCGGGCCCACCCCGACCGACACGTCCAGCGGCGCTCGCAGGTGGACCGCGTTCGCCATTTCCCGGCGTACCAGTTCCTCGACCTGGGCGCGCTCGCCCGGGGCGATCTCCAGGACGATTTCGTCATGGACCTGGAGCAGCATGCGGGAGGTGAGGCCGGCCTCCTGGAGAGCCTTGTCGACCTGGAGCATGGCGATCTTGACGATGTCGGCCGCCGTGCCCTGGATGGGCGCGTTGAGGGCCATGCGCTCGGCGGCCTCGCGGCGCTGGCGGTTGTCGCTGTTGAGGTCGGGGAGGTAGCGGCGGCGGCCGAAGAGGGTCGCCGTGTAGCCGGTCGCCCGGGCCTCGTCTACGGCCCGGCGCAGATAGTCCTGCACACCGCCGAAGCGCTCGAAGTACGTGTCCATCAGGGCACGTGCCTCGCCCGCGTCGATGTTGAGCTGCTGGGAGAGGCCGAAGGCGGACAGGCCGTACGCCAGTCCGTACGACATCGCCTTGATCTTGCGGCGCATCTCCGCGTCGACGTCCGCGCGCTCGACCGCGAACACCTGCGAGGCGACCGTGGTGTGCAGGTCCTCGCCGGAGGTGAACGCCTCGATGAGGCCCTCGTCCTCGGAGAGGTGGGCCATCACGCGCAGTTCGATCTGGCTGTAGTCCGCGGTCATCAGGGACTCGAAGCCCTCGCCGACCACGAAACCGCGGCGGATCGCCCGGCCCTCGTCGGTGCGGACCGGGATGTTCTGGAGGTTCGGGTCGGTGGAGGAGAGGCGGCCAGTCGCCGCCACCGTCTGGTTGAACGTGGTGTGGATACGGCCGTCCGCCGCGACCGTCTTGATGAGGCCCTCGACGGTGACACGGAGCTTGGCCTGCTCGCGGTGCCGGAGCATGATCACCGGCAGTTCGTTGTCCGTCTGGGTGGCCAGCCAGGCGAGCGCGTCGGCGTCCGTCGTGTAGCCGGTCTTCGTCTTCTTGGTCTTGGGCAGGCCGAGCTCGCCGAAGAGGACTTCCTGGAGCTGCTTGGGTGAGCCCAGGTTGAACTCGTGTCCGGCGGCGGCGTGGGCCTCCTTCACGGCCTGCTGGACGGCGCCGGCGAACATCTGTTCCATGGCCTCCAGGTGGGCCCGGTCGGCGGCGATGCCATGCCGCTCCAGGCGGGCCAGCAGGGTGGAGGTGGGCAGCTCCACGTCGCGCAGGAGGTCCGTGGCACCGACCTCTTCGAGGCGCTCGGTGAAGGCCCCGCCCAGGTCGAGGACGGCCTGGGCCTGCACCATGAGGGCCTCGGCCTCGGCACCCTCGTCCGCGCCGAAGGCGAGCTGGCCGTCGGCCGCGGCGGCGGGCGCCAGCTCCCGGTGCAGATACTCCAGGGACAGCGCGTCCAGGTCGAAGGAGCGGCGGCCCGGCTTGACGAGGTACGCGGCGAGCGCGGTGTCCATGGAGACACCGGCGATGCTCCAGCCGTGCTCGGCGAAGACACGCATCGCGGCCTTGGCGTTGTGGAAGACCTTGGGCTTGCCGGCGTCGGCGAGCCAGGCGGCGAACGCCGTCTCGTCGGCCTCGTCGAGCTGGGTGGGGTCGAACCAGGCGGCCACTCCCCCGGACGCCGCGAGGGCGATCTCGGCGACCGAGCCGGTGCCCAGCGCCCAGGTGTCGACCGTGGCGACGCCGAGCGTGTCCGTGGCGTGTTCGCCGAGCCAGCCCGCCAGCTCGCCGGTGCCGAGCACGGTGCCGTCGAGCTCCACGCCGGCCGTCGCGGCCGGGGCCGGCTCGGCCTCCTCGGCACCCGGGTCGACGGCGAGCAGGCGCTCGCGCAGGGACGGGTTCCGGATCTCCAGGGTGTCGAGGATCATCGCGAGGGTCTTGCGGTCGTACGGCGCCCGCTCCAGGTCGGCGACCGTCTTCGGCAGCTCGACGGTACGGACCATCTCCGTCAGACGGCGGTTGAGCTTGACCGCGTCCAGGTGGTCGCGGAGGTTCTGGCCCGCCTTGCCCTTGACCTCCTCGACCCGCTCGACGAGGTCCGCGAAGGAACCGAACTGGTTGATCCACTTCGCGGCGGTCTTCTCACCGACGCCGGGGATGCCGGGCAGGTTGTCGGACGGGTCGCCGCGCAGGGCCGCGAAGTCCGGGTACTGGGCGGGGGTGAGGCCGTACTTCTCGAACACCTTCTCCGGGGTGAACCGGGTCAGCTCGGAGACACCCTTCGTCGGGTAGAGCACGGTGGTGTGCTCGCTGACCAGCTGGAAGGAGTCGCGGTCGCCGGTGACGATCAGCACGTCGAAGCCCTCGGCCTCGGCCTGGGTGGCGAGCGTGGCGATGATGTCGTCGGCCTCGAAGCCGTCGACCGCGAACCGCGCGACATGCATCGCGTCCAGGACTTCACCGATCAGCTCGACCTGGCCCTTGAACTCGTCCGGGGTCTTGGAGCGGTTGGCCTTGTACTCCGTGAACTCCTCGGAGCGCCAGGTCTTGCGGGACACGTCGAAGGCCACCGCGAAGTGCGTGGGCGACTCGTCGCGCAGGGTGTTGGCCAGCATCGAGGCGAAGCCGTAGATCGCGTTCGTCGGCTGGCCCGTCGCGGTCGTGAAGTTCTCCGCGGGCAGCGCGAAGAACGCACGGTAGGCAAGCGAGTGCCCGTCCATGAGCATCAGGCGCGGGCGGTTGCCGCCGGGGCTGTTGTCGGTCTGCTTCGCTGCTGTCTCTGCCACGCCCCCGATCCTGCCACGCCGCACTGACAGTCGGCCGCCATCCGGGACCCGGGCCGGTTCGGCACCGCCCTCGCACCGGCGCGGCCTTCCCGACGGCCATGGCGAAAGGTTGACCGGGAGGAGGAGCCGGGCGCTTCGGTGACCCTCCGAAGTCAGGTGTCGGCAGGCCGTATTCACCCGCCGGGTCGGCCCGCCGGTTCCC
>NZ_JABERD010000438.1 GCF_013044505.1 Streptomyces sp. S3(2020) | reverse complement strand
GTCGCCCCCGACCCCGAGCTGGTGCCCGACACCGCCTCCGCCATGCTCAACTTCGACGGCATCTCCTACGCCAAGGGCGCCTCCGCACTACGGCAACTGGTCGCCTGGCTCGGCGAGAAGGACTTCCACGCCGGCATCAACACCCACTTCGCCCGCCACAAGTTCGCCAACGCCACCCTCGCCGACTTCATCGACTCCCTCGCCGACAGCACCGAACGCGACGTCCACGCCTGGGCACACACCTGGCTGGGCACCACCGGCGTCGACACCCTCAGGCCCCACGTCACCCGCGGCGCCGAAGGCACCTACACCCTCCAGGTCGAGCAGACCGGCAGCCGCCCGCACCGCATCGCCGTCGGCCTCTACGACCAGGACGTCTCCGACGAGGGCCGCCACCTCGTCCTGCGCGAACGCCTCGACCTCGACATCCCGCAGAGCGCACCCCTGCCCATCGGCAAGCGCCCCGCCCTGCTGCTCCTCAACGACGGCGACCTCAGCTACGCCAAGGTCCGCTTCGACGCCGACTCCTTCGACACCGTCCGCACAAGCCTGTCGGGCCTGCCCGACCCGCTCACCCGCGCCGTCGTCTGGAACGCCCTGCGCGACGCGGTCCGCGACGGCGAACTGGCGCCCACCGCCTACCTGGAGGCCGCCCGCACCCACCTCCCGCACGAGACCGACCTCGCCCTCGTCCAGGGCGTCCTCGCCTTCGCCTGCGTCCAGGTGGCCGGCCGCTACGTGACACCCGAGGAGCGCCCGGCGGCCCTCGCCACCCTGACCTCCCTGTGCCGCGACCTGCTGCGCCGCACCGAGGACGGCGACAACCCCGGCCTGCGCCTGACCGCCGTACGCCACTTCATCGACGTCGCCGCCCACCCCGACACCATCGCCGCCTGGCTCGCCGACGGCACCGTCCCCGGCGGCCCCGAACTCGACCCCGAACTGCGCTGGCGCGTCCTCGCCCGCCTCGCCGTCCTCGACGCCACCGACGAGAGCGCCATCGCCGCCGAACTCGACCGCGACCCGTCCGCCACCGGCCAGGAGGGCGCCACCCGCTGTCGCGCCGCCCTGCCCGACGCGGCCGCCAAGCGCGCCGCGTGGGAGGCCATGTTCGCCCACGACGACCTGTCCAACTACCTGTTCACCGCCACCGCCCAGGGCTTCTGGCAGCCCGAACAGGCCGAACTCCTCCAGGAGTACGTCCCGCGCTACTTCGAGGACGCCGTCGCCCTCGCCACCCGCCGCGGCCCCGCCATCGCCGACGCCGCAGGGCGCTACGCGTTCCCCGCCCACGCCGTCGACGCCGACACCCTCGGCCACGGCGAACGGTGCCTGCGCAACGCCGACCCCATCCCGGCCCTGCGCCGCAAGCTCGCCGACCAACTCGACGACCTGGCACGCGCGTTGCGGGTGAGGGAGGCGTAGGACCTCAGACGTAGGCCCCGGTTGCTCCCGGGAGACGACGCGGGAAGCTGATCGTCCGCTCTAGGCTACGGACAGTCAACGACGATCAACTCCGGGAGACCGAACGTGATCTTAGTAACCGGCGCCACCGGAAACGTGGGCCGTGCCCTCGTCGACCGCCTCCTCGCCGCGGGCCGGCCCGTACGCGCCCTCACCCGTGACCCGCGGCGGGCCGTACTGCCCGACGGGGTGGAGGTCATGCCCCTCCACCCCGACGAGCCCGTCTTCGAAGGCGCCACCAAGCTCTTCCTCTACGTCCAGGCGGCGAACGCCGACCTCCTCGCGGCCGCCCGCCGCGCCGGCGTCCGGCACGTCGTGTTCCTGTCCGCCGGATACGTCAAGGAGGACGCCGACGACAGCAACCCCCTGCGGATCACCCACGACAACGCCGAACGCGCCATCCGCGACAGCGGCCTGGCATGGACCTTCCTGCGCCCCCACGCCTTCGCCCTCAACGCCCTCCAGTGGGCCGGCCAGATCCGCGCCGGCGACACCGTCCGCGGCGTCCACCCGGGCGCGATGAGCGCGCCCATCCACGAGGACGACATCGCCGCCGTCGCCGAACACGCCCTCCTCGACGTCGGCCACGAAGGCGCCGCCCACATCCTCACCGGGCCCGCCGCGACCAGCAACGCCGACCAGATCACCGGGATCGGCCGGGCCCTGGGCCGCGACCTGGAGTACGTCGAGGTCCCGCCCGAGCGGGCCGCCGCCGAACTGTTCCCCCACCTGCCGCCGCACCTCCTCCAGTTCCTCCTCAAGAGCTGGGAGGCCGCCGTCGGCGCGACCCCCGAGATCACCGACACCGTCGAGAAGATCACCGGAACCCCGGCCCGCACCTTCGAGCAGTGGGCCCGCGACCACGCCGAAGCGTTCCGGAACTGACGGGGCCCGCTTCCCACACGTATTCCCCGCACGGAAGTACCCCCTTTCGGGTCTGAATCGCCGAACCTCTCGGGTGCGCCCACGCAACCGCGTACAAGCTGGGACCATGCGCACCCCGCCCCTGGCCTCAGGCCCCGAAGGCCCCCGCGCCCTGCGCCCGTTGCTCGACACCGTCCTCGACGCCCTGCGGGACGGCACGCGCGAGCGCGGGGGACCACTGCCGGCGGGAGGCCCGGAGACGGTCGCGGCCCGCGTACGGCACGCGATGGGCGACGTATTCCCCGACGAGGGCGACCCGGAGGCCCTACGGCACCTGGTGCGCGCGCTGGCCGAGGGCGCGGCGGACCCCGCGGACCCCTTGTGCGCCGCCCACCTGCACTGTCCACCGCTCGCGGTGGCGACGGCGGCGGACCTGGCGGCGTCGGTCCTCAACCCGTCCCTGGACTCCTGGGACCAGGCACCCGCAGCATCAGAGCTTGAGGAGCTGGTGACGCGGTCACTGGCAAACGAGGTCTACGTCGACGTGCTCAGGGGCGCGGGGAACTGCGCGACCAGCCACGACGGCGCCGCACCCGAATCCTTGGTGACAACCGGCGGCACCGAATCGAACCAACTCGCCCTTCTCCTGGCCCGAGAAGCCCTCGGCGCAGGCACCCGCCTGATCTGCGGAGCCAACACCCACCACTCCCTGCCCCGAGCCGCCTGGCTACTGGGCCTGCCCGACCCGGTGATCGTC
>NZ_JABERD010000437.1 GCF_013044505.1 Streptomyces sp. S3(2020) | reverse complement strand
TCTCGATGCGCCCGCCCCAGGGGCTGGCGCATCGAGAACATGCCGAGCTGCCCCGCCCACGTGGCAGCCGTCGCCATCGCGGCCCCCGCCGAGGCCGCCGCCCCCGACATCCTCGCCCGCCGGCTGCCGACCGAGTGCCTCTACACCGACGACGCCACCGAACGGATCGCCGCCGAGCGGCAGGTCTGCCCCAACTGGGAGTGATGGCCATGCACACCACACCGTCCACCGCGGCGACGCTCGAACTGAAGGAGATCAAGGACCGCATCCTCGAAGGCCCCGACCCCGCCGCCACCCAACGCCAGCACGACAAAGGCAAGCTGACGGCCCACGAACGCATCGCCCTCCTCCTCGACAAGGGCAGCTTCACCGAGATCGAGGCCCTGCGCCGCCACCGCGCCACCGGCTTCGGCCTGGAGGACAAGAGGCCCTACACCGACGGCGTCATCACCGGCTGGGGCACCGTCGACGGCCGCACGGTCTTCGTCTACGCCCATGACTTCCGCATCTTCGGCGGCGCCCTGGGCGAAGCCCACGCCACCAAGATCCACAAGATCATGGACATGGCCATAGCGGCAGGCGCCCCCCTGATCTCCCTGAACGACGGCGCAGGAGCCCGCATCCAGGAAGGCGTCAGCGCCCTGGCCGGCTACGGCGGCATCTTCCGCCGCAACACCCTGGCCAGCGGCGTCATCCCGCAGATCTCCGTCATGCTCGGCCCCTGCGCGGGCGGAGCCGCGTACAGCCCCGCCCTCACGGACTTCGTCTTCGCGGTCCGGGAAATCTCCCAGATGTTCATCACGGGCCCCGACGTCGTGAAGGCGGTCACGGGCGAGGAGATCACCCAGAACGGCCTGGGCGGAGCGGACGTCCACGCCGCCACCTCCGGGGTCGCCCACTTCGTCTACGACGACGAGGAGACCTGCATAGCCGAGGTCCGCTACCTGATCGCGATGCTCCCGGCCAACAACCGAGAACTCCCCCCGGAGACCCTCACCGAGGACCCCTCGGACCGCAGCTGCCCCACCCTCCTGGAATCGGTCCCCGCGGACGGCAACCGCTCCTACGACATCCGCACCGTCATCGAGGAGTTGATCGACGACGGCGAGTACATGGAGGTCCACGCCGCCTGGGCCCCCAACATCGTGTGCGCCTTCGCCCGCCTGGACGGCCGCACGGTCGGCATCGTCGCCAACCAGCCCGCCTCCATGGCCGGCGTCCTCGACATCAAGGCCAGCGAAAAGGGCGCACGCTTCGTCCAGTTCTGCGACGCCTTCAACATCCCCCTGATCACCCTCGTCGACGTCCCCGGCTTCCTCCCCGGCGTCGACCAGGAACACGAGGGCATCATCCGCCGCGGCGCCAAACTCCTCTACGCCTACTGCAACGCCACCGTCCCCCGCGTCTCGGTCGTCCTCCGCAAGGCGTACGGCGGCGCGTACATCGTCATGGACTCCCGCTCGATCGGCGCCGACGTGGCCCTGGCCTGGCCGACGAACGAGATAGCGGTGATGGGCGCGGAAGGCGCGGCGAACGTGGTCTTCCGCCGAGAGATAGCAGCGGCGGACAACCCGGAAGAGACACGCGCCGCGAAGATCGACGAGTACAAGCGGAACTTGGTCCACCCCTACTACGCGGCGGAACGCGGCTTGGTGGACGACGTCATCGATCCGGCGGACACCCGCTTGTCACTCATCAGCGCCCTGAGGATGCTCGCCGCAAAGGACGCGTCCCTGCCGCGCCGCAAGCACGGCACCCCACCCCAGTGAAAGGCCACCCATGGCCCCCCTTGAGCTGAAGATCGAGCGAGGCAACCCGACCCCCGAGGAACTGGCCGCGGTGATAGCGGTCCTGCACCAGCGCCTGATGAGCGCGCCCGCAGACCCCACGGAGACCCGCCGACCACCCACAGCGGCCCGCTGGCACCGCCAGCAGCCCACCCCGTTCCAGCCCCGAGCCTGGCGCAGCATCCAGTTCCAACGAGCAGCCTGACCCGCACATCCGACTAGAGAAGGACTAGAAGATGTCTGTACTCCAGGACGAGGCCGGCTTGGAAACCCTCAATCACCAACTGAGGCTCCTCAACGACCGCTTGGAGCTCACCCAGCTCTGCGACCGCTACGTCCACCACCTCGACAAGGACCGCGGCAGCGACGCCTGGCTCGACAAGATCTTCACCGAGGACGCCCACCTGACCTTCCCCTTCGGCGAGTTCAAGGGCCTGGAGGGCCTGGCCGGCTTCCAGCAGATGGCCCGCACCACCTTCGCCCGCACCCACCACATCAGCGCCAACCACACGGTGGACCTGGACGGCGACGAGGCCCGAGTAGGCGCCCACCTGATGGCCGTACACGTCCGCCAGGCCGACGAACCGGCAGCCGACTTCACCATCGGCGGCCACTACGAGGCCGAAGCCCGCCGCACCCCGCACGGCTGGCGCATCCACCGCTTCGTCTTCGACCTGGTCTGGCAGTCGGGCGAGGCCCCGCAGGCCAAGACGGAAGCCGCCTGAAGACTCCACCAGGACTCGACCACATCTGTGGAAGGCTGGCGGAGTGAGCGACTGAGTGACTGAGCGCCACACCACCCCGCAGCCGCCCTGGAGTTGTGAATGAAGCAAGGTCCGCTGTTCTCGATCGCCCGCTGGATCGGCCTGATCTTCGGCGGCGTCTTCACCGGCTTCCTGGTCTGCGTACTGGTCCTGGAGACCTCCCTGCGCGACTACGACGCCAAGGTCTACACCCAGGTCCGCCAGGTGGAACTCGACTCCCTGGACACCCTGGCCTCAGCCACCCTGATCCCCACGATCATCGCGACAGCGATCGTGGTGATAGGCGCCTGGAAGACAAAGGGCAAAGACCTCTACGTCCCGTTGGCAGCCCTGGTGCTCCTCCTCCTGATCCTGATCCTGACGATCGCGGTGAACCTCCCGATCAACGCGGACCAGAAGGACTGGACGGTCACGTCCCCACCGTCCGACTGGGCAGACGTCAGGGACAAGTGGCAGACGTCCCACGCGGTACGCACGGTCGCCGCACTGGCGGCTTTCGCCCTGCTGTCCTTCTCCGCGATCACCCACCGGACACAGTCCCCCGCGACCCCCACCGAAA
>NZ_JABERD010000436.1 GCF_013044505.1 Streptomyces sp. S3(2020) | reverse complement strand
CTTTCTGCATGGCCCGTTTGGTGAACTCGTCGGTGTTGACGATGATCTCCGCGCCGCGCGGCAGGTCGCCGATATTGGCTTTGAGGGCGGCCGGGTTCATCGCGACCAGCACGTTCGGTGCGTCGCCCGGGGTGAGGATGTCGTGGTCGGCGAAGTGCAGCTGGAAGGACGAGACACCCGGCAGGGTTCCGGCGGGTGCCCTGATCTCGGCGGGGAAGTTCGGCAGGGTGGAGAGATCGTTGCCGAAGGTTGCTGTCTCGGAGGTGAAGCGGTCGCCGGTGAGCTGCATACCGTCACCCGAGTCACCCGCGAACCGGATCACGACACGGTCGAGACGCGTAACCCGCTTGGACTGAACGCTCACTGTGGTCGGCCCCTCGCTTCATTCCGGACACTCACGCGGCGGCCCATTCGACCGGCCCGGACTTGTGAAGGGCTAAATCCGCCAGAGCCCGCTTTGTTCCAAGGGCGCCCCGCCATGGCTGGAACGATGCCCTCAACCGGGTTCCCGGCCTGGTCGGAGCGGTCGTAGGGGCCGACAGGGGCGAACCGGACGGCCGGATTCTTCAGAGGGCCTTAAGTCATGGTCGAGTCGTGGTCCCTAGCGTTCAGTCGCACACCGTGGAGTACCGGGAGTACCCGAGCCTGTGGCGCAAGTCGGCGCCCGGTGGTCCTGAGGGGAAACATGCTGACCGATTTGCCGGTGCACGAGCCGACGACGGAGATGGTGGGTCGCGAGCTGGAGCTGACGTCGGTGTGCGGACGGCTAGAGGACTCCTTCCTTCGGCTGATCACGCTCGCCGGTGCCGGTGGCGTGGGCAAGAGCCGCCTGGCCGCCGAGGCCGCCCAATTGCTCGCCGACACCTTCCCCGGTGGCATCCGCACCGTGGACCTGCCCGCCTGCCCCGGTCCGGAGGAGGCGGTGGCCGCCGTCGGCCGGGCCGTCGACGCGTACGACCCGAAGGGCGTCCTCGCGCCCCGCCCGCGCGCGCTGCTGATCCTCGACGGGGTGGAGCACATCGCCGCCCGGCTGGCCCCGGTCGTCGCCGATCACCTGGCCGCCTGCCCCTGGCTCACCGTCCTCGCCACCGGCCAGGAGGTGCTGCGCATCTACGGCGAACAGGTCGTACCGGTGGCGCCGCTGCCCCCGCCCGGCCCGCTGTTCGAACCTGACGTCGCCGACGTACAGGACAACCCGGCGGTGCAGCTGTTCACCCGCCGCGCCCACGAGGTGAATCCCGGGTTCGCGCTCACGGCCGAGAACGTCACCTCCGTCGTCGACATCTGCAACCTGCTGGAGGGCGTACCGCTCGTCCTGGAACTGGCGGCACGCAGGCTGCGGCTGTTCCCGCTCCAGGAGGTGCGGTCGTGGTTGCACCGGGGCGGCGACAGCCACCTGTCCGGGCTGGTCGACGTACCGCCCCGGCAGCGCTCCCTGCTCGCCGCCGCCGAATGGAGCTGCCGCGGTCTGACCGACGGTCAGCGGGCGCTGCTCGCCCGGCTCGCCCTGTTCCGGCAGGGTGCCACCCTCGCCACCGCCGAGAAGATCTCCCCGCTCTCTCCCGCCGAGACCGCCGCCGCGATCGAGGAACTCCTGGACCGCAACCTGCTCCGGCTCGACGAGAGGCAGCACACCGACAGCCGGCTGATGATGTCGCGCACCATCCGCGTCCACAGCCTCGCCGTCCTCGACGCCGACGCGGAGGAGGCCTCGGTGGCCCGTCGGGTCCACACCCGGCACTACCAGAAGCTGATGCACTCCCTCGAAGGCCGCTTCCACGGCTCCGAGCAGCAGCGCTGGCTGCGGTTGGCCGCCGCCGAGCACGACAACGTCCTGGCCGCCCTCGACCAGGTGGCCGAAGGAGGCGACCTAGCGCCGCTCGCCGCCCTGGTCGGCGCCTGTCTGCGGCCCTGGCTGGTCCGCGGCGAACTCAAGGCGGGCCTGCACTGGTTCGACTCCACCGCGCAGGCCATGCATGAGGCGGGTGGCCCGTCCGGTGGCGAGGAGGAGACGGACCTGCGGCTGCGTGCCAGGCTGCACACCGGCGCCGGTCTGCTCGCCGCCGCTCTCGGTGACCACGACGGTGCCGCGCACCGGCACCGCAGGGCCGTCGCCCTGTACAAGCGGCTGCGTGACGCGAGGGCCGGGGCGCTGGCCTCGGCCCGTATGGGGCACGCGCTGTTCCGGTGCGGCGACCAGGCGGTGGGCCGGTCCCTGCTGATCGCCGCGCGCGCCGCCCTGGAAGGGCAGGGCGACACCGTGGGGTCCGCGGAGGCCGCCGCCTCGCTCGCCGAGGTGATGATGGCCTCCGACCAGCCCCAGGAGGCCCTCTCCCTGCTGGAGCGGGCCGAGCGCATCCAGCGGCAGAACGGCGAGATCCGCGACCTGGCCCGCACCTTGCACCTACGGGCCCGGCTCGCCTGGGACGAGGACGACGAGGCCGGGGCGCAGTCGGCGCTGCGGCAGAGCCTGACCCTTTACGACTCGATCGACGAGCGCACCGAACTGCCCGCGGCCCTCGACACGTTCGCCCTGCTCGTCCAGCGGGGCGCGGGCCAGCCGCAGCGCGCCACCCGGCTGCTGGCCGCCGCCGAGAACCTGCGTCGCCGGACCGGTGTGAAGGTCGACGGCGAACGCTGGGACCGGCTCCAGAGCGCGGTCACCGAACTGCGCAGCCAGCTCGGCTGGAGTGTGTTCGCGACCGCCTGGGTCGAAGGGCTGCGTCTGCGGCCCAAGGAGATGGCCGCCGAAGCGCTCGCCGCGGTCGAGCCGGGCCAGGGCGCCGAGCGCGGTGAGGCCGCCGCCCTCACCCCCCGTCAGCTCCAGGTGGCGCTCCTGGTCGCCGAGGGAATGACGAACCGTCAGATAGCGTCCCGGCTGAAGATCGCCGAGTGGACGGTCGTCAACCACGTCCGCAACGTGATGCGCAAGCTCGGCTGCCGCTCCAGGGTCCAAGTGGCCTGGGCCGTCGGCAGGAGACGCTGATGACAGCATCCCGGCACGCTCAGCAGCCCACACCGCAGCCCACACCCCGGCACACACCGCAGGACCCCGCCCTGCGCACCGGCCTGCGGGCGGCCGAACCGTCACCGCCCGCCCCCCGGCCGCCCGCAGGCCGGTGCGCAGGGCGGGGT
>NZ_JABERD010000435.1 GCF_013044505.1 Streptomyces sp. S3(2020) | reverse complement strand
TGCCCTGACGGTGGGTCTCCCCGTACCGGCTGGGGACGGAGAGCGTGGCCTTCAGCGCCTTCTCGGAGTGCTTCTCCCAGGGCTCGTCGGTGATGTCGGTGGCGGCGGGCGCGAGGGAGGCCGAGGTGTACGTCGGCTCGGCGACCTCGTAGGTCTCGGGCTCGGGGTCGGCCAAGAGGTAGGACGCGCCGGCCCAGGCGCCGCTGGCGAGGGTGACACCGAGCAGGACGGCCGGGAGGGGGCGGCGCAGGAGGTGGGGCTTGGGCGGCGACGTCGTCGTTACGACGGTGGTGTCCGGCTGGCCCGGTACGGCGGTGGGGTCCGGCCTCGGTACGGCGGTGGCGCCCGGCTTCGGTACGGGGTCGGGTTTCGGTGCCCGTAGGCGTACGGTTCCGGAGTCCTCGCCCAACTCCTGTATTCGATCCGGCACTTGGGGCGACGGTGTGGCGGGCAGCGGCGGCACCGGCCACCCTTCCGCCGCCGCCTCCAGGATCTTGGCGGCCTCCGCGGCGTCCGGCCGCAGATCGGGGTCCTTCCCCAACAGCCCGCTGATCAGGGGGCTCAGAGGACCGGCCCGCTTGGGCTCGGGCGGGTCGAAGGAGAGGATCGCGGCGAGGGTGGACTCCAACGTCGTACGCCGGAAAGGCGGTTCGCCCTCCACGGCGGCGTAGAGCAGTACGCCCAGGGACCACAGATCGGAGGACGGGCCCGCGCCCCTACCGGACATCCGCTCCGGGGCGACGAAGTCGATGGAGCCGACGAACTCGCCGCTGACGGTGAGGGATTCCTCGCCCTGGACATGCGCGATCCCGAAGTCGGTGAGGACGACCCGGCCGTGCGGGCCGAGCAGCACGTTGGCGGGCTTCACATCACGGTGCACGATCCCGACGGAGTGCGCGGCGCGCAGGGCGCCGAGGACGGCCAGGCCGATCCGGGCGGTCTCGGCCGGGGCGACCGGGCCACGGCGGAGCATCTCGTGCAGGGACTCCCCGCGCACCAACTCCATGACGATCCAGGGCAGTCCGTCCTCGACGACCACGTCATGGATGGAGACGGCCGCGGGATGGTCGACGCGGGCGGCGGCACGGGCCTCCCGGTAGAGCCGGTGGGAGGCCCGCTGATGCGCCTCGTCCTCCGGGTCGCCGGGCAACCTCGGTTGCTTCACGGCGACTTCGCGGTCCACCAGCTCGTCGTGCGCCCGCCAGACGGTCCCCATGCCACCCGACCCGACGCGCTCGGCCAGACGGTAACGGCCGCCTATCAGTCGGCCCTTCGGGCTGGTGCCGCCCCGGTCGTTGCTCATGCCCCATCAGTACCTTGTGGGGCGGTGGGTTGTCGACGCGGGTCAGAGGACGTCGACGTCCAGGTTCGCGATCGCCGTCCGCGCCACCTCCTGCCCGCGCTTCGTGAAGTCGCCCTTGCCCGGGTAGCTGATGGTGAGCTTGTACATGTCGCCCTTTGCGGTCCTGTAGTAGAAGATCTGCATCTCGCGGGGGCGCGGGTTCTGGCTGTCGTCGGTCGTGTAGCTGATCGTGTTCTTGGCGGCCGACTTCCCCTGGTACGTGGCCCCGTCGTCGGTCTTCGTGTCCGGGTCCTCCGGCATGCCGAGGTCGTACTCGCCGTACTCCTTGAACTTCTTGTCGTCCTCGTACATCTCGGCGGCCGCCGAGCCCGCGATGCTGTTGCCCGAGTCCTCGGCCTTCTTGTCGAGCCTCAGCCCGATCCAGATGCTGCCGCTCCAGTCGGTGTAGGTGACCCAGTGGGCCTCGTCCGTCTTCCGGTCGGGCACGCGCTCCTGATACTCCGCGGGCACCGCCAGCGTCGCGGCGACGTCCTTCACCTTCTTCGTCCTCCAGCCGTCCGGCAACGGCCCCGCGAACGGGTCCGCGATCACCAGACCCGCCGCCACCGCGGCCGCGACGACCGCCGCGCCGAGGCCGATCAGGGTCCTGCGGCCCAGCCGGATGCCCTTCGCAGGCCCCTCCCCGGAGAGGTGGACGACCTGCGTGGGCGCCGGCGGGTTGGCGGCCGTCTCCAGCAGCGCCCGCACCTGGGCCGCGTTCGGGCGGCGCGCGGGGTCCTTCTGGAGGAGGCCGGTGATGACGTCGGCCAGCGGACCGGAGGCGGAGGCCGGGGCGGCGGGCGTGGCGTTGAGGACCGACTGGAGCGTGGCCGGCGTGTTGCTGCGGCGGAACGGCGAGACGCCCTCGGTGGCCGCGTACAGGACGACACCGAGCGACCACAGGTCCGACGCCGGGCCCGGCCGCTGCCCCAGCACCCGCTCCGGCGCGATGTACTCGGGCGAGCCGACGAACCCGCCCGTGTCCGTCAGGTTGGTCTCGCCCTCGATCTGGGCGATGCCGAAGTCCGTGAGCACGACGCGGTCATGGGCGCCGAGCAGCACGTTGTCCGGCTTGACGTCCCGGTGCAGGATGCGCGCCGCGTGCGCGGCCTCCAGCGCGCCGAGCACCTCCAGGCCGATTCTCGCCGCCTCCCGCGCCCCGAGGGTGCCCTCCTGGAGGGCGTCGCCCAGCGAACGGCCCCGCACCAGTTCCATGACGATCCACGGCTGGCCGTCGACGACGGCGACGTCGTGCACGTTCACGACACCGGGATGGTCGAGCCGGGCGGCGGCACGCGCCTCGCGGCGCATGCGCTCGAACGCGTTGGCGCGTTCGCGGTCGGGAAGGTGATCGGGTACGCGGGGCTCCTTGACGGCGACCTCGCGGTCCACCGTCTCGTCCTTGGCGCGCCAGACCGTCCCCATGCCGCCGTGCCCGAGCTTGGCGAGCAGACGGTAACGACCCGCGATCAACCGGCCGGTGCCCGGCTCCTGTTCGGGTGCGACTTCGGGTGCTGCCTCGGGTGCTGCTTCGGGCGCGGCAGACGTCGCCTGGTGCGGTACGACCCGGGTCGGTGTCGCGTACGGGTTGTCCGGGTGCGGCACGGCCGCGGGCGGGTTCGGCGGTTGCAGACCAAAACTCGTTGGCTCGTCGGACCCGTAAGGGGCTCCCCCGTTGCTGCTCATGGGTCCGTTCATATCGCGCCAGCAGCGTCCGAATCCACTCAGAAGGCGTCGCGGTCACAGACCCGTGACGCAGGAGGTCGCTTATCTCCCTTTTATGTGAACTCGCTGTGATCCGGAGACCGAGGAGGAAGGTTTCGGCACAGAGG
>NZ_JABERD010000434.1 GCF_013044505.1 Streptomyces sp. S3(2020) | reverse complement strand
TGTGTCAAAGGCCCAGCCCCCTCCCCATCCCCCCACGCCGCCGAAGTCCAAGCCCTCTCGGTCCGCCGAGCTCACGTCCAAGCCCTCCGCCACATCACCCTCACCGTCGCCCCCGGCGAGACCATCGCCCTCATGGGCCGCAACGGCGCCGGCAAGTCCACCCTGCTCAACACCCTCGTAGGCCTCGTCGAACCCTCCACCGGCACGGTCCAGGTAGCCGGAGCCGTACCCCATCGCACCGCCCCCAAGGACCTCGTACGCCGCGTAGGCCTCGTACCGCAGGAACCCCGCGACCTCCTCTACACCGACACCGTCGCCGCCGAATGCACCGCCGCAGACGCCGACTCGGACGCCACCCCCGGCACCTGCCGCACCCTCGTCTCCGAGCTCCTCCCGGGCGTGAGCGACGACACCCACCCCCGCGACCTCTCCGAGGGCCAGCGCCTCGCCCTCGCCCTGGCCGTCGTGCTCACCGCCCGCCCTCCCCTGCCCCCCCTCGACGAGCCGACCCGCGGCCCGGACGACGCGGCGAAGGCCCGCCTGATCACGCCCCTCAGGGCGCTCGCCACGGAGGGCCACGCCATCATCCTGGCCACGCACGACGTGGAACTGGCCGCCGAGATCGCCCACCGGGTCGTCCTCCTCGCCGACGGCGAGGTGATCGCCGACGGCCCGGCAGCGGACGTCGTCATGGCCTCCCCCTCCTTCGCCCCGCAGGTCAGCAAGATCCTTGCCCCACAGAAGTGGCTCACGGTGGCGCAGGTACGGAAGGCCCTCAAGGAGGACCCCGCGTGACGTCCGTGAAGGCCATCCGCCTCGGCCCCCGTTCCGTCGCCGCCCTCGCCCTCGCCGGCGCGGTTGGCGTCGCCGCCTTCGGGTGGCCGTTTCTCGCGCCGCCGGGCTCGCAGGTCGGGGCGCACACCCAGGACGCGCCGTGGCTCTTCGCGGGGCTGTTGCTGCTGCTGGTCGCCGTGGTCGGGGCGGCGATCTCGGAGGCGGGGCTGGGGCCGAAGGCGGTGGCGATGATGGGCGTGCTGGCCGCGACCGGCGCCGCGCTGCGGCCGATCGGCGCCGGGACCGCCGGGATCGAGCCGATGTTCTTCCTGATGGTGCTGAGCGGCCGGGTGCTCGGTCCCGGGTTCGGATTCGCGCTCGGCTCGACGACGATGTTCGCCTCGGGGCTGCTGACGGGCGGGGTGGGCCCGTGGATGCCGTTCCAGATGATGGCGATGGGCTGGTTCACGATGGGCGCGGGCCTGCTGCCGGACCGGGTCCGCGGCCGGGCGGAGCTGCGGCTGCTCGCCCTGTACGGCTTTGTGGCGGCCTTCGCCTACGGCACGGTGATGAACCTCGCGGGCTGGCCCTTCATGGGCGCGCTGGCCTCGAACATCGCCTTCGCCCCCGGAGAGCCGGTCCCCGAGAACCTGGCCCGCTTCCTCGCCTACTGCCTGGCCACCTCCCTCGGCTGGGACCTGGGCCGGGCGGTGTGCACGGTCGTCCTGACCTTCCTGCTCGGTCCGGCCGTACTCAGGGCGCTACGCAGAGCCACCCGGCGGGCGGCGTTCGAGACCGCGGTCACATTCGAGCCTCGTTGAGCGGTGAAGCACCCCACATGACCCACATCACGAACTATCTAACCTAGTAGTACATTTCGGACGCCATGCTCACGACATAACCGCCCCTGACCTGCACTTTGAGAGCCAGGTCACACCAACCCCTCCCGACCCACATACGACCACAACTAGCAAAAGGGGTCATTGCGGACGGGCTCCGAGCCTGTTTCTCTGGACAACGTCGCACGGCGCCGACCCGCCCCCGGGCCTCGGCGCCAACGCATGTCACCGCCGCTCACCGCGGTCACGACATACCCGCGACTCCCTGTCCCCGAAGAAAAGGTTCTCCGTGTCCGTCTCCCGCATCGTTCGCCGCATCGCTTCTCCGAAGAAGGCCATCACCACCGTCGCGATGGCCGCCGCCACCGCCGGTCTGGTGCTGACCGCGGCGCCCGCTCAGGCGGCCACCACCTCCTCGGCCTCCGAGGCCCAGGCCATCGCGCGTCAGATGATCCCGAACGCCGCCCAGTACAACGCGTTCAGCAAGATCGTCGAGCACGAGAGCGGCTGGGACGTCGACGCCACCAACGCCTCCTCCGGCGCCTACGGCCTGGTCCAGGCCCTGCCCGGCTCCAAGATGGCCTCCGCCGGCTCCGACTGGAAGACCAGCGCCGAGACCCAGATCGAGTGGGGCCTCAAGTACATGAACGAGCGCTACGGCAGCCCGACCGGCGCCTGGGCGTTCTGGCAGGCCAACGGCTGGTACTGAGCCGGCTGACAGCAGACTGACGTACGAAGGCGGCGGTCCCCTCGTGGAGGGGACCGCCGCCTTCGTCGTCCTTCGTCGTCCAGAGGGAGCGCACATGGTCCACTGGGCCGGTGAGCACAGAGACTGAAGGGTCCGCCCCCGCCCCCGAGGACCGCGGACTCCGCCTGGTGCCGGTACTGCTCGCGCTGACCCTGGTCAGCGGACTGATCGACGCCGTCAGCTATCTCGGCCTCGGACAGGTCTTCACCGCGAACATGACCGGCAACGTGGTGGTACTGGGCTTCGCCGCGGCCGGCGCCCCCGGCTTCTCGGTACCGCACACCGTGACGTCGCTCGCCTCGTTCGTGGTGGGCGCGGCGGCGGGCGGCCGGATCGCCGTACGCCTCGGACGTGGCTCGCGCCGCAGATGGGCCCGGATCACCCTCGCCACGGAGGCGGCCCTGCTCGGCGTGTCCGCGGTGGTCGCCTTCGTCGCGCCCGACGACACGGCCACCGTCTACACGGTCATCGCGGTCACGGCCTTCGCGATGGGCCTGCGCAACGCCACGGTCCGCAGGCTCGGCGTCCCCGACATCACCACCACCGTCCTGACCATGACCCTGACAGGCCTCGCCGCGGACTCCCCCGCGGGCGGCGGGCCGGGGACACGCTCCCCCCGCCGTTCCGGCGCGGTCGTCGCGATGGTGGCGGGCGCCGCGCTCGGCGCGTGGCTGGTGCTCCACCACGGACTGGGCATCCCCCTGCTGGTCACGGCCGTGCTGGTGGGGGTGCTGGCGGTGGTGGCATCGGGGCGGGAGTAGGGAGGGACCCGTTGCCGGCCCCGAGTGACCGTCGGCCACCGCGCGGTACAGCCTGATCCCGGAGTCGCCCCGCACATCGCCGAAGTCCCGTTCCCACGGCGA
>NZ_JABERD010000433.1 GCF_013044505.1 Streptomyces sp. S3(2020) | reverse complement strand
CGTCAGTGTGCTAGATTTTTGTCAGCTCCGGTTCGTCTCGTCTCCGCCCTCGCGCCTGCTGTGCTCGGTGATGGTGCCTATCGGCTGGCCCGCCGCGACCCGGACGACCTGCACGTCTGGTGCCGGGTCCCCGACGACGTCGTCAAGCTCCGGGCCGCCGACCCGGCCCTCGCGCTGCGCTGGCGGCGCGCGGTCCGCGAGGTGTTCACCCAGGCCTTCGCGCAGGGGTTCACGGCGACGGGGATGTCGCGGGACGGCTGGTACACGCTCACCCGTCTCCCGGAGGGGGCCGCATGAAGCTCGAACGCGTGGAGATCGTCCACGTCGCGATTCCGCTCGTCACCCCGTTCCGCACCTCCTTCGGCACGATGACGACGAAGGACACCTTCCTCCTGCACGTCGTCACGGACACGGGGGAGGGCTGGTCGGAGTTCGCCGCCGACCCGGAACCGCTGTACTGCTCGGAGTTCGTGGCCGGAGCGGAGACGGTCCTGCGGGACTTCCTGCTGCCGAGGGCCGCGGCACTGCCCGCGCCCACCACCGCCCTGCTGGCCCCGGTGCTGGCGAAGGTCAAGGGGCACGAGCTGGCGAAGGCGGCCCTGGAGACAGCGGTCCTGGACGCCGAACTGCGGTCGTACGGGATGCCGCTGGCGACCTATCTGGGCGCGGTGCGCGACCGGGTCCCCGCGGGGGTGTCGGTGGGGATCAAGACGTCGGTCGCGGAGCTGCTCGACGACGTCTCGCGCTATCTCGCCGAGGGCTACGTCCGCATCAAGCTGAAGATCGAGCCGGGCTGGGACGTGGAGCCGGTACGGGCGGTGCGCGAGCGCTTCGGCGCGGAACTGCCGCTCCAGGTGGACGCCAACACGGCGTACACCCTCGCGGACGCCGAGCATCTGCGACGGCTGGACGAGTACGGGCTGCTGCTGATCGAGGAGCCGCTGGAGGAGAACAACCTGTACGGGCACGCGCAGCTCCAGCGCCGGCTGTCCACGCCCGTCTGCCTCGACGAGTCCCTGCACAACGCCCGCGACACCGCCTCCGCGATCGCGATGGACGCGTGCCGGGTGGTCAACGTCAAACCCGCGCGGGTCGGCGGCTATCTGGAGGCCCGGCGGGTGCACGACGTGGCGCACGCCCACGGGGTGCCGGTGTGGTGCGGCGGCATGCTGGAGACCGGAATCGGCCGCGCCCCGAACCTGGCGCTGGCGGCACTTCCGGGCTTCACGCTGCCGGGCGACACCTCGGCGTCCTCGCGCTACTTCGCGGAGGACATCACGGAGCCGTTCGTGCTGGAGGACGGCCATCTGCCGGTCCCGCGCACCCCGGGCATCGGCATCGAGCCGCTCCCCCAGGTGCTGCGGCGCTTCACCCGGCGCCGGGAGGATCTCTACGTGGGCTGACCGGGCCCCGGCCGGAAGTGGCCGTCGCGTTAGATTGATCCCGTGCTCTCTCGCCTCACACGCCCCCAGGCCGTAGCCGTCTGTGCCCTGCCCGTCGTGGCCCTGCTCGCCACGGCGGCCCTCGCACCGCTGCCGTTCTCGCTGGCACAGCCCGGTATGACGGCGAACGTCCTCGGCGAGAACAAGGGCACCCCGGTGATCACGATCTCGGGTGCGCCGACCCGGGACACCAGCGGACAGCTCCGGATGACCACCATCGAGGCGACCAATCCGGACACCCGGGTCTCGCTCGGCGACGTGCTGGACGCGTGGTTCGACACGGACCGGGCGGTCATGCCGCGCGACTCGGTCTATCCCAGCGGGCAGTCCACCAAGGAGATCGAGCGGCACAACACCGCGCAGATGAAGGAGTCCCAGGACGCGGCGACCCTGGCCGCGCTCAACTACCTGGATCTCAAGGACGACGACGTCAAGGTCACGCTGAAGCTGGCGGACGTCGGCGGCCCCAGCGCGGGCCTGCTGTTCTCCCTGGGCATCGTGGACAAGCTGGACGGCGACGGCAGCGGCGGCGACCTCACCGGCGGCCGCACCATCGCCGGGACCGGCACGATCGACGCGGACGGCACGGTGGGCGCGGTCGGGGGTGTGCCCCTGAAGACGCAGGCCGCGAAACGGGACGGGGCGACGGTGTTCCTGGTCCCCAAGGACGAGTGCGCGGACGCGCAGGCGGAGCTGCCGAAGGGGCTGCGGCTCGTTCCGGTGACCACGCTGAAGGGCGCGGTGAGCGCGCTGGTGGCGCTGGAGACGGGCAAGGGCTCCGTACCGAGCTGCTAGCCCGACGCGGGGTTCGTGAAGGGCTACCGCTCCTTCACGAACCCCCCTTCACGAACCCTTCCTTCTTCATCCAGTCCAGCGCGACCTGGTGCGGATCCTGACCGTCCACGTCCACCTTGGCGTTCAGTTCCTGGGCGACCGTGTTGTCCAGCTTCTTCGTGACCGGGTCGAGGAGCTCCGCGATCGCCGGCCACTTCTTCAGCGCCTTGGAGTTGATCACGGGGGCCGCGTTGTAGTTGGGGAAGAACTTCTTGTCGTCGGCCATCACCGCGAGGTTCATGGACTTGATGCGGCCGTCGGTGGTGAAGACCTCGCCGTAGGTGCAACTGCCCTTCTTCACCTGGGTGTAGATGATCCCGGTGTCCATCTGGGTGATGTTCTTCGCCGGGACGCTCATCCCGTACGCCTTCTCCATGCCCGGCAGTCCGTCCGCGCGGTTGGCGAACTCGCTCTCCACGCACAGGGTCACGGCCCCGGGGTCCGACTTCGACAGCGCGGCCACGTCCGACAGGGTCTTCGTGCCGTACTCCTTGAAGTGGGACTGGTTCATCGCGAGCGCGTACGTGTTGTTGAGGGAGGCCGGCGGCAGCCACGTCAGCCCGTTCCTCAGGTCTGCCTCGCGTACCGCCTCCCACTGCTGGTGCGGGTCGGCGATCGGCTCGCTGTTGCCCAGGTACGTGATCCAGGCGGTGCCCGTGTACTCGTACATCCCGTCCGCGTCACCGGACTTGACCGCCTCACGGGCCCCGATCGAGCCCTGGATGCCCGTCCGGTCGAGGACGTCCGCCCCGGCCGCCTGGAAGGCGATCCCCATGATCGCGCCGAGGATCAGCTGCTCGGTGAACTCCTTGGAGGTCACCGTGAGGCTCGCCCCCTTGAGCGGCTCGCCCCGCCCGATCGAGCCCGGCGTCACGTCATCGACCATCGGCGACCCACTCGTCAGCCCACAGCCCGAGACCAGCACCCCCACCATCACCACCACACCCACCCGCTTC
>NZ_JABERD010000432.1 GCF_013044505.1 Streptomyces sp. S3(2020) | reverse complement strand
CCCCCGACCGGCCCTCGGCGGACGGCTCCGCGCGCCTCACGGCCGATGACTCCCGGGATCTCTCTGCAGACGCCCCCGGCCAACCCTTGGCGGACACCTCCGCACATCTCCCGGCCGACGGCTCCCGAGCCCCCTCGCCGGACGCCCCCGGACGCTCCCCCTCACCTCCCGGCCGTCCCTGGCCCGGTACCCGGTGGTCGTTGGAGGCGTCCGGGAGCGTAGGAGCCGCGGAACCCGCTGACACAGATGTCACGCACATATGCGGACCGTAGGCCTCCGCCGGCAGGCGAACCGTTCCGCCGACGGTCGCTTCCTACGATCGGGGGACCGTGCTCAGGCCCTGGGCGCGCCGGCGGTCTCCATCAGGCCGCTGACCTCGGTGCCGGGCGGGGTCAGCAGGAAGACGTTGCGGTCGACGCGGTGCATACCGCTGGCGAGGCCGAAGACGACGCCCGTGCTGAAGTCGAGGACCCGCTTGGCGACCTCGCCCTCCGCCCCGGTCAGGTCGAGCAGCACCGGGATGCCCGCCATCAGGGTCTCGGCGACCTCGCGGGCGTCGCCGAAGACATTCACCCTCAGCACGACGAAGCGGCGGCGCGGTTCCGTGACCGCTTCCGGAGGCACCCGGTGGTCCACCGCGGACGGCCAGGCGTCCCTGCCGCGCAACGGAACGACCTGGGCGAGCCCTTCCCACTGTTCATCGGTGACGTCGTACCTGCTCACCGGTTCCCCCCGGACTCGCTCGCCTTCATCTCCTGCATCAGACAATTCTTACGCCAAGTCACCCGTTCGGCCCAACAGCGACACGGACCGCGACAGCCCCGCCCCCTCACATCGCGCCGCGAACGGCTGTGTGTCCGACGTAACTCCTCATGATCAAGCCATGTGACATCGACGTAATGGGCGATTCGTACGCTCTGGGGGCAAGAGCCGACCGCCGAAAGGGCCCCGTGTGACCCCCACCACTCCCACGTCCCAGGTGCGCTCGGTCTGCTCCTACTGCGGAGTGGGCTGCGGCATCGTGCTGGACGTGGGCATGGGGCCCGACGGGCGCCGTACGGTCCTGAAGGCCACCGGTGACAAGGCGCACCCGGCGAACGCGGGGCGGCTGTGCACCAAGGGCGCCACCACGGCCGAGATGCTCTCCGCGCCCGGTCGGCTGACCACCGCGCTGGTCCGGGACGACCGCGGTGCGGAGCCGGTGCCGGCGCCCATGGCGGACGCCGTCGCCGAGACCGCCCGGCGGCTGCGCGCGATCATCGACGAGCACGGGCCGGACTCGGTGGCCTTCTATGTGTCCGGGCAGATGAGCCTGGAGGCCCAGTACCTCACCAACAAGCTGGCCAAGGGGTTCGTCCGCACCAACCAGATCGAGTCGAACTCCCGGCTGTGCATGGCCAGCGCCGGGGCCGGTTACAAGCTGTCGCTGGGCGCCGACGGGCCGCCCGGGTCGTACGAGGACTTCGACCGGGCCGACGCCTTCCTCGTCATCGGGTCGAACATGGCCGACTGCCATCCGATCCTCTTCCTGCGGATGATGGAGCGGGTCAAGGCGGGCGCGAAGCTGATCGTCGTCGATCCACGACGCACCGCCACGGCCGCCAAAGCGGATCTGTTTCTGCAGGTCGAGCCGGGTACCGACCTGGCGCTGCTGAACGGTCTGCTGGGTCTTCTCGTCGAGGCCGGGCACACCGACCCCGATTTCATCGCCGCGCACACCGAGGGCTGGGAGGCGATGCCGGAGTTCCTCGCCGACTACGCGCCCGACGTCGTCGCCGGGATCACGGGGCTGGACGAGGACGACCTCCGCGAGGCCGCCCGGCTCATCGGCTCGGCCGGTGAGTGGATGAGCCTGTGGACCATGGGGCTGAACCAGTCCACGCACGGCACCTGGAACACCAACGCCCTGGTCAACCTGCATCTCGCGACCGGCACCATCTGCCGGCCCGGCAGCGGGCCCTTCTCCCTCACCGGGCAGCCCAACGCCATGGGCGGGCGCGAGATGGGGTACATGGGGCCGGGCCTGCCCGGTCAGCGGTCCGTCCTCGTCGACTCGGAGAGGGAGTTCATCGAGGACCTCTGGGAGCTGCCGCCGGGCACCGTCCGCAAGGACGGCGTGGGCAGGGGCACCGTCGAGATGTTCCAGAAGATGGCCGACGGCGAGATCAAGGCGTGCTGGATCATCTGCACCAACCCGGTCGCCTCGGTCGCCAACCGCCGTACCGTCATCGAGGGCCTGGAGGCCGCTGAGTTCGTCGTCACCCAGGACGTGTTCGGGGAGACGGAGACCAACGCCTACGCCGATGTCGTGCTCCCCGGCGCGATGTGGACCGAGGGCGAGGGTGTCTTCGTCAACAGCGAGCGCAACCTCACTCTGACCCTGCCGGTCGCCGACCCGCCCGGCGAGGCGATGGCGGACTGGCGGATCATCGCGTCCGTCGCACGGGGGATGGGGTACGAGAAGGGGTTCTCGTACGACAGCGCGGAGCAGGTCTTCGAGGAGATCCGGCGGGCCTGGAACCCTGTCACGGGGTGGGACCTGCGCGGGGTGACGTACGAGCGGCTGCGCTCCGAGCCCGTGCAGTGGCCGGCCGCCGAGGGCGGGCCCGCGCGCAATCCGATCCGGTACGTCGACGGCGGCACCGGTGAGCTGCGGTTCCCGACCGCCAGTGGGCGGGCCGTCTTCCACGCGCGGCCGCATCTGCCGGCCGCGGAGATGCCGGACGACGACTTCCCCTTCGTGCTGAACACCGGGCGGGTGCAGCACCAGTGGCACACGCTGACCAAGACCGGGCGGGTCGCCAAGCTCAACAAGCTGAACCCGGGGCCGTTCGTGGAGCTGCACCCCGAGGACGCCGCCGCGCTGGGGATCGCCGAGGGCGACCGGGTGGAGGTGGCCTCGCGGCGGGGGCGGGCGGTGCTGCCCGCGGTGGTGACGGACCGGGTGTTGCCGGGTGGCTGTTTCGCGCCGTTCCACTGGAACGACCTCTTCGGTGAGTATCTGAGCGTCAACGCCGTGACCAGCGACGCGGTGGACCCGATCTCCTTCCAGCCGGAGTTCAAGGTGTGCGCGGTGTCGCTGACCCGGGTCTCCGCCGCGCCGGCGCCGGTGTCCGCGCCCGCAGTCATCGTCCCCACCTCCGTCACCCCCCACCCCGACCCCCTCGGCCCCGCCCCCCCCCCCCCGCCCGGCCCACCCGCCCCGGACCGCCCGTACCCCACCGCCTCCCCCCCGGGCCCCGCCCCCCGCCC
>NZ_JABERD010000431.1 GCF_013044505.1 Streptomyces sp. S3(2020) | reverse complement strand
TCGGTGTTCTTTCGCGTTAGTGGTTGATTGCTGGTTGGTCGCGGCTGGAGTTGTACCTGTATCTGGTTCGCTTGATTCGGTGGTGTTTTGAATGGTGCGGCGAAGACAGAGATCGACACTATCCTCTTCGTCGGCAGGGTCAGAGGTGTATAAGGGACAGGGCGGGAAGAACCCGCCCAGGGGCGCGGGGAACTGCGCGAGCAGCCCCCGCGCGCCCGCGCCCGGCGACGAACTACTGCTGAGGGTGGTGGGCCGGGATCTCCGGCAGGTCACCCGTCGTCTCGTAGTCGGCCAGCATGTCGATGCGGCGGATGTGGCGGGCGTCCTCGGAGAACGGGGTGGCGAGGAAGGTCTCGACGAACTTCGTGGCCTCGTCCTCGGTGTGCATGCGTGCGCCCACCGCCACGACGTTGGCGTTGTTGTGCTGGCGGCCCAGCGACGCGGTCTCCTCGCTCCAGGCCAGCGCCGCGCGGACGCCCTTGACCTTGTTCGCGGCGATCTGCTCGCCGTTGCCGGAGCCGCCGATCACGATGCCGAGGGAGTCCGGGTCCGCCGCTGTGCGCTCCGCGGCGCGGAGGCAGAACGGGGGGTAGTCGTCCTGGGCGTCATAGATGTGGGGGCCGCAGTCCACCGGGTCGTGACCGGCCGCCTTGAGCCAGTCGACGAGGTGGTTCTTGAGTTCGAAGCCCGCATGGTCGGAGCCGAGATACACGCGCATGGGATGAGTGTGACACGACTGTTTCGGGGCAGCAGCCCTGGGTGTCATCCAGGAAAATTATCACCCCGACCATCGAAGCTCAAGAAAACCTCAAGTAACAATCCGGAATCAAAGGTTCACGAATTCCTTTGCCTCAGATTCACTGGACCGATCCGTACGCCGCTCGTACGGGGCACTGCTCGCCCGGCGCAAAGGAATTCCCCCCATGACCTCGCAGCCGCCCGGAAACGGCCTTCAGGCCGGCCTCAAGAACCGTCACCTCTCGATGATCGCCATCGGTGGGGTGATCGGTGCCGGACTGTTCGTCGGATCCAGCTCCGGTATCGCCACCGCGGGACCCGGCATCCTCCTGTCGTACGCCCTCGTCGGCACCATGGTGGTGCTCGTCATGCGGATGCTCGGTGAGATGTCCGCCGCCAACCCGACCTCCGGGTCGTTCTCGGCGCACGCCGACCGCGCGCTCGGCCGCTGGGCCGGGTTCTCCATCGGCTGGCTGTACTGGTTCTTCTGGGTCGTGGTGCTGGCGGTCGAGGCCACCGCCGGCGCCGTGATCCTGGAGGGCTGGATACCGGCCGTGCCCCAGTGGGCCTGGGCCCTCATCGTGATGATCGTGCTGACCGCGACCAACCTGGTCTCCGTCGGGTCCTACGGCGAGTTCGAGTTCTGGTTCGCCGGCATCAAGGTCGTCGCGATCGCCGCGTTCATCGTCATCGGCGGACTCGCCGTCTTCGGTGTGCTGCCCGGCGTCGACAGCGACAAGGCCGGTCTCGGCAACCTCACCGACCACGGCGGCTTCCTCCCCCACGGAGCCGGCGCGATCCTCACCGGTGTGCTGCTCGTCGTCTTCTCCTTCATGGGCAGCGAGATCGCCACCCTGGCCGCCGGTGAGTCCGAGAACCCGCAGCGGGCCGTCACCAAGGCGACCAACAGCATCATCTGGCGGGTCGGTGTCTTCTACCTCGGCTCGATCTTCGTCGTGGTCTCGCTCCTGCCCTGGAACGACCCGTCCATCAAGAAGGACGGCTCCTACGTCGCCGCCCTCGACTCGCTGGGCATCGCGCACGCCGGTCAGATCATGAACTTCATCGTGCTGACCTCGGTGCTGTCCTGTCTCAACTCCGGCCTCTACACGGCCTCCCGCATGGCCTTCTCGCTCGGCCAGCGCGGCGACGCGCCCAAGTCGTTCGCGCGGACCAACAGCCGGGGCGTGCCGATGACGGCGATCCTCGCCTCGGTCGTCTTCGGCTTCGTCGCCGTCTTCTTCAACTACCTGTCCCCGAAGACGGTCTTCCTCTTCCTCGTCAACTCCTCCGGCGCGGTCGCCCTGTTCGTCTGGCTGGTGATCTGCTTCTCGCAGCTGCGGATGCGGAAGATCATCCAGGCGGAGGAGCCGGAGAAGCTGGTCGTGAAGATGTGGCTGTACCCGTATCTCACCTGGGCGACGGCCGGACTGATCGTGTTCGTGCTCGGTTACATGCTGACCGACACCGAGGGGGCGAGCAGCGGACGTACGACCGTCCTGCTCTCGCTGCTCGTCGCGGCATTCGTGCTCGCCATCGCCTTCGTGAAGGAGAAGATCGGTGCCGGCCGTGCCGCCGTCTCCCCCGAGGTGCGCGACGAGGTCGACGAGGTCAAGGTCGGCTGACGCGCCACGCGTGCAGAAAGGGGCCCCTCTCGCGGGGCCCCTTTTCTCTTGCCGCCGCTCTCCCGGCTCTCCCGGCTCTCCCGGCGTCAAAGGATCGTGAAACTGTCCGTGACCTTGTCGTACGTCTTCACCGCCTGGTTCTCGATGTCGGGCTGGTACCAGGTGTTGATCTGGTACGACTTGCCGTCCGCGTTGAAGCCCAGCAGCCGGGCGTGCCACTTCGTGCCCTGGAGGGTGAAGGTGTACTCCCAGACGACCGCCGGGTAGTCGCGGAACTTCGTCTCCTCCAGCCGGATCTTCCGGTAGTCCTCGCCCTGGTGGGCGTTCTCCTCCGAGGTCTCCCAGGTCTCCATCAGATCGCCGCGGGCCAGCGAGGACTTCGCCACGAGTTCCTGTTTGCCGTCCGGTGACGTGTAGTGGACTTCCGCGCCCGTCTTCACGTCCCTGCGCCAGCCCTCGGGGGTCGCCCAGGCGAACCCGCCCGCCTCTCGGTGCGCGCCCGGTGGCAAGGTCTGCGGACGCGAGGTTCCTTCGACCGTGGGCGACGGGGACACGGACGCCTTCGTCGAGACCGAGGGTGTGCCGCCGTTCGCCTGATCCCCGCCGGGTGAGCCGGAGTTCATGAGCAGGACGACGGCGACGACCGCACCGGCGGTCACCACGGCCGCGGCGCCCCCACCGCCGTACCGGCCTCATCGCCGCCGCCGCCGTGGTGACCGCCGGTCCGGTCGTCGCCGTCGTCCTGCTCATGAACTCCGGCTCACCCGGCGGGGAGCAGGCGAACGGCGGCACACCCTCGGTCTCGCCGCAGGCGGCCTCGTCCCCGTCGCCCACGGTCGAAGGAACCTCCCGTCCGCAGACCTTGCCCCCGGGCGCGCCCCGCCGGGCCGGGGGGCTCGCCGGGGCGACCCCCGCGGGCCGGCGCGGGG
>NZ_JABERD010000430.1 GCF_013044505.1 Streptomyces sp. S3(2020) | reverse complement strand
GTCTCCGCCCCTGCCCCCGCTCGCCGTACGACGCTCCCTGACCAGGTCGTCGACCGTCCGGTTCAGATAGGCGATGTCGGCCTCGTTGCGTCGTGCCGCCTCCCTCAACAACCCCGGCCAGGGCACCGAGTTCAGCCGCTGCGCGTAGGTCAGCGTGCCCACCATCGCCGTGATGAACGGATGCGGCCGGTCCCGCTCGAAGGAACCGAAGTCGTGGCCGAACCCGGTCCGCGCGATCGTCTCCAGCGTCAGCTTGGTCATGTCCGCCGGCACGTCCACCGTGCGGCCCGCCGCGGTCTCGCGGTCCCAGTGGCCGGTCAGCCGCTCGGCCACGGCCAGCATCATCGGGTGGTAGGCCGCCATCGCCTCACGGCTGAAGCCCGGTGCCAGCACGTCGTGCGCGAGTTGCCAGTTCGGCTCGTGGTTGTAGGCCGTGAACAGTCCGTCCCCGGCGACCGGCCGCAGATTGGCGATCCCGAGGCCCACGTGCTTGGCGAAGCGCGTCTCGTCGGCGAGGTCGGCCGCGAGATCGGCGCCCCAGACGAACACGAACTCCCGGTTGAAGGCCTTGCGCCGGTAGATCGGCCCCAGCATGCGGGCGTACTTGAGGGAGTCCTGGAGCGGGGTGCGCCGGTTCGCGCCGAGCACATCGCCGAGGAGGGGGATCCGGCGCGGCGGATGCGGGATGCGGTCGAGCTCGGGCCAGCCGTGCTCGGCGCTGCGGAACCCCTTGGGCAGCGTGGTCCCGCTCGTCGTGTCCGCCATGACGCCATCTCCCTTGAATCACCCGCGGGTCGAGCGTGTTGTACGTGGGTTCAATAGCGTGCTTCAGTCTGGTGCCGTTGTTGAACCGACGTCAAGTAAAGTGCTGACATGGCCGCCAAGCAGGGCGAACGCACTCGCCGTCGGCTCAGCACCGAGGAGCGCCGTGAGCAGCTCCTCGCCGTCGGCGCGCGGCTGTTCTCGGAGAGTCCGTACGACGATGTGTGGATCGAGCGGGTCGCCGAGATCGCCGGGGTCTCGCGCGGGCTGCTCTACCACTACTTCCCGACCAAGCGGGACTTCTTCGCGGCGGTCGTCGAGCGCGAGAGCGCGCGGATGCTGCGGATGACCGCGGCCGTGCCCGGCATCCCGGTGCGCGAGCAACTGGCCGCCGGACTGGACACGTTCCTGGAGTACGTCGAGGCCCACGCGCACGGTTACCGCGCCTTCCACCGGGCCGACGCGGCGGGGGACCAGGCCGTGCGCAAGGTCTACCAGCGGTCGCTCGCCGCGCAGGAGCGGCAGATCCTGGCGGCGCTGGCCGCGGACCCGGAGTTCGGCGCCGTCTTCGGGGCGCGCCCCGACACTGAGCTCGCCGTGCGCGGCTGGCTGGCGTTCACCACCGCGGTCTGTCTGGAGTGGCTGAGGGGCTCGGAGCTCTCGCGCGAGCAGGTGCGGGACCTGTGTGCCCGTGCCCTTTTGGGTGTCATTGCCCCCTGAGTTCACCCGTGTGCGCCGAAAAGGACCCGCAAAGGAACCAGGACGCCGGTTGGCGTACACCCCGATCTCGGATAGGTTAGGCAAGGCTTACCTAAGGAGGTTCTGGGATGGGTGCTGGGATGGATGAACAAAGCTGGGCGGCCGCGCCTGCCGCGGCGGAGCGGGCGCGATCGGTGCTCGCCACCGCGTGGTCCTGCGCGGTGACCGCGGACGGCGGCCGCGAGGAGTTCGTCGGCGCGCACACCGTGGCCGAGGACGGCCGCGTGCTGCTCCAGGTGCCGGAGGACAGTGCCCTGCTCGCGGCCGCGATCTGCGCGCCCCGCGGCGAGCCGTCCGCCGTGCTGGAGTTCGCCGACGTCTCGCCCGTCCCCGTGCGCAACCGTATCCGCGCCCGCCTCTGGCTCGCCGGCTGGTTCGTCCCCGAGGAGGGTGATCTGGCGTTCCAGGCGACGCGGGTGGTGCTGCGTCAGCCGTCCGGTGCCGTGGTCGTCGACCTCGACGAGTTCGCCGCCGCCGCACCCGACCCGCTGGCCACGGCCGAGGCCCGGCTGCTGACCCACCTCGCCGACTGCCACTCCGACGCGGTCGAGCGGCTCACCCGGCTCGTCGAACCCGACAGCCTCCACGGCGCGGTGAAAGTCCAGCCCATCGCCGTCGACCGCCACGGGCTGACGCTGCGCATCGAGCGCACCCGCGCCCACGGCGACGTACGCCTGCCCTTCCACCGTCCCGCCGACGACGTCGCGCAGCTCACCGAGCGGATGCACGTCCTGCTCACCCAGGCCAGCGCGGCCTCCTGCCCGCGCGCCCTACAGCGGCAGCGCACAGACGGCGACGGGTGACGCGAACGGCTCTCCCGCGAGCCGCAGTTCACCGCTGTCCGCGTCCACGCGGAACACGCTCACCGTGCCGGAGCGCTGGTTCGCCGCGAACAGCAGCGCGCCGTCCGGCGAGAAGGCGATCTGCCGAGGGAAGTCCCCGGACACCGGCACGGTGTCCAGCAGCCGGAGCCGGGCGCCGCCCGCCTCGACCGCGTAGCGGGTGAGGCTGTTGTGGCCCCGGTTGGCGAGATAGGCGTACGAGCCGTCCGGCGTCACCAGGAGCTGTGCCGGGTAACTGGTGCCCGACCCCGTCCCCGTGGACTGTGCCCCGCCGACCGTGAGGCGGCCGGTCCTGGTGTCGTAGGCGCAGACGGCGACCGTGTTGTCGACCTCGTTGGCCAGGTAGGCGTACCGGCCCTCGGGGTGGAAGGTCAGATGACGCGGTCCGGCGCCCGGCCGGGTGTGCACCCGCGCGACCTCGGTGAGCTTCCCGGTCCGCTGGTCGAGCCGATAGCTGTAGACGGTGTCCGTGCCCAGGTCGACGGCGAGCACATGGCCGCCGTCGGGGCTCGTGACGACCTGATGGGCGTGCGGTCCCTCCTGGCCGGGTCCGGGCTCCGGCGCGGAGTGGGTGACGAGGTCGGCGCGCGCACCGATCGCCCCCGAGTCGTCGAGGGGATGCACCGCCACACTGCCCGAGCCGTAGTTGGCGCTCAGCAGCCAGCGCCCGCCCGGATGCACCGACACATGACAGGGCGCACCGCCCCCCGTGCCCCGGCTCCCCAGAATCCTGCGGTCCGACAGCCGTACGGCGGTCACGGCCCCCTGCTCCCGCTCGTTCACCGCGTAGAGCGTGCGGCCGTCGGGATGCAGGGCGAGATACGACGGGTCGCCGACGCCTGTGAGAGGTCTGCCGACGGTCACCTCGCCCGTTGCCGGGTCGTACGTGGCGAAGCCGATGCCGGTGCCGCCGTCCTCGGCGGAGGTGTAGGTGCCCAGGTGGAGGG
>NZ_JABERD010000429.1 GCF_013044505.1 Streptomyces sp. S3(2020) | reverse complement strand
GGTTTGACAACTCCCCGTTGCGCGGCGCCGGGAGAGGTTGATAAGCGCAACTCACACACCCGCACACTGCCCCGAGCCCAGAGCCGGTTACGCTGACCCCGTGAAGGTCCTCGTCATCGGCAGCGGCGCCCGCGAACACGCCCTGTGCCGCTCCCTGTCCCTCGACCCCGACGTCACCGCGCTGTACTGCGCCCCCGGCAACGCCGGCATCGCCGAGGTCGCCGAGCTGCACCAGGTCGACGCCCTGGACGGCACGGCCGTCGCCGCGCTGGCCACCGAGCTCGGCGCCGAGCTCGTGATCGTCGGCCCGGAGGCACCCCTTGTCGCGGGGGTGTCCGACGCCGTGCGCGAGGTCGGCATCCCGGTCTTCGGCCCCTCCGGTGAGGCCGCGCAGCTAGAGGGCTCCAAGGCCTTCGCGAAGGACGTGATGGCGGGGGCGGGCGTTCCCACCGCGCGTTCCTACGTCTGCGCGACCCCCGAGGAGGTCGACGAGGCCCTCGACGCCTTCGGTGCCCCCTACGTCGTCAAGGACGACGGTCTCGCGGCCGGCAAGGGCGTCGTCGTCACGCCCGACCTGGAGGCGGCCAGGGCGCATGCCAACTCCTGTGAGCGCGTCGTCATCGAGGAGTTCCTCGACGGCCCCGAGGTCTCCCTCTTCGCCGTCACCGACGGCGTGACCGTCGTCCCGCTCCAGCCCGCCCAGGACTTCAAGCGCGCCCTGGACGGCGACGAGGGCCCGAACACCGGCGGCATGGGCGCGTACTCCCCGCTGCCCTGGGCCGACCCGAAGCTGGTGGAAGAGGTCCTGCAGACCGTCCTCCAGCCGACCGTCGACGAGATGCGCCGCCGCGGCACCCCCTTCTCCGGGCTCCTCTACGCCGGTCTCGCGATCACCTCGCGCGGCGTCCGTGTCATCGAGTTCAACGCCCGCTTCGGCGACCCCGAGACCCAGGTGGTCCTGGCTCGTCTGAAGACCCCCCTCGCGGGGCTCCTGCTGGCCGCCGCCAAGGGCGACCTCGCCGACCTGGCGCCACTGCGCTGGAGCGACGACGCCGCGGTCACCGTGGTCGTCGCCTCGCACAACTACCCCGGCACCCCGCGCACCGGCGACCCGATCACCGGCCTCGACGAGGTGGCCGCCGAGGACGCCCCGCACGCGTACGTCCTGCACGCCGGCACCAAGCACGACGGCGACGCCGTGGTCAGCGCCGGCGGCCGCGTCCTGTCCGTCACGGCGACCGGCAAGGACCTGGACGAGGCTCGCGACCGCGCGTACCAGGCGGTCGCCCGCATCCGTCTCGACGGCTCCCAGCACCGCACGGACATCGCGGCGAAGGCCGCGGCGGGCGAATAGCCGGTAGGGCCAGCACAGCCAGCACAGCCAGCACAGCCAGCACAGCCAGCACGGCCGGAGTAACCGGAAAAACCGGCAGATCGGATGAACCCGACAGGCCCCGAATCCGTCTCAGGATTCGGGGCCTGACGCGTGCCCGACCCCCGCGCCGGCCCCGCCACAGACCGGGCACGGACCGGGCACAGACCGGGCGCCGCACGTCGGACAGGGGCTGAACTTGGGTCAAGAACCAAGGCCTGATCATCGCTGTCCGTCATCCACCTTTCCCCAAAGCCATTCCATCGAGTGACCGATCCCTTTTCCGGCTGACGTGGGCCGGGGCCCCAACTAGGGTGCGGCGCAAGCGTTCCGGCACTTGGCCCACCGGCATTGCGATGTCAGTGGTGGGTGCCACAGTGGGGGAGTGAGCAACGCCAGGACAGTCAGGCAGCCAGGACAGCAGGGAGGGGGTGACACCCGGTCGTGACCGGTATGGGTGGAGAGGCGGGCGCACAGGCCGCGCGCTCCCGGGCGCTCGCCGTGCTGCGCATCCGCAGCCGGGCGCTGGCCGTCGCGCTGCTGCCGGCGGCCGTCGCCGTGGTGCTGTACGCCGGAGGCTCCACCGGCCACTTCGTGGGCCCGGGCTGGCATACCGCCCGCTGGGTCGTCACGCCGTTCGCCGCGCTCGTCCTGCTGGCCGCCGCCGGTATCGCCCTGGTCGTCGCCCGTGCCCGCCCCGCCATGAGCCCGACGGTCGCGATCGCCGAGGAGTCGGCGCCGGACCTGTACCGCATGGTGCGCGACCTGGCCGACCGTCTCGATGTGCCCGCCCCCTCCGCGATAGCGCTCACTCCGGACTGCGACAGCTGGCTGGAGGACCGCACCCATCCGTCCCACGGCCCGCCGACGCGTGAGGACCGCGACGAGCTCACGGGAGCCCGCGGCTCGCGGCGTACGACGGCGGCGCCCGTCCTGGTCATCGGCTCCCCGTTCCTGTGGTGGATGCGGGTCGGTGAGCTCCGCGCGGTCCTCGCACCGGTCGTCGCCGGTACGGGTCCCTCGGCGCACCCGGACATAGCCGCGGCCCGCCGTTTCGTCCGCGGCCTGGACGCCGCGGTGGCCGTGTCCTCGACATCCGGCCGCTGCCCGATGACCCGCGTGGTGTGTGCCGGCGTCGGCTGGGTGGCCCGTCTGCTGCTGCGCAGCTGCCGGGAGCACGCGTCCCAGATGGAGCGAGGCGTCGCCGCCGCGGCGGCCGAGCGCGCACAGGCCGTGGACTACGGTCTGCGGATCGTCGCCCAAGAGCAGGTGGGTCTGGCCTACGCCGGCTGGGACCGCCTCCTGACCCGCGTGGCGCTGCCCGCCTGGCGGATGGGCCGCTGGCCGTCCCGCCTGGACGCGGGAGTGGTGGCCGCGCTCACGGAACTCTCCCGGCGAGACCGCCTGGCCGAGGGCTTCGCCTCCCGCCTGGGTGAACGACCGGCCTGTGACCTCCTGGAAGAGCCCGGCACGATCGACGAGGCCACCTCCCTCCTGGCCGCCCGCCTCTTCCACGGCGGCCCGGCGGAGTCCGGCCCCGACTGGTCCCCGGTCGACTGGCAGGAGTACCCGGAAGAGGTCGTCGACCGAAAGTGGCGCCTCGACGCGGCCCGCCTCCACCGAGTCCTGGACGCACAGGGAGTACGACGGACCCCCGACACCACGGGCCCGGAGACGGACGCCCCGACCCTGTCCCGGGTCCTGGACTACCTCGCGACACCGACCGAGCCCACAGCCACACGGGCAGCCACACCGACATCCGCAGACGAACCCGCAGCCGCCGACGGCGACGAGCCCCCACAGGGGCCACCCGCACCCGACGACGAAACTGTCATGGGTGGTGCGGGCGGGATCACAACAGTCGAAGGCGAAGCCGAGGCTGAAGACCAAGACGACCAAGACGACCAAGAAAACGAACGCACCACCACCCTCGCCGCAGGCCTCACCGCAGAACTGGCCCGCGAAGAAGCCACCGCCCCCACCAC
>NZ_JABERD010000428.1 GCF_013044505.1 Streptomyces sp. S3(2020) | reverse complement strand
CCCGCCACCACACCCACCCCGAACACCCGCACCAAGTCATGTAACCGCCACCGAGCGCGCCCACTCCCCCGTTCGACAAGGTGCGCGCGGGCCAGCGCGTTCAGGTGCGCCACTGGCGGAGCGTCCTCTCCGACCAGAGCAGCGACAACCTCGCCGCTCGCATCGGGCCCCGGCGCCAGGGCCAGTAGCCGCAGTACACGAGCCTGCTCGGGCGGCAGACGCCGATACGACAGGTTGAAGGCCGCGCGGACGCTGCGCTCACCGTCGTCGAGGTGATCGAGTCGGTCACGGGCCTCGGTGAGTTCGGCGACGAGTTCGGCCACCGGCTTGTCCCGGTCGGCAACCAGCTGCGCGGCCACGATCTGCAGGGCCAGCGGCAGGTGTCCACAGCGTTCGGCAAGGGCTGCGGCCGCATCGACGTCATCCGCCACTCGGCTGTCCGCGGGATCGGCGATCCGCAGGGCACGGGCGAGCAGCTCGTGCGCCCCCTGCGGCGTCAGCTGGTCCAACCGCAAGAGTCTGGCGCCCAATTGAGGCAGCATGTTGCGCGAGGTGACGAGGAGTCGGTGCCGTGTTCCACCACCCGGGAGCAGGGGGCGCACCTGCGCAGAAGAGGACGCGTTGTCGGCGAGGACCAGTACCGGCCCGCACTTCTTGGCGCGCTCGGCGAGGGTCGACCGGTAAAGCGCGGCTCGTTCACCCGCCGTGGCCGGGATGTGCTCCGGATCTACGCCCAGGGCCCGCAGCAGCGCCTGAAGTGCCTGGTCGGCGGTGGCGGGATCGTCGTCGTAGCCGTGCAGATCCACGAACAGCGTCCCGCCCGGAAACCAGCCCCTCGCGCCCGCCCTGTACCCCGCCTCCACCGCGAGCGACGTCTTGCCGATGCCGCCGAGCCCGGACACGGCAACGACGAGGACGGCCGACGGGATGTCTGGCGCCGACGGGTCCAACGCATCGAGCAGCGACCGTAGTTCGTCCTCACGCCCTCTGAAGCCGACCATTCTCGCAGGCAGCGCGTCCAGGGCGGTAGGAGCCGGCCCGTGCTCCCGGTACTCCACCTTCTTCGCGGTGAAGTCCCCAGCGACATGCACGCCCCGGAAATCGAGATGATCCTCGCCGTACTCGGTCGTCATGGTGCCGTCCCCCGTACCACCCACACCCATCGCTGACATCACGGTACGCCGCTCCGAGCTCCCCCAACCCTCGCTCCGCTCAGACGACTTGGCAGTACCGTGAAAGCGTGTCGGAAACAGAACCCACGGTCGTCATCCTGACCGCGCTGCCGTCGGAGTACGAGGCTGTACGGGCCCACATCCCGGAGGCCGAGGAGCTCGAACACGACGAGGGAACGCGGGTCGAGTGGGGCCGCCTTCCCGACACGCCCTGGCATGTCGCCATCGCCGAACTCGGTCCGGGCGCCCTGAACGCCGCCGTGCTCACCGAACGGATCGTCAACTGGCTGCACCCGGACGTCCTGTTGTTCGTCGGGGTGGCGGGCAGCCTGAAGAAGAACGACATCAAGATCGGCGATGTCGTAGTGGGTACGAAGGTGTACAGCATCCACGGCGGCAAACAGACCTCCAACGGCTTCGAGGTCCGCCCCGAAGCCTGGCACTCCTCACACCGCTTGGAACAGGCCGCCCGCTTCGCCCTGCGCGGCAAGGTGCACCTCAAGCCAATCGCGGTCGGCGACGTCGTCCTGGCCGACGCGAAGTCGGAGATCGCCGAGCACCTCCGCACGCACTACAACGACGCCGCCGCCATCGAGATGGAAGGCTCCGGAGTCGTCCACGCCGCGCACCTCAGCAGCGGGTTGGACGCGCTGGTGATCCGGGGCATCAGCGACTACGCCGACGCCGGAAAGGCACGGGCCGACGCGAAGGGGTCCCAACCCCGTGCCGCCGACGCGGCAGCCGCAGCGGCGGTCGCGATCCTGCGCAAGCACCGGCCGACCAAGGCGAGCAGGGGCGGAACACCAGCGCCCGCCGCTTCCGACGACTCCCAGGAGGGTCCCCTTCGACCCGCCACGTACGGCGGCGACCACCTCGACTTCCGAGGCAGCACCTTCAACGCCCCCTTCACCGCCAAGTCGGTCAACCACCGCCGGGACGACACCGCTTAGCCACGGCCCGGTCCCGGTGGCAACCGCGGCACTGCCACCCCGCCCCGCGGGATTCACAGGGCGATTGGCAGATCTGTCCCGCCTGCTGCCTCACCTCGAACCCACCCCGAACGGTTCGACCGCGTCTCCACTCCTCATCTTCGCCGTCACCGGCATGGGCGGCATCGGCAAGACGGCATTGGCGTTGGAGGCCGCCTACCAGGCATGTTCGCAGGGGTGGTTCCCGGGCGGGACCCTCTTCGTCGACCTGCGTGGGTACGACGACAATCCCGTCACCGCCGACCAGGCGGTCCTCGCGCTCCTCGACGCGCTCCACGTACGTGGGACGGATCTGCCAAATACGTCGGTACGTCAATACGACACGTACCGCACTCTGCTGACCGAGCGGCGGGAGAGGATGCTGCTGATCCTCGACAACGCCTCGGATCCGTCCCAGTTCCTCCCCCTCCTCCCGGGCACGGACCACCACCGGGTCATCATCACTTCCCGCGACCGCCCGGATTCCCTCTCCGTGCGCCTCGTCGACCTTGAGACTCTGGACCCGGCTGAGTCCGTCGCCCTCGTCACCCGCGCACTTCACGATGCCGACGACCGCGACGACCGCCCGGCCCGCGAGCCCGACGCCCTGCGCGAACTGACCACCCTCTGCTGCCACCTACCCCTCGCCCTCCAGATCTCCGCCGCGATGCTGCGCAGGCGACGCCGGCGCGGTATCGCCTCGCTGGTGGCGGACATCCACAAGGCCGGGAACCCGACGCTCGCACTCGACCGCAGCGACCTGGGAACGGACCAGTACGGCCGCTCCCTCGCCCTCACACCGGTCCTGGAAACGTCCTACCGCCGTCTGCCGCCCGACCAGGCACGCCTACTGCGCCTGCTCTCACTGGCACCGAGCGCAGACACGAGCACCCAGGCGGCAGCCGCCCTGACCGACCTTGCCGAGGACGAGGTTCTGCAGCTGCTTGAAAGACTCGCCGCCACCCATCTGGTCACGGAAATCTGGGGCGAGGACGGTGGCTCTGCTTCGGCTACTCGGTGGCGGTTGCATGACTTGGTGCGGGCGTTCGGGGCGGGTGTGGCGACGGGGGATGCGGGTTTGTGGGTCGAGGGGGAGGCTGCCCGGGAACGGATGCTGGGGTTCTACCTGCCGCTGTCTCTTCTCCACATCTGACGCCTCCGACGAAGAGGAACGTGGTGTTCTCGGTCGTTCCCCCATCCTTACCAACAAAAATACACACCTACATCCCCCCCCTCCTCCAA
>NZ_JABERD010000427.1 GCF_013044505.1 Streptomyces sp. S3(2020) | reverse complement strand
TGAGGGGGCGCGTGGGCGCGGGTATGTGTATCGGAGACAGGGGGGTGCCGGTCGGGGGGCGGTCGTAGCCGGTGACGGCGTTGATGTGGTCGATCATTTCGCGGACCGAGACGCCCTCGCCGCGGCCGACGTTGAGGGTGAGGTCGCGGCCGGGGGAGGAGCGGAGGGCGCGGGCCGTGGCGACGTGGGCGTCGGCCAGGTCGAGCACGTGGATGTAGTCGCGGACGCAGGTGCCGTCCGGTGTGGCGTAGTCGTCGCCGAAGATGCGTGGGGGCGCGTTCTCCGTCAGCTTCTCGAAGACCATGGGGATCAGGTTGAAGACGCCTGTGTCCGCGAGGTACGGGGTCGCCGCGCCCGCCACGTTGAAGTAGCGCAGGGACGCCGTGGCCAGGCCCGTCGCCCGGCCCGTCGCGCGGACCAGCCACTCCCCGGCCAGCTTCGTCTCGCCGTAGGGCGACATGGGCACGCACGGCGTCTCCTCCGTGACCAGCTCCACGTCCGGCATGCCGTACACCGCCGCCGAGGACGAGAAGACGAAGGAGGACACCCCGGACGCCCCGGAGGCTCCGGACATCCCGGTCCCGGTCGCCTGTTCCAGCAGGACGCGCAGGCCCTCGACGTTCTCCCGGTAGTAGTGCAGCGGCAGATCGACCGACTCGCCCACCTGCTTCTTCGCCGCCAGATGCACGATCCCGGTGACGGCGTGGTCCGCGAGGGCGCGCGCCACGCGCTCCGCGTCCAGGGTGGAGCCGACGACCAGCGGCACCCCGTCCGGGACGCGCTCGGCGATCCCCGTGGACAGGTCGTCGTACACCACCGCGCGCTCGCCCGCCTCGGTCATCGCCCGTACGACATGCGCCCCGATGTAGCCGGCGCCGCCGGTGATCAGCCAGGTCATGTGCGGCCGTCCCCTCGTCAGATGCAGCGAGATGTGCGTGCGGTGCGCGGTCGGACACCGGCTTCAGTCAATCAGGCGCCGGAGCCCGCCGCGGACAACCGCGACAACTCCCCGTGATCGGGCCGCCACGTGCGGTGCCGGTTCCGCCCCGTGCCCGGCGCGCACCGCGCGCGCGAGTTCCTCCCGCCCGGCCGCCAGCAGGATGTCGTACGCCAGCCGGTAGGCCTCCGTGAGCGCCCCGGTGTCGGGGCTCCGCGGGGCGCGCGGCGCGTACACGCGTTCCGGCACAAGCGCGATGTCCGGGCCCGCGGCCAGCACGCGCGCGTGGAAGACGACGTTCTCGTGGGCGAAGCGGCCCTCGGGGAAGCGGATGCCGTGGTCGTGCAGGAAGTCGGTGCGGTAGAGCTTGTTGCCGCAGACGGTGTCGTGCACCAGGAGCGGGCGCCGCGCGGGACGCGCGCACAACCCGCTCGCGACCTCCGCGCGCGCCCCCAGCAGCGCGGTCACCGCGCCGGGCAGCAGCGCGTCACCACCGTCCAGGAACATCACGTACGGCGATGTCACGCGGTCGAGGCCGGTGTTGCGCGGACTGCCGCGGCCGCCGCTGTGCACGCGGCGCCGGAGCACGCGCACGCGTGGGTCGATCGAAGCGAGGCGGGCCAGCGGTTCCGCGCCGTTGTCCGTCGAGCCGTCGTCGACGACGAGGACCTCGCGGACGGCCGGACCCTGGGCGAGTACGGAGCGCACGGTGGCCCGGACGCGCGGGGTGTCGTTGTAGCCGGTCACGACGGCACAGGCCTGGGGGGCGTGAGGGTCCATGGGGGTCGCGTTCCGGAATCGCGGGGGGATACGGGTGGCCGCGCCTCAGGGGGCGGTCGGCGCTCGATCCGGAAGACGGTGGGAAGCCGCCCCTGGTTCACTCCTCCAGCTGTGCCGAGTCCAGCGCCGTGGTCAGCTCGTCCAGCCGTGCCCGCAGTTCGCGGATCTCGTCCACGTCGAAGGTGGTCGCCGCGACGATCCGGCGCGGCACCTCCAGCGCACGCTCGCGCAGCGCGACGCCCTCCTCGGTGAGCCGGACGTCCACGGAACGCTCGTCGCGGGCGCTGCGCTCGCGGCGTACCAGGCCGGCCGACTCCAGTCGCTTGAGCAGCGGGGAGAGCGTGCCGGAGTCGAGGCGCAGGTGCTCGCCGAGCTTCTTGACGGGCAGGTCGCCGTGCTCCCACAGCACCAGCATCACCAGGTACTGCGGGTACGTGAGTCCGAGGTCCTTGAGGATCACGCGGTAGACGCCGCCGAAGGCGCGCGAGGCGGCGTTCAGGGAGAAGCAGATCTGCTGGTCGAGGCGGAGCCAGTCGGTGGTGGGCGAAGGCGTGGTCATGTCTCCAGGGTAGCGCTTGGTCGCCATTTAGTTGTGCACAACTGAATTGTGTGCTCTACTTGTGGTCGTGAGACGGCCCGGACCGCGAGCGGAGAAGGGCCGGCTGCCCCCCGTCACCACTTTGAGAGGGATGGATCCCATGAGCGCGCTCTACACCGCTGTCGCCACCGCCACCCACGGCCGCGATGGTCGCGCCGTCAGCAACGACGGTCAGATCGACCTCCAGCTGGCCCCGCCGGCCGCGCTGGGCGGCAACGGTCAGGGCACCAACCCGGAGCAGCTGTTCGCCGCCGGTTACGCCGCCTGTTTCGGCAGCGCCCTCGGTCTCGTCGGCCGCCAGGCCAAGGTCGACGTCAGCGACGCCTCGGTGACCGGCGAGGTCAGCATCCACAAGCAGGGCGAGGGCTTCGGCCTCTCCGTCGTGCTCCGTGTCGAGCTCCCCGACACCGTGGACGCCGAGACCGGCCGCAAGCTCGTCGAGACCGCCCACCAGGTCTGCCCCTACTCCAACGCCACCCGCGGCAACATAGAGGTCGAGCTCGTCATCGAGTAGTCACCGGCACCGGCTCGACGACCCGCGCCAGCACCTCCCCGGTCCGCGCGCTCCACGCCACCACCACCGCCTCCTCGGGCACCCTGTCCTGCCGCGTCAGCAGCAGCCAGCGCACCCGGTGGCGCCGGACCACGGCGGTACGGTCGGCGCGGGTCGACGCCGCTGCGAGATAAGCCCGTACGTCCGGCTCGCGGCCCTTCGCCGCAGGGCCGGGCGGGACGAGATTCGCCCCGTACCCCGCGAGCGCCAGGGCGGCGTGGCGGTCGGCCGTGAGCACCACCTCGCCGCGTCCGACGTGCCGCGCCGCCCACTCGTACGTCGGCGGCGCCGCCGGCCTCGGCACCGTGAGAAGCCCGAGCCAGACCACCGCGGCCACGACCCCGGCGTACACCCGCCGCCGCGCACCCCACGGCCGCGGCGCCGCCAGTTCCACGGCCGCCGCGCACACCAGCGCCACGAGCCCGGCGATCCCGCCGTACCCGCACGCCGCCACCACGCAGCCGAGGACGAACATCAACGTCAGCGGATCCCGCCGCCCCCGCTGCCACGGCCGACCCCGCCGCCACAGCGCCGCCAGCCCCACCAG
>NZ_JABERD010000426.1 GCF_013044505.1 Streptomyces sp. S3(2020) | reverse complement strand
CCGCGGCGGGCGTGCGACGGGCAACGGCACAGTCCAGACCTCGCGCACACGGGGGTGAGGGCGACAGGCGTCGGGGCCGACGCGCGTCCCGCGCAGCAGGACGGGGAGGACAGCGGAGCGCCGGAACCGCGGCGGCCGACGGCGGAGAGCGGAGCGATGCGGGGTCGCACCCCGACGCCATGGGCCGGCGTTGAGGCGTTCGGCCGACGGCTCGTCGGCAAAGGGGCTGTCGGGGCGGGCGTAGCGTAGGGGTATGACGACGTATGGATCCTTTCCCGGTAGTCGGCCGCGGCGGTTGCGGACCTCGGCTGTCATGCGGCGGATGGTCGCTGAGACGCGGTTGCATCCTGCTGACTTCATCCTTCCCGCCTTTGTGCGGGAGGGCGTGAGTGAGCCGGTGCCGATCGAGGCCATGCCGGGGGTTGTGCAGCACACCCGGGACAGTCTCAAGAAGGCGGCCGCCGAGGCTGTCGAGGCCGGGATCTCCGGGATCATGCTGTTCGGGGTGCCTGAGGAGTCCAAGAAGGATGGCCTGGGGACGCCTGGGACCGATCCCGACGGGATTCTGCAGGTCGCGTTGCGGGATGTGCGGGCCGAGGTCGGTGATGAGCTGCTCGTGATGTCTGACCTGTGTCTCGACGAGACCACTGATCACGGGCACTGCGGGGTGCTGGACGACGAGGGGCGGGTCGACAATGACGCCACCTTGGAGCGGTACGCCGAGATGGCTCAGGTGCAGGCCGATGCCGGGGCGCATGTCGTCGGGCCCAGCGGGATGATGGACGGGCAGATCGGGGTCGTCCGTGACGCCCTTGACCAGATCGGGCGGGAGGATGTGGCCATCCTCGCGTACACCGTGAAGTACGCGTCCGCGTTCTACGGGCCCTTCCGGGAGGCTGTCGGGTCCTCGTTGAAGGGGGACCGGAAGACCTATCAGCAGGACCCCGCCAACGTGCGGGAGTCGTTGCGGGAGTTGGCCCTCGATCTGGAGGAGGGGGCCGACATGGTGATGGTGAAGCCTGCCGGGCCCTACCTCGATGTGCTGGCCCGGGTCGCCGACGCCGTGGAGGTGCCCGTCGCCGCCTATCAGATCTCCGGTGAGTACTCGATGATCGAGGCCGCCGCGGAGAAGGGCTGGATCGACCGGGAGCGGGCCATCCTGGAGGCGCTGACCGGGATCAAGCGGGCCGGGGCGCAGAACATCCTCACCTACTGGGCTGTTGAGGCTGCTCGGATGCCGGCGGTTCGGTAGCTGTTCTCGTCGTTGTCGTCTGTGTTGTTGAGGTTGATGGGCCCTCGTCGCGTAGGCCCTCGCCGTCCTCGCAGCCCGTCAGGGTGAGCGTGGCCAGGACGACCGTCAGCGCTGCCAGGAGGCGGCGGGGTGCGCGGGTGTGCGTGTTCGCTGACACCGGCATCGGCAGGGGCCTCTCTGTCGGTCGGCTGTGAGGAGTGGCCTCAGCCTGGTGCCTGGGTGGGTGTGATGACCATAAGGTGCCTCGCGATGTGGGACGGCCGGACTGCGGGATGGCCTCTGACCTGCGGGGGTGCTATGCCCCGGTGGAGTGTCGTGGGACGCGGGAAACGGGAGTCCGCTGTCTCGGCGGCCTTCGCGGGCTAGCTTGTTGGTCATGAGCATGGAGATCGACACCACCAAGGCGCATCCCGCGCGTGTCTACGACGTCTTCCTCGGCGGCACCGACAACTACCCCGCCGACCGTGAGGCCGCCGCCGCGGCGCTCGCCGCCAATCCCCGCGGGTATCTGGACGTGCGGCACAACCGCGACTTCATGCGGCGGGCCGTCACCGAGCTCGCGGAGCGGGACGGGATACGGCAGTTCCTCGATGTGGGGACCGGGTTACCGACCGCGGAGAACGTCCATCAGATCGCCCAGCGGATCCATCCCGAGTCGCGGGTCGTGTACGTCGACAACGATCCCGTCGTCCTCGCGCATGCGCGGGAGCTGCTGAGCGGTCGTCCCGAGGGGCGTACCGACTATCTCGACGCCGACTTCGAGGACCCGGCGCGGATTCTCGAACGGGCCGCCGAGACACTGGACTTCGGCCGGCCCGTCGCGTTGTTCCTGGTGGCTGTTCTGCATTTCGTGGAGGACGAGGTCGCCTATCCCGTGGTCCGGGAGCTCGTCGCCGCGCTGCCTCCGGGGAGCCGTGTCGTGCTCAGTCATCTCACGCTGGATCTCAACGCGGCGAACATGCGGGCCGTACAGGAGACGTACACCGCTCGTGGGTTCTCGTTCGTGCTGCGGTCCAAGGGGGAGGTCGAGCGGTTCTTCTCCGAGAGCGGGCTGGAGGTCCTGGATCCCGGAGTCGTGCCCGTCCATCGGTGGCGGCCGGACGGGGCGGCGCCCGCCGAGATCGGTGATGTGACCGACGCGGACATCAATGTGTACGCGGGTGTCGGGCGCACGGGCTGATCTGATCCCGGATCCTGGAAAGCTGTTTGTAGGCGACATCTATATCTCTAGGGTGCTCGGCATGACCCTTACGAGCACCTTCGCCGCCTTGCCTTCGCTCGCCTCGCGCGTCCGGTCGACCGGTGGGTCGGCGGTACGGGAGATCCTCGCCGTCACCGCACGGCCCGAGGTCGTCAACTTCGCCGGTGGGCTGCCCGCGCCCGAGCTGTTCGACCGGGAGGGTGTCGCGGCGGCGTTCCGGTATGTGCTGGAGGAGATGCCGGGGCGGGCCCTTCAGTACTCGACGACCGAAGGGGGGCCGGGGCTGCGGGAGGTGCTGGCGCGACGGACGGCGGTGCGGGGGCTGGACACCGGGGCGGATGAGCTTGTTGTCACCACCGGGTCGCAGCAGGGCCTGTCGTTGGTCGCCGCCGCGCGCGTCGAGCCGGGGGACACCGTGCTCGTCGAGGACCCCTGCTATCTGGCGGCACTTCAGGTCTTCGGGCTGGCGGGGGCGCGGGTCGTCGCCGTGCCGGGGGATGCGGAGGGGCCCGATGTCGGTGCCCTCGCCGAGCTTGTCCTTCGGGAGCGGCCGAAGTTGTTCTACACCGTCCCCACTTTCCAGAATCCCAACGGGCGGACCATGTCGGCCGAGCGGCGGGCCGGTGTGGCCGAGGTGGCGGGGCGGTGCGGGGTGTGGATCGTCGAGGACGATCCGTACGGGGAGCTGCGGTTCGAGGGGGAGCGGCTGCCGTGGATCGCCTCGTATCCGGGGGCCGAGGATCGGACCGTGCTGCTCGGGTCCTTCTCCAAGGTGATGGCTCCCGGGCTGCGGCTGGGGTGGTTGCGGGCGCCGAGTGCGGTGCGGCGGGCCTGTGTTGTCGCCAAGCAGGCCGCGGATCTGCATACGCCGACCGTCAACCAGCTTGCCGCGGCGCGGTATCTGGAGGTGCGGGATCTCGATGCGCATGTGGCTCGGGTCGCGGGGGTGTATCTGTCGCTAATACACGTCTCCGAGCCGAAGG
>NZ_JABERD010000425.1 GCF_013044505.1 Streptomyces sp. S3(2020) | reverse complement strand
CGGGCGGGCTGCTCAGTGCGCAGGGCTGGGGGCTCGCGCCCGTCGTGGCACCCGTGCGGTGGGCCGGGGCGGTGGGCACTGGTCAGCCGGCGCTCGCGCGGCGGGGGCCCGACCGCTTGCCGACGGGGTGGAGCGCCACCGTGCCGCGGGTGCCCGGCTACCGCTGCACCTCGTAGTCGGTGAACTCGTGCACCAGCCGGTACGCCAGCGCCGCGGCCCGCGCGCGGCGATGGCGTACCGGCTGGTGCACGAGTTCACCGACTACGAGGTGCTGCGGGTGTGGGGCACCCCGGTCAAGGTGGACATCGAGCCGCTGGGGAACCTGTAGCGGCGCGGACGGCGAAAGGCCCGTCGACGAGTGCCGACGGGCCCGGGCCTACGTACGGGTACGAGTACGGGTACTACGACTTCGCCGTGACCTTGGCGGACTCCGCGGACACCGGTACGGCGCTCTCCTCCGCGACCTGGTGGCGCGGGATGAACGAGGCCACCACGAACGCCAGCAGTGCCGCCCCGGCGCCGACCGCGAGGACCGTCTTGAAGCCGCTCTCGGAGGGCAGCGCGTAGCCGCCGAAGTCGGTCGTCATCTGGGCGAGGATGACGCCCGCGATGGCGCTCGCCGAGGACGTGCCGATGGACCGCATCAAGGTGTTCAGGCTGTTCGCCGCGGCCGTCTCCGACGCCGGGACCGCGCCCATGATCAGCGCGGGCATCGAGCCGTACGTGAAGCCGATACCGGCGCCGATGACGCAGGCGGCGAGGACGAAGTGCCAGACCTCGGTCATGAGGGCGATGTTGATGCCGTAGCCCGCGGCCACGATCAGGGCACCGATCATCAGCGTCGTCTTGGGGCCGCGGGCCTTCGACACCGCCGCCGAGATCGGCGCCGTCACCATCATCACCAGGCCCGACGGGGCCATGACCAGACCGGCGACGAGCATCGACTTGCCGAGGCCGTAGCCGGTCTGCGACGGAAGCTGGAGCAGTTGCGGCAGGACCAGGGACATGGCGAACATCGCGAAGCCGACGGCGATCGAGGCGAGGTTGGTGACCAGGACCTGACGGCGGGCGGTCGTGCGGAGGTCGACCAGCGGCTGGTCGGTACGCAGCTCGAACCAGCCCCACGCCAGGAGGACGACGACCGCCGTCACGAAGAGGCCGATCGTCGTGCCGCTCGTCCAGCCCCAGTCCGCGCCCTTGGAGATGCCGAGCAGGAGGCAGACCAGGCCGGTCGCCATGCCGATGCCGCCGACCAGGTCGAAGCGGCCGCCGGTGCGGACCCGGGACTCCGGCACGAAGAGCGAGACCAGCACGAGGGCCACGACGCCCAGCGCCGCCGACGTCCAGAACAGGACGTGCCAGCTGAAGTTGTCGGCGATGAGGGCCGCGGCCGGCAGGCCCAGGGCGCCGCCGATACCGAGGGAGGCGCTCATCAGGGCCGTGGAGCCGGCGAGGCGCTCCGCGGGGAGTTCGTCACGCATGATGCTGATGCCGAGCGGGATCACGCCCGAGGCCAGGCCCTGGAGCACCCGGCCGACGATCATCGGGACCAGGGAGTCGGACAGCGCGCAGACCACCGAGCCCGCGATCAGCATGACCACGCTGATCAGCAGCATCCGGCGCTTGCCGAACATGTCGCCGAGACGGCCCACGACCGGGGTGGCGACAGCGGCGGCGAGCAGCGTCGCGGTGACCGCCCAGGCGGTGTCCGACGCCGGGGCGTCCAGGAGCTTGGGCAGCTCCGGGACGATCGGGATCACCAGGGTCTGCATCAGCGAGACCACGATTCCGGCGAAGGCCAGCACCGCGACCACGGCGTTCGACCGTGGTGGTGCGGCGGCAGGGGCGTCGGACATGGCGGGGCCTCCGTAGCGGTGCGCGTGTGATTGACCTAGGCAACCTTCGGTCAACACATTAAGTCAGTTGCTTGACTTAACCAAGAGGAGCAGGTCAGCCGTGCCGCTCCACGAAGGAACGCACCCTCTCCGCGTCCAGCTCGTAGACCGTCTCGTGGGCGCGGGGGTCGCGGGCGTGGAACGTGTGGAAGAGCGGGCTCGACGGCCCCCCGAGTTCGACCAGGGACGCCGAGGCCCCGCGCACCGCGCGCTCCGTGCCGGGTGCCGTCGTCAGGTCGATGCGGTTGACCACGCCCGGAGTGACCCACACCGGGACCGACTCCAGCAGGCCGAAGAGCTGGGCGTGGAAGTGACCGGTGAGCACGACCCTGACGTCGGTGCCGCGGATCGCGGCGGCGAGGTCGGCGGGGTCGCGCAGGCCGAAGATCAGCTGGAGGGGGTTGTCCAGCGCGATGGGCGGGTGGTGGAAGGCGAGGACCGTGCCGTGCGGGGACGGGGTCGCCAACACGTCCCTCAGCCAGTCGAGTTGGGCGGCGCCGAGCTGCCCGTGCACCTTCCCCGGCACCAGCGAGTCCAACGTCACGAACCGCCACCCGGCCACCACGCTCACGGCGGCCCGCTCGCCCTGCGTCGACTCCAGCACCCGGCCCGGCTCCGGATGCCCGCTCCCCAACACCTTCGCGAAGGCCTCGCGCTCGTCGTGATTCCCGGTCGTGTAGAAGACGGGCACCTCACCGAGCCTTCGCGCGAACTCCCCGAACAGCTCCCTGACGGCCGTATACGCCTCCACCGCCCCGTCGTCGGCGAGGTCCCCGGTGACGACGATCGCGTCCACACCCTGCATGTGCCGGAGTTCGGCGAGCATCAGGCGCAGGGAGTCGTGGGCGTTGACGCCGCGTGCGTTGGGGGCGTCGGTGCGTTCGAGGTGGGTGTCGGAGAGATGAAGGATCCTCATCTCCCGCACGCTAGCGGGAGTTGGCGGACATCACCGGGGGATTTCTCGCCCCGGACGCCACATGCTCGTGACCACGGCCCCGGAGGCGAGCGGGATCTCGTCGCGTACCCGGAAGCCGACGCTCTCGTACCGCTTGAGGTTGGCCGGGTTCGTCGACTCCAGGTAGGCGGGCGCGCCTTGGGCGTCGATCCGGTCCAGGCTCTCGGCCAGCAGTCCCATGCCGAGACCCTTGCCGCGGTGGTCGGGGTGGGTGCCCAGGATCGTGAGATAGAAGAACGGCTCGTCCGGATGGGCCGCCTCGAACCGCTCACCGATCTCCATCACCGCCCGCGCCGTCCCCGCGTCCGTGACCCGAGCGATCCGCTCCTCCAGCCCGCCCGCCTCCTCCTCGGTCAGTTCGACCCCACCCGGCGGAATCCACACGGCGGCGGCCTCGACCCCCGGAGTCACCAACGTCCACGGGTACCGAAGCGCCGACCCCGCGTACACCCGCCACATCACCGCCGCCTGCACGGCACGCCGCCGCACGTCGGGAAACGCGGGCCCCCAGACCGGGTCGTCCAGAAAGGCACCGGTGAAGGCGGCGACGACGGCATCGAGGTCATCGGGGGTGGCGACACGGGCGGAGGCGTTGACCATGCACCTCACGGTACGTCGCCGTGGCCGGTCCGGCGTTCGAGGACCAGGACTCGCCATCCCGAACCCCCACCCACCCGCCGGGGCCGCACCCCTCAACACCGGCCCGCACCTTCCAGCCCGTCCGGCGCTCCGGGA
>NZ_JABERD010000424.1 GCF_013044505.1 Streptomyces sp. S3(2020) | reverse complement strand
GTCCCCGGCCCCATCCAGTCGACGTCCCCCGGCGGCGTCCAGTCCCCGCACCGCCCCCCGATCTGGCTCCTCGGCTCCTCCGGCTTCAGCGCCCGCCTCGCCGGCACCCTCGGTCTGCCGTTCGCCTTCGCCCACCACTTCTCGGCGCAGAACACCGTCCCGGCCCTGGAGCTCTACCGGGAGTCCTTCCGCCCGAGCGGGGTACTGAAGGAGCCGTACGCCGTCATCGGCGTCTCCGCCCTCGCCACGGACGACGAGAAGGAGGCCCGCCGCCAGGTCCTGGCCGCGAGCCTCAACATGGTCCGCCTGCGCACCGGACGCCCCGGCCTCGTCCCCACCCCGGAAGAGGCGGAGGCCTACGACTTCAGCCCCATGGAACGCGAGTTCATCACGTCCTGGAACGCCAACGTCGTCCACGGCTCGGTGGACGAGGTCCGCGCCGGCCTGGACGACCTCCACAAGCGCACCGGCGCCGACGAGCTCATGCTCACCTCCCACGCCCACAGCGCGGAGCTGCGGCTGCGCAGCTACGAACTGATCGCCGACGCCTACGGGTTGCCGACGGTCTGACCGCCCATCAGCTCGGAGATACGATCCGGCGCCACCGGCCGCGAGTACAGCCACCCCTGGCCGGTGTCGCAGCCGATACGGCGCAGCCGGGAGGCCTGGGCCGAGGTCTCCACGCACTCCGCGGTGACGGTCAGCCCCAGCCGGTGGGCCAGCTGGATCATCGCCTCGACGACGACCTCGTCGGCCGGGTTGGGCGAGGCACCCGTCCCCTCGTACTGGAAGCCCCTGACGAAGGAGCCGTCCAGCTTCAGGACCGCGACCGGGAGGCGGCTGAGGTAGGCGAGGTTGGAGTAGCCGGTGCCGAAGTCGTCGATGGCGATGTGGACGCCCATGTCGCTCAACGCCTGCAGGGCCTGGAGGGGGCGGCCCGCCGAGCCCATGACCGCGGACTCCGTCAGCTCCAGCTGGAGGAGGCCCGGGGCCAGACCCGTCTCCGCGAGGATGTCGGCGACGTCCTGGACCAGGTCGGAGTCCCAGACCTGGCGGACCGCGACGTTCACGCTGACGAAGATCGGCGGCTCGCCGGGGTGGTCCAGCTGCCACTGCCGGGCCTGCCGGCAGGCGGTGGCCAGCACCCAGCGGCCGAGCTGGACGATCGAACCGTCCTCCTCGGCCAATCCGATGAACCGATTCGGCGTCAGCATGCCGAACTGCGGATGGTTCCAGCGGACCAGCGCCTCGACCCCCCGGAGCCGGCCGTCCTCCATGCCGACCAGCGGCTGGTACTCCAGCGTGAACTCGCCGCGCTCGATGGCCGGCCGGAGCGTGGAGGCGAGCGCCTGACGGGTCATCCGGTGGGCGTTGCGCTCCGGGTCGAAGAGCGTCCAGCGGGACTTGCCGTCGGCCTTCGCCCAGTAGAGCGTCGTGTCGGCGGCCTGGACCAGGGCGGTGGGGGTGGTGCCGGCCGCGTGCCGTTCCACGACACCGATCGACGCGGAGACGGAGAGCCGGCGCCCGGAGATGTCGAAGGGCGCCTGGATCGCCTTCAGTACGGCCTCGGCGAGATCCGCCAGCTGGTCGGTGCCGGTGGAGTCCTCGACGAGCAGGGCGAACTCGTCGCCGCCGAGTCTGGCCACCAGCGGCGCGCTGCCCCGGGTGAGGCCCGCCTCGTCGGCGCAGCGGGTCAGACGCTCGGCCACCGCCGCCAGCAGCCGGTCGCCGACACGGTGGCCCAGGGTGTCGTTGATCGCCTTGAAGCCGTCGAGGTCGAGATAGCAGAGCCCGATCCGCCCGGTGCCGCCCTGGGCGTACGACTCCACCTCGAGGGCGGCCGACAGGCGTTCGAAGAACAGGGTGCGGTTGGGTAGCCGGGTCACCGGGTCGTGCATCTGCAAGTGCCGCAGCCGGGCCTGGAGTTCGCGATGCGAGCTGATGTCGGCGAGGGACAGCAGCACACCGGGCCCGCCCGTGCCCAGCGGCGCGACCGTCACCTGCACCCACACGGACTGACCGTCGGGATGCTTGAGCCGGCGGGTGCACCGCAGCCTGGCCTGCCGGCCGCGCAGCACTTCCTGGTAGGCGTGCCAGGTACGCGCGTCCGAGGCCAGATCCACCAGCTCGGCGGCGACCTGCCCGGCCAGCGCCTCGGGCGCGCTGCCGAGGAGTTCGCCCAATGTCTCGTTGGCGCCGACGACCACGCCCTCGCGGTCCACGACGGCCATGGCCAGCGGCGCGGCCGCGAACGCCGATCGGTACGTCGGGGACGCCTGGGACGGCGAGGATGCCGTACGAGGTGACGTACTGAAGTCACTGTCCGTGACGACCGCCCGGTCGAGATCTGCCGCGGGCGCCGGCCCTTCGGAGGTTCCGCTCACCGTTCGCTCCCGCAGTGCACTCGATCTCTGTCCGTGCAGGAAAGTGTGCCGATCATAGAGGCTGGCCCCCACCCCTTCCAGCCACCGTCCAGTGTCCCGGAACAACCGGCCCTTCTGACAGATCGTTTCTGCCCGCACCTGGACGGCTTGTTGGGGCGTCCGACCAGGTGTGACGTTCCGTGAGCGATTCGGGGTGTCGCTTCTGACGGTTCTTCGCCGTACTCACTCGTCTGGTGCAGACAAACAGGGCGTAGTACGACAATCTCATACAGGCTGGGTGCGGTGTCCCGCGAACCGCACCCGGAGGTCTCTGTGCCGCGCCCCTTTCCGCGCCCCCGACTGCGCAGCACTGCGGCCGTGTTCACCACCATGTCGGCGTTGGCCGCCACCTCTCTCATCACCGGTCCGTCGGCCGCCGAACCCTTCTCGGCCGAACCCTGTGCCCTGACCCGCACTCAGGCGCACCACTCCGAGGGCCTGGACACCTGGAACACCGCCTATCCGCGCCCTTCCCGGGCCCTCGACGCGGTGATGGTGTTCCTGTCCTTCCCGGACGCGACCCCGCGCACCACGCCCGACGAACTGGCCGCCGACCACTTCCCGGCCACCAGCCGCTTCTTCGAACAGGCCTCCTACGGCAAGTTCACGCTGCGCCCGCATCCGCTGCGGCACTGGATCCGGATGCCGCAGCCGTCCACGGCGTACGCCATACAGCGTGACTGGAGCGCGTCCCACCGCGCCGCCTATCTGCGCGACGCGCTGACCGCGGCGGACGGTCTGGTGGACTTCTCCCAGTACGACGTCGTCTACTTCGTCGCCGATCCGGACGCGCCCGGCGTGGACTCCGACGCGACGAAGGTCGTCAACCTGGACGTCCCGCTGCGGGCCGACGGCACGGACATCCGCCGGGTCGTCACGGTCTTCGAGCAGCACCCGCCGGACCGGCTCGTTCTCGCCCATGAGACCGGTCATGTCTTCGACCTGCCCGATCTCTACCACCGCCCGGTGGACGGCAAGGGCGACTGGGACACGTTCGTCGGCGACTGGGACCTGATGGGCAGCCAGTTCGGGCTGTCGCCGGACCTGTTCGCCTGGCACAAGTGGAAACTGGGCTGGCTGGAGCCGCGGCAGGTGACGTGTGTGCAGGGCTCGACGCGGCTGACGCTGGAGCCGCTGGGGGCGGGGCCGGTGGCGGCGGGGTC
>NZ_JABERD010000423.1 GCF_013044505.1 Streptomyces sp. S3(2020) | reverse complement strand
CCCCGGCGGCCACGCCCGCCGGCCTGTCCGCCGTGTCGAACGGCCGTTCCTCGACCACCGCCGCCGTACCGCCCACCGTCCCCGTCTGTACGCGCTCGACCGCCCCCGGGGCCCCCGGCCCCGGCACGTCGAAGAGGCCGAAGGCGAGCACGTCACCCTCGCCAAGCCGGACCTCGCCGCCCGCCTCCCCCGGCGGCAGCGGGGACGCGCCCTCCCCGTCCGGCTCGGTCACCGGCGACAGCCCCACCGGCGGGGCGGGGCCGGGCGCTGCCGTGCCGCTGACCTGGACCATCAACTCCCATGTCTGGAACCAGGGTTGCGGCCACGACTACGTGGTCGGCAAACCGCCCGCGCAGGTCCCGCCGCCCCCGGCCGCACAGGACGCCAGGACGTGGGCGGCGGCGCAGGGCGCCCGGCACGGCCGTGACACCAACGTGCAGATCTCGGTGCAGGGCCGGAACTCCACGGCCGTGGTGCCCGAAGCCCTCCGGGTGCGCGTCGTCGGGCGCGCGGCCCCGTTCGAGGGCAACTCCTACACCATGGACAACGGCTGCGGCGGTGCGATCACCCCCCGTTTCTTCTCCGTCGACCTGGACGCCGACCGTCCCGTCGCCCACCCGGAACCCGGCGGTGACCCCGAGGGCCCCATCCCCGCGATCCAACTGCCCTACCGCGTCTCCGCCGAGGATCCGGAGGTGCTCCTGGTCACCGCGAAGACCGCGGGTTGCGACTGCAGTTGGTATCTCGAACTGGACTGGTCCTCGCAGGGCCGCACCGGCACCGTCCGTATCGACGACCAAGGAAGCCCGTTCCGCACGAGCGCCATCAAGGGCCTGCCGCGCTACTCGTACGACACCGCCGGCCGCCAGTGGGTGCCGTACGCACCCTAGGGCCGCGGCACGTTCCGCAGGTTGGACCGCGCCATCTGGAGCATCCGCCCCACGCCGCCGTCGAGCACGATCTTCGACGCGGACAGGGCGAACCCGGTCACCATCTCGGTGCTGATCTTCGGCGGGATGGACAGGGCGTTGGGGTCGGTGACGACGTCGACGAGGGCGGGTCCCTTGTGCCGGAAGGCGTCCTTGAGGGCACCGGCCAGCTGCCTGGGCTTCTCCACGCGGACACCGTAGGCTCCGCAGGCGCGGGCCACTGCGGCGAAGTCGGGGTTCTTGTTGGTGGTGCCGTAGGACGGCAGGCCCGCGACCAGCATCTCCAACTCGACCATGCCCAGCGAGGAGTTGTTGAAGAGGACGACCTTCACGGGGAGGTCGTACTGCACCAGGGTGAGGAAGTCGCCCATCAGCATGGTGAATCCGCCGTCACCGGACATCGAGACGACCTGTCGCCGCCGGTCGACGAACTGGGCGCCGATCGCCATCGGCAGCGCGTTGGCCATCGAGCCGTGGGAGAAGGAACCGATGACGCGGCGGCGCCCGTTGGGTGAGACGTAACGGGCGGCCCAGACATTGCACATGCCGGTGTCGACGGTGAACACGGCGTCGTCGTCGGCGAGTTCGTCGAGCACGGAGGCCACGTACTCGGGGTGGATCGGGACGTGCCTGTCGACCTTGCGGGTGTACGCCTTGACCACGCCTTCCAGCGCGTCCGCGTGTTTCTTGAGCATCTTGTCGAGGAACCTGCGGTTCTGCTTCTCCCGCACTAGCGGGGTGAGACAGCGCAGGGTCTCCTTCACATCGCCCCACACCGCCAGGTCGAGCCTGGAGCGGCGGCCCAGGTGCTCGGGGCGGACGTCGATCTGGGCGATCTTGACGTCGTCGGGGAGGAAGGCGTTGTACGGGAAGTCGGTGCCGAGCAGGATCAGCAGATCGCACTCGTGGGTGGCCTCGTAGGCGGCGCCGTAGCCGAGCAGACCGCTCATGCCGACGTCGTACGGGTTGTCGTACTGGATGTGCTCCTTGCCCCGCAGGGCGTGCCCCACCGGGGACTTGATCTTCTGCGCGAATTCCATGACCTCGGTGTGCGCGCCCGCGGTGCCGCTGCCGCAGAACAGGGTGACCTTGTCGGCCGCGTCGATCATCTCGACGAGCCGGTCGATCTCGGTGTCGCCGGGGCGGACGGTGGGCCGGCAGGTGACGAGGGCGGTCTCCAGCGGCTTGTCGGGGGCGGGCTGGTCCGCGATGTCGCCGGGGAGGGAGACCACGCTGACGCCGGAGCGGCCGACCGCGTGCTGGATGGCGGTCTGGAGGAGCCTCGGCATCTGCTTCGGGCTGGAGATGAGTTCGCTGTAGTGACTGCACTCGCGGAACAGCTGGTCGGGGTGGGTCTCCTGGAAGTAGCCGAGCCCGATCTCGCTGGAGGGGATGTGCGAGGCGAGGGCGAGGACCGGGGCCATGGAGCGGTGGGCGTCGTACAGGCCGTTGATGAGGTGCAGGTTGCCGGGGCCGCAGGAGCCCGCGCAGGCGGTGAGCTTCCCGGTGATCTGTGCCTCGGCGCCGGCCGCGAAGGCGGCGGTCTCCTCGTGCCGGACGTGCACCCAGTCGATGGCGGCGTTACGGCGTACCGCGTCGACGACCGGGTTGAGGCTGTCGCCGACGACGCCGTAGAGACGCTTCACACCGGCGCGGACGAGGATGTCGACGAACTGTTCGGCGACGTTCTGCTTGGCCATGGATCCATCAATCCACAACCCCCGTCGTCACGCCTCCCACACGGCGGCGGCCGTACGGTCGTCCGCGTAGCCCTTGACCCGCACCTGGGTGTCCGCGAGGAACGCGGCGAGGCCCGGTGGGGTGGGGCCGGACCAGCGGCCCGTGAGGTACTCGCACAGTTCCGGTTCGCCGCGCAGGGGTTCCGCGAGGCCGCCGCTGCACATCAGGAGCGTGTCACCCGGGCGGGCTACCGAGGCGCGGAAGCGGAAGGGTTCGCGGGGCGGCTCGGGGGCGGCCTCGTACGGGCTCGGCGGGGTGGGGATGCCGAGGTCCATGGTGAGGCGGTCGCCCTCGGGGGTCTCGGCGGGCAGGGAGCCGAAGCCGACCACCGGTTCTCCGGTGACATCCGAGACGCGCGGCTCGATGTCCTGCCACTCGCCGTCCCTGAGCCGGAACAGTCCGCCCGCGCCGACCCCGAAGAAGACGCGCGTACGGCAGCCGGTGTCGGCCGGCAGGAGCAGACAGCGCAGGGTGGCGGAGTACTCCTCCGGGTCGATGCCCTGCTCGGTGGCGCTGGCGCGGAGTTTGCCGAGGCTGCGGTCGGTGAGGCGGTGCAGCCCCGACTTCAGGTCGCCGCGGCGGGCGGCGCGCAGGTCCTCGGCGCGGCGGGCGTGGCTGCGGCCGACGGCCCTGCCGATCCAGTGGCAGGCCTCGGCGGCGGCCCGGTGGGCGCCGGGGGTCGCGCGGGCGCCGGTGGCCATCGCCACGAGGACCAGGGCGTGGTCGCCGGTGCCGAAGCGGGCGGTGAGGAGGGAGTCCCGGCGGGGTTCGCCGCGGAAGCGGGCGGAGTCGCCCCGCACGGAGGCGGCACGCAGGATGCAGGAGCCGTAGTGGGCGCCGTCCAGGACGGTGTCGGCCACCAGGTCGTCCAGGTCGTCGGGGTCCGCGGGCGGCAGGGCGGTGGGTTCGGCGTCGTAGGTGGGAGGGCCGGAGCCCACGAAGT
>NZ_JABERD010000422.1 GCF_013044505.1 Streptomyces sp. S3(2020) | reverse complement strand
GGCGGGGGGGGGGGGGGGGGGGGGGGGTGCGGGGGGGGGTCGCGGGGGTGGTGCGCCCCGGGGGGCGGCGCGTGGTGGTGGGGGCCGCCGGTCTGGCTGGCTGCCGGGCGGTCGTGGGGCGGGGCCTCCGGGGTGACGTCGGAGGGGGCCGGGGGGGGGGGGGGGCGGGGTGCCGGGGCGTAGGAGGGGGGGGGGGGGCGGCGGGGGGGGTGGGGCAGCATGGGGGGCGTTTCGGGGGCGTACAGGGGCGCGGGGGTGTAGCTGGGGACGACCGCGAGGACGACGTGCGGGGTGTGTTCCACGAGCTGCGCCAACAGGCCGTCAGGGGCGTGCAGTTCGGGGGTGTCCGCGGTGGAGTCGATGACGGCGACGATCGCGTCGAAGCCGGCGCCGGCGATGTTGTAGGCGTAGCGGTCGCCCGGGCCGTCCGCCGGGTTGTCGTGGGCCGGGAAGGTGAGGCGGGTGCGGATGGCGTAGCCGGGGTCGTCGACGGCCAGGACCGGGGAGCGGGTGGTCGTGGAGTAGGTGACCGCGGCTTCCGTGACCTGCTCCAGCTCGCGGGCGAGGCGGAGGGCGGCGTACATCAGCTCTTCGCAGCCGAGGATGTGTACGCGGTGGGCGTTCTCTCCGAGGGTTTCGGCGAGGCGGGCTGCCATTTCGGGGAGGGCGGCGTCGAGGCGTATTCGGTGTTGGGGTGTGAAGCCGTGGCGGCCGCCGTCGGGGAGGCCGTGGGGCCAGTGGAGGTCGACGCGGTTGGGTTTCGGCTGCGGGTCTGTGGGGGCTGGTCGCGCCCGCGCGGCGGTAGCCGCAGATTCAACGCAGCCCCGCGCCCCTATCGGGGCACGGTCGTACTCGGCGACCAGAGCTTGCCCCTTCTCCAGTACCCCCTCCGGCAGGCTCACCGTTCCCGATGCCGCTGCCACCAGGTCCACCCTCGCGCCTATCTCCCGGGCGAAGTCGTCCAGGCGACCCGCGTCCGCGTCCGAGCGCATGTCGACCAGGGCGACCACGACGTACCGGCCGCGCGGATACCGGTCGTGGAGGTCCCTGATCGTGTTCAGGACCGTGTTGCCGGTCGAGAACTCGTCGTCGACCAGGACCAGTGGGCCGTCGCCGACCAGCAGGGCCGGGTCCTCCGGCAGCAGCAGATGCGAGGTCGCGTGGGAGTGGGACTCCTCGAAGCCGCCCGCCGGGGCCACGCCGGGGACCGGGCGGCGGGTGGAGTGGAGGTAGGGGGCGAGGCCGATGCCGTCGGCGACGCAGTGGCCGAGGCCGGTCGCGGTCTCCGCGTAGCCGAGGACGACCGCGCGGGCGGACTCCTCGGTGCCCAGCAGGTCGCGGACCCGGCGGCCGAGGGCGAAGCCGGCGCCGTAGACCACGGACGGTGACTGCGGGACGTGCTTGCCTAGCACGTTGGAGACCAGCAGATGGGCCCGCTTGGGGTTGCGGCGCAGGGCGAGGCCCAGCAGGTCGGTCAGGTTGTCGTCGCCCAGGAGTTCGACCCCGAGCCGCTCGGCGACCCAGGTTCCGGACCAGATCCCGCCAGGCACCTCGTTGTTCACTGCGTTGTTCATGCGTCCCTTGTGTGTAACCGACCCAGTCACTGCGTGTCTCAGTCGGGGATTCCGGCGGCCAGCAGCTCGACGAAGCCGATGTCCTCGTTGGCCACCCCGAACACCTCGGCGCGCAGCATGGTGCGCTCGGCCCAGGCCCGGTGCGGCTTCACCTCGTTCATCTTGTTCGTGTACTGCGACCGCAGCACTCCCCCGCCGCCGCGCTCCGGGCGCAGGATGTCCGCCGCGTCACTGAACTCTTCGTGACTGACCACCGACAGTGCGTGCACGGGAAGCACGTGCGAGGGGTGGATACAAGTCTTACCCATCAGACCGTTGGCCTGGTCGAGGGAGATCTCGCGGAGCAGTCCGTCCATGGCGTGCTCGATGAGCGCCTCGCGCAGTTCCTCGGCCTGGCCCTCCAGGAAGGGGCTGCGGCGCAGCTGCGGCTTGAACATGCGCTCCTGGACGCGGAAGTACTCCCAGACCGGCCCGGTCACCGTGAAGCCGGTGCCGTCGGCCCGGCCCAGCATGTTCACCACGTCGGCGATCACGGAGGCGACGATCTGGACGTCCCAGGCGGTCATGTCGGGGGCCCGGCGCAGGCCGTAGGAGGAGCAGAAGTCGGTCACGCCGAGGCGGAGCGCCAGCACCCGGTCCCGGTACTTGTCGACCGCGCGGGCGATGCCCTCCAGGGTCTCCACCCGCGACTCGCGGTACATCAGCTCCGGCGACTCCAGCACCGGCATGGCGAACAGTCGCCGCCCGCTCGCCGCCTCGGCGCCGGAGAGCGCCTCCAGGAAGGGGATGCCGCGCTCCTCGGTGAACTTCGGGAGCACGAATCCGGACAGCAGCCGGACCGCGGGGCCGAGCCGCCGGACGAGGTCGGGGATCTGCTCGGGGTGGCGGACCCGGATGAAGAGCAGCGGGAGATCGGTCTCCGCCCGGTCGGCGAGTTCCGTGAACTGTCGTACGAGGTTCTCCTCGGCGTCCACGACGTCCTCGTCGCCGATCGAGTCCTCCAGGCACAGCACCATCGAGACCACGCCACGCCCGACCTGTTTCAGGATGTCGTCGGCGAGCCGCGGCCTGGTGGCCGGGCTGTAGAGCGTGGCGCCCAGAGCCGCGGAGAGCAGCCGGGCCGAGGAGTCGGCGCTGAACTCGCACGGCTCCTGATGGAAGAGGCGCTGACGCACCTCAGGGGCGATGTGCCCGAAATGACGCATATGACTCCCCCGTGGCGGCTGGGCCTCCTGTGAACGGTTCACAGGTGGCCGGTAATAGTACGTACAAACCCATGTCAGGGGTTCCCACCGGGCATGAACTTCAGGTAACGCAGGCAAGCACGACCGGGTCGGATTCCCTTGCGGAACCACTACCCCCGCGTTGTCGTGACCAGGACCGAGAAGGCAGGATGACCGCATGACGCACGCCATGCTGAAGGGGTCCAACGTCCCGCTCGAAGTCACCACGGTACGCGCCGTGCTGCGCTGGACGCCCGGACAGGGGGTCCCGGTCGTCGACGCCTCGGCGCTCCTCCTCGGCCCCGGCGGTCGCGTCCGCTCCGACGAGGACTTCGTCTTCTACAACCAGCCCCGGCACCCCTCCGGGAAGGTCTGGCGACTCGGCCAGAAGCGCGTCGCCGAGGGCCTCACCGATACGATCCAGACAGATCTCTCCGGTGTCGAGCCCACCATCGGTCAGATTCTCATCGTCGCTTCGGCGGAGGACGTCACCTTCGACCGCGTGAAGGATCTGCGCATCCTGCTGTACGACGCGGCGGTCGCCGACGGTGAACCGCTGGCGCACTTCGACGTCAAGCCGGAGACCGGCCGCGAGACCGCACTGATCTGCGGGGAGCTGTACCGCCGCGGAGAGGGCTGGAAGTTCCGCGCCCTGGGCGAGGGCTACTCGGACGGTCTGAAGGGCCTGGCGAGCGACTACGGCATCCTGGTGGACGAGTCGGAGGCCGCGGCCGAGGAGCCGGCCCCGGAGTTCTCCCAGCCCCTCCCCCCGGCACCGCCGCCTCTTCTACACATCTCCGACCCCCCGCGCCCCCTGAGCAGCTCGTCTG
>NZ_JABERD010000421.1 GCF_013044505.1 Streptomyces sp. S3(2020) | reverse complement strand
GGGGGGGGGGGGGAGGGCGGGTGGTGGGGGCGGATGCGGTGGAGGCAGCTGACACGGGGCAGCTGAGCTTCCCGCATCCGGAACACGAGAGCCGGGCCCGCACGGGGGTGGGGCCCGGCTCTTCGTGTGCCGCGAGCGCCCGGCCGCTCCGGCGCACGCTCTGGCGGGCCTGGCGTGCGCCGTAGTTGAACAGTTGAACTGTGGAGCCCTCTGAGGGATGGAAACCCCACGAACTTGGGTAAAAACGCTGTGGCGGTGCCACAGTTCATGATTCTCTCTAAATCACCTGACGCAGCGGCCCTTCGGACGTCCCAGAGCCACCCCTGCCGACCTTCCGACCGGGCCGATCGGGCCGAATCCCCGCCGGTGTCGACCCGAGTGCGCCGGACCCACACCTCCCTTTTCTTCCTTTGCGTGCCTAGCGGAGCCGATCCATGCTCACGACCCTGAAAACCTCGTACACCGACACGCGCGCGGCCGACCTCGCCTGGGCCCTGGGGCGCGAGCCGCTCCCCGCACTGGCGACCCTCGACCTCGTGTTCGACGGGGCGAAGCTGGAGCTGAGACTCCTCGGAGCGTCCCATCAGGTGCTCCTGGAGGAGGAGCGGGGCACTTGTTCGGAGACGGTGGCGTGCATCCCGGGCAGCAGCACCCCGCTGCCGCTGGGCGTCGCCAAGCGGGTCGGCGACTGGGAGTACGAGTTCGCGGCCCGGGTGGAGGTCCTCTCGCCGGGCCAGTTCGCCGGCCGCGCACAGGAGCTGCTGGCCCTCGTCTCCGACCACCCGCACGGCCTCGCCGGCGTCTTCCCCGGCAGCCCGCACGCCTTCACCGCGCTGCTGGCCCAGCGCCACGAGGGGCAGGTGCTGTGGCGGACCTGGCACGCGTACCCCCAGGACGGACAGCTGGTGGCGACCAGGACCCGGGTGGGGGTGAGGGTCCCGGCGGGCCGGCTCAGCGCGAGCGGCGTCTGAGGGCCGGGGCGTGTCCAGGGGCAGGCCCGGGATCTCGTACGACACCACCCGGCACATCACCCGGTACCTCGCCCGGTACCTGGCCCGTCGCATCACCCGGTACCTCGTCCGTCGCATCACCCGTCACATCGCACAAACCCACCGCGCCCTGGCGACCCCCAGTTCCACACGTGTGGGTGACGAAGCGTGCACCGGGAGTGACGTACCGTCGCAACGTGATCGAACCGCACGCGCCCGCCCCACCCGGCACCACGCCGCCCTGGGCCGGGCCCGCGCGGCTTCCCGTCCGGCCCGGGATCGGCAGGTTCCTGGTCCTCGCGGGCGTCTTCGTCTGCGCCGCGTGCGGACTGGTGTACGAGCTCGAACTGGTCGCCCTCGCCTCGTACTTGATCGGCGACTCGGTCACCCAGGCCTCCGTCGTGCTGTCCGTCATGGTCTTCGCGATGGGCATCGGCTCACTCCTCGCCAAACGGCTGCGCTGGCACGCGGCCGCCGCCTTCGGGGCGATCGAGGCCGCCCTCGCCCTCGTGGGCGGCCTCAGCGCGATGGCCCTGTACGCCGCCTTCGCCTGGACCGGTGACTGGGGCGGCATCTGGGCGAACGGCTCCCGCTGCCTCCTCGTCGCCTTCTCCCTCGCCATCGGCCTGCTGATCGGCGCCGAGGTCCCGCTGCTGATGGAGCTGATCCAGCGCATCCGCCGCCAGGACCCGGGCGGCGCGGTGGCGGACCTGTTCGCGGCGGACTACGTCGGCGCGCTGGTCGGCGGCCTGGCCTTCCCGTTCCTGCTGCTGCCCCTGCTGGGCCAGCTGACGGGCGCACTGATCACCGGCACGGTGAACGCGATCGTGGGCGGCGCCCTCGTCCTGGGCCTCTTCCGCCGGGACCTGTCCTGCCGGGCCCGCTGTCTGCTGCTGATCACCAACCTCGCCGTGCTCGGCATCCTCGCCGCGGCCGCCGTCCTGGTCGACGACTTCGAACGGGCGGCCCGGCAGGCCGTGTACGGGAACGACGTACGCGTGGCCCTCCAGACCGATGTCCAGGAGGTCGTCCTCACCGGCGGCACGGGGGGCCGCCCCCTGGACCTCTTCCTCGACGGCCGGCTGCGGGTCAGCGGCCGCGACGAACACCGCTACCACGAGGCACTGGTCCACCCCGCGATGTACGGCGAGCACGCGCGCGTGCTGATCCTGGGCGGCGGCGACGGCCTGGCGGCCCGCGAGGTGCTGCGCCATCCGGACGTGCACCGGGTGGACGTCGTGGAACTCGACGCGGGGGTGGTGCGGCTGGCCCGCGAGGACCCGGCGCTGTCCGCACTGAACGGGCACGTGTACGACGACACACGCGTCCACGTGACCACGGGCGACGCGTTCAGCTGGCTGCGGGGGGCGCCGCGGGGCGCGTACGACGTGGTGATCGCGGATCTGCCCGACCCCGGGATCACCGCCAGCACGAAGCTGTACTCCCAGGAGTTCTACGGCCTGGCGAGGCGGGCGCTGGCCCCGGGCGGCCGTCTGGTGGTGCACGCCGGTCCGGTGTCGAGCCGCCCCCGCGTCTTCTGGACGGTGGACGCGACGATCCGCGCGGCGGGGCTGAGGACGGTGCCGTACTGCGTGCGCGGCCGTGACTCCGCCTTCGCCGCGGGCCCGGACCGGACCACGGGGGCGAGCCGGGCGCCGCGGGACTGGGGGTTCGTGCTGGCCTCCGTCCGACCGCCGGTCCTCGGACTCGACGCCCATGAATCGGCGCGGACGCTGACGCGGGCGGGGCTCGAGGCGGACGGAAGGGCGGCGGAGGAGATGCGGGTCGGGGGAGCGGAGGTGTCGACGCTGGTGCATCCGCGCTACTGAGCCCGACGCCGACGCGCGGCCACTTTCGACCAACCGGGGTGCGCGGCGGCGGCCACTGGGTAGGCTCGCCCACCATGGAGCATGAGGTGTTCGTTCCGGTTCCGGCCGAGCGGCTCAGGGAGGCGCTGGCCGATCCCGACCGGGTCGCCCGGGCCGTTCCCGGGCTCCAGCAGGACGTCGGCGCCGAGCCCGTCACCGGGCGGCTGAAGGTACGCGTCGGCGGCCACACCATCACCTACCGCGGCTCGGCCCGCCTCTCCGCCCAGGACGACGGTTCCTACGCCGTCGAGGGCGACGCCACCGAGGCCCGTGGCACCGGCGCGGTGAAACTCGCCCTCACCCTGAGGGTGGACGAGGCCGACGGCGGCTCCAAGCTCACCTTCGACGGCACCGCCTCCGCCGACGGCCGCGTCACGGAGCTTCCGGCGGAGGCCGTCGCCTCGGCCACGACCCGCCTGCTGAACCGTTTCGCGGCGAACCTGGCGGCGACGCCGGAACCGAAGAGGGGCGCGCAGACCGCGCGGGACACCGACACGGCGCCCGGATCCCCGGCCGGCAAGGGCACCGACCTGCCGGACTCCGTCGAGGCCGTGCCGTCGGCGGCGGCTCAGGACGCCGAGCCACCGACGGCCGAGAGCGCCGAAGCCACCGAAGCCACCGAAGCCACCGAGTCCGCCGCGCCGCTCGCCCCCGAAGACCTCGAACCCTCCGCGACGGGTGACTCCGGGGCCGGCCCGGACGCCGACGACACCCCGGTGCCCGCGGACGAGCCGACCGCCTCCGAAGCCGCCGTCCCCGAACCGGTCGAAGCCGAACCCGGCGAGCCTGCCGGACCTGCCGAACCCGCCACCCCCGCCGGCTTCACCCCCGACC
>NZ_JABERD010000420.1 GCF_013044505.1 Streptomyces sp. S3(2020) | reverse complement strand
GGGCCGAACGGGGGACCCTAAGGGGCCTGGCGAGCGGTGACGGTGACCCGCTCACTCTCGACCCGCTTCGCCAGCGACTCCTCGCCCAGCTGATCCAGGTTCCGGCACAGCACCACGGACCCCCCGGTTGCCAGCGGGGAGTAGAGCCCGGCGCTGAGCCCCTCCCAGGTGTCGTACGACATCCCCGAGAGCAGCCGCGACCCCGGCCCCGTCAGCCCCAGTCCGGAGGCTTCCGCGGCCGCCCGCTCGACGACCTCGGCGCCGCTGAACTCCCGCCCGGCCACGATCAGCGCCGGCTCCCCGGGGTCGACCGGCGCGAACGGCGCGAAGCGGTCGCCCTGTCCCGGCACCTCGACGGCGTAGTCGGCGAAGCCGTCCGGGGTCTGCGGGAACCGGCCGCCCAGCGGACGCAGCGCGAGGGCGATGCGCGAGCCGGAGCAGGCCCGGGCGGCGTCCAGTGTGTCCGGGCCGCTCACCACGATGTCGGCGGCCTTGGGATCGCCGGCCACGTCCGCGACCACGCCCACCGACGAACAGGCCAGCAGCCACACCGCCGTCTGCCAGTGCGCGGGCAGCAGCAGCGCGACCCGGTCGCCGGGCTCCGCGGACAGCTCGCCCTGGAGCAGATTGGCGGTCTTGGCCACCCAATTGGCGAAGGTGGCCACGGACAGTTCGACGCGCTCGCCCGTGGCGTCGTCGTAGAAGGTCACCAGGGGGCGTCCGGCGTCCGCGGCGAGCGCGGAACGCAGCAGGTCGGCAGGGGTGCGGTCGGTGGTGGTCACCCGCGCAAGCGTACGCGGGGGCGGCGCCGCGCAACGAGGGGCGGGGTCGCCGGTTCGGGGGAACGGTTCCCGACGGTCCGTCAATTCCCGAATGGCGGAAATATCCGACTGTGTTCACGATCGTTTGCATGCGATTCCTTGCTTCCTCCATCGGTGTCACGTGCGCGGCCGCTCTGGCCCTTCCCCTGGGCCTGCCCGCCGCCGCGACCGTCGCGCGCCCGGCGCCGAACGCGGAAGTGTTCGTTCCAGGCGGCACCCAGTCCCTCCCCCTCGCCCCCCTCAGCCGCGACCGCGTCCTCGGCGCCACCGCCGAACAGGGCCTGCCGGCCCGCGATGTGCGGCACTTCTCACTGGTCGGCGTCGTCTGGGACGACCCGGACTCCGCACTGCACGGCAGCGTCCAGGTACGCACGCGTGCCGTCACGTCCGGCGCCTGGTCCGGCTGGCAGGACATCGAGACGCACTACGGCGACGACGGCGCCGACCCGGACACCGCCGAGCGCACCTCGGGGCGGGTGCGCGGGGCGACGGCGCCGCTGTGGGTGGGGGACTCGGACGGCGTCGAGGTACGCGTGCGTGCGGACGCCGAGCAGCGTGCCGTGCCGGGCGGTGCCCTGCCGTCGGGGATGCGTCTGGAACTCGTGGACCCCGGGGAGCCCGCGGCCCCTGGGAGTCCGCCGGCGGGTTCCCAGCGCGCCGGCGCGCTCGGCACCGAGTCCGTCACCGGTTCCGCCGCCAACGCCGCCAACGCCGCCAATGCCGCTTCCGCCGCCAACGCCGGCCTCGCCCCCCTCGGCGCCCTGGAGATCCCCGCGCTCGACCGCGCGCGGACCGAGCGGGAGCTCCTCGCCCTGCGGGCCGGCGAGCTGACGCGGCAGCAGCGGGTCAAGCCGTACATCGGACCGCGCCCGGGTATCGTCACCCGGCGCGGCTGGGGCGCGGACGAGGGTCTGCGCGAGAAGAAGTTCGTCTACACGAAGAAGGTCAAGGCCGCCTTCGTCCACCACACCGTCACCGGGAACAGCTACAAGTGTTCGCAGGCGCCCTCCGTCATTCGCGGTATCTACCGCTACCACGTCCAGAGCATGGGCTGGCGTGACATCGGCTACAACTTCCTCGTCGACAAGTGCGGGAAGATCTACGAGGGCCGCGCCGGGGGAGTGGCGAAGCCGGTCCTGGGCGCCCACACGCTCGGTTTCAACACCAACAGCATGGGCATCGCCGTCCTCGGCAGCTTCGGCACCCGTCGTCCCGCCGCGGCCGCCGTGGACGCGGTCGCCCGGCTCGCGGCGTGGAAGCTCGGTCTCTTCGGCGCCAATCCGCGCGGAAAGACCTACCTGAAGTCAGGTGGTGGAAATCTCTACCAAAAAGGGAAGAACGTACGCCTGAACGTGATCTCCGGCCACCGGGACGGCTTCTCCACCGCATGCCCCGGCGCGAAGCTCTACGGCAAGCTCGGCTCGGCCCGTAAGAGCGCGGCCACCCTCCAGGGGCGGTAGGGGAACCGGGGAACCGGGGGACCAGGTTCAGGCATCTCCACCGCCATCGGGGGCATGGGTCGGAGTACCGCACAGCCGCCGAAAGCGCCGCACAACGGTCTGCATACACTGACCGGTCGAAAGACAGTTCGGCCGGTCACCGGCAGGAAGCGGAGACTACAGGTGACAGAAGCGATCCTCCTGGTCGGCGGCAAGGGCACGAGGCTGCGCCCGCTCACCGTGCACACGCCGAAGCCCATGGTGCGCGCGGCCGGGGTCCCCTTCCTCACACACCAGCTGGCGAGAGCGAGAGCGGCGGGCGTCGACCACATCGTCCTCGCCACGTCCTATCTGGCGGAGGTCTTCGAGCCGTACTTCGGCGACGGCTCGGCACTGGGCCTGCACATCGAGTACGTGACGGAGGACGAGCCGCTGGGCACGGGCGGCGCGATCCGCAACGTGGCGTCCCGTCTGCACTCCGCACCGGACGACCCGGTCCTGATCTTCAACGGCGACATCCTGACGGGCCTCGACATCAGGGCACTGGTGGCCACCCACGAGTCGACGAACGCGGACGTCTCCCTCCATCTGACGAAGGTGCCGGACCCCAGGGCCTACGGCCTGGTCCCGACCGACCCGTCGGGCCGGGTGCTGGCCTTCCTGGAGAAGCCGCAGACCCCCGAGGAGATCGTCACCGACCAGATCAACGCGGGCGCGTACGTCTTCCGCCGCTCCCTGATCGACACGATCCCGGCGGGCCGCCCGGTCTCCGTGGAGCGCGAGACGTTCCCCGGCCTCCTCGCCGCCGGAGCCCACCTCCAGGGCATGGTCGACTCGACGTACTGGCTGGACCTCGGCACCCCCGCCGCCTTCGTACGGGGCTCGGCGGACCTCGTCCTCGGCCGCGCCCCCTCCCCGGCGGTCCCCGGCCGCTGCGGCGACCGCCTCGTCCTGCCCACGGCACGGGTGGCCGCCGACGCCAAACTGACCGGCGGCACCGTGGTCGGCGAGGGCGCCTTCGTGGCCCAGGGCGCTCGTGTCTTCGGCAGCACGATCCTGCCCGGCGCGGTCATCGAACCGGGCGCCGTCATCACGGACTCCCTGATCGGCACCAGGGCACGCGTGGGCGGGCGCTCGGTCCTCACCGGCACGGTCATCGGCGACGGCGCGGTGGTCGGCGCCGACAACGAACTGCGCGAGGGTGCCCGAGTGTGGTGCGACGCACGGATCCCGGCGGGAGCGGTGCGCTTCTCCTCGGACCAGTAACCCGGCCCGGCCGGGGGAGTCTGTCCTTCAGCCCGTCCGGCGTTTGAGGACGAGGCCCGTTCAGGGCCGATGGGGGTCTGGGGGCGCAGCCCCCAGGGACCGGGGTCGAAGGGGCGGAGCCCCTGGGGGATGGGACGGGTACTGTCCCTTATACCCATCCGACCCGGCGCGCCAACAGG
>NZ_JABERD010000419.1 GCF_013044505.1 Streptomyces sp. S3(2020) | reverse complement strand
TTGCGGAGGTCTCATCGGTCCTGGTGTTTGTGTTTGTTTTCAAGCGGAAGACGGCAGACGAGATGGTCAGGAGCCTCGTGGGCTCGGAGATGTGTATAAGGGACGGGTGGGGTCGGGGGACGGGTCGACGAACTCCGGTCCCGCGTAGTCGTCCAGGGGCGGGTCGTAGATGTAGCCGGAGACGACTCCGTGGGTGACGAGGCGTTCTACGAGGGTGTCGCGGTCCTCCACCAGCAGCGGGACCCGGAACAGGGGCAGGGGGCCGTTGTGGGCCGCTCGGTCGCTCAGGGCCGGGGAGGCCCAGGGGGTGCCCGAGAGGAGGGTGACGCCCTCTCTGCGGCGGGAGAGGTTCTCGTCCAGCAGGTTCATGCGCAGGTTCAGGCCCGCCCGGACCAGGCGCCCGTGGCGGGCGCGGTAGTCGTGGAGGTCCACACGGATCCAGGGGTCGTACGGCAGGAGACTCGGCGCCTCGTGGGCGGAGCGCGACAGCCTCGGTGCGTGCAGGGGCATGCGGAAGTCGTCGCGTTCCAGAAGGCCCAGGCGTTGCATGGTGCGCCAGGTTGGACGTACGAGATGCAGCGCGCGGACCGTCGAACGGGCCAGGGGGCGCAGGAACGTCGACAGGTCCGACTTCAGCCGCGCCGGCGACAGCAGATCGTCCCGCAGGAGCTCCAGCTCCCTGCGCGTACGCGCGTCCTCGACCGCCAGGAAGCCACCCGCCATCCCCGCCACATGCTTGGAGAGACTGAAGGCGGCCGCCGTGCCGAACGTACCGATCGGCTGCCCGTCCACATGCGTGCCGATCGCATGCGCCGCGTCCTCGATCAGCGGAATCCCCAACTGCGCGCAACGGTCCCGCAGTTCGACGATCCGGTCCGGCATCCCGTACAGGCTCGTGGTCAGCACCGCGTCCAGGCCGCGCCACGTGGACTCCGGTACGGCCGCCGGGTCGATGTTGCCGTCCCACGGCGACACCGGGGCCTGCACCGGGCGCAGGCCGGCCGCGAGGACGACGAAGAGGATCACGTCGTCGTTCACCGGGGACATCAGGACCCGGCCGCCCGGGCGGCACCAGCGCCGCAGGGCCAGGTAGAGGGCCAGTCGCGCCGAGGGCGTGTAGACGCATTCCCGTCCGAGCCGCCGTGTCATCGTCGCGGCGAGCCGCGATCCGTACGGCATCGTCACCTCTTCCAGCAAGGAGTGAAGGGGTCGAGGAGTCAGGGAGTCAAGGAGTGATGGGGTTCGTGGGACTCGTAGGACCCGAGGGGCCCGTGGGCTCAGCGCGTCTTCGCGCGCAGACCGCCGACCGTCTTCAGCAGACGGTCCGCCGGCTCCCGCAGCCGTGGATGCGCCAGCACCGTGTTCCGCAGGCCCCGGACCGGTCTGCGCCACAGGCGGTGGGTCGCGGCGACCGGGTGCGGCCGGTACGCGAATCCCTCACCGACGCGCAGTTCACGGGTCTTGAGCCAGTCCTTGTACTCCTTGTCGCCGCGCCCCAGGTCCATCACGTGCACGCCCTGCCGGCCCGCCGCCTCCGCCATGCGCAGATGCATGATCAACCCTGGTGAGTAGTAACGGAGTTCGGGGTCGTACGCCGTGAACCAGGCCGCGAACACGGTGCGCGAGGTGGGCCCGAAGTGGGCCGCGACCGGGCGGTCACCGGCGTAGACGACCGACAGGACGCCGGTGAAGTGCTCCTCGCGCACCTGGAAGAAGTGGTCGGTGAGACCGACGATCCAGGGGCGGGCGAAGCGGTCCATACGGCCCGTACGGCGGTACTGCGCCGACTTCCACCGCATCAGCTGCCGCAGCATCCCCGGATCCCGCTCGTCGAAGACGAACCGCAGCTCACCGAGGTCGCGGGCCAGCCGGCGTTCCTTCTTCAGGACCGTCTTGGCCAGGCCCGGATAGGCGCCGCGCAGCCATTCCGGATACGTGCCCTCGGTGACCTTCAGATCGACGACCGGGGAGGCGAACGTCCCGGTGACATAACGGCCGAGAGGTTTCTGCTCGTCGACCAGGTGATCGAACTCGAAGACCGACAGACCGCAGGCCCGCAGCAACTCCCCCGTGTCCCAGGTGACTCCGGGACGGTGGACCAGCGCCTGGCAGTCCGAGAGGCCGAGACCGATGGCCCGGCCGACACCGAATGCGTTGCGTTCGTAGGGGAAGAAGCCGACGGGCTCCCCGTGTTCGTGCAGGACCGCCACCCGGGCCCCGCCGCGAAACTTTCCGACCCCGGCCGCGAACTCCGGTGCCAGGAAGGGATTTCCGAAGTCGGGCGACTCGTCCATCACCCGGTGCCAGGCCTCGCGGAGCTCTCCGCCCAGCTCCTCGGGTCTGTGGATCGTGATCCGATTTCTCACGGACTTGCTCAAGGAGTTGCTCATGGAGTTGCTCTTGGATCGCATGGGCGACCGCTCCCCCCAGTTCCCCCACGACGCGTTCGCCGCGCCCTGCCACGCGCACAGTGTGCGGTGAGGCTCAAACGTCGCGAAACAGTACGCAGACTGTCAAGAGTGCCTGTCGTAACGGAACCGTACGGAGTGGGAGGTTCCGTTCCCTCCGTGTTTCCGCGACCCCTACATTGATCTCATGGCCGTGCCCGTTCCCGATGTCCGTGTGCTCATCTCGTACTCGCACGACGGCGACGCACACCGCAAGACGGTCCTCAACCTCGCGAACCGGCTCCGCCAAGCGGGCATCGACGCCTGGATCGACCAGTTCGAGGAGCACGAGCCGCCCGAGTCCTGGCCGGACTGGATGCGGCGGGAGCTGGACCGAGCCGACTTCGTGCTGGTCGTGGTCACCAAGGTCTATCTGGAGCGGTTCAACCGGGAATCAGAGGCAGGGGTCGGATCCGGGGTCAGGTGGGAGGGCGCGCTGATCACGGCCGGGCTGTATCACGGGCGCCGGTACAAGGCGCGGTACCTGCCGGTGGTGCTGCGGGAGGAGGACCGGCGGCTCGTCCCCGTACCGCTGAACCTGACGACGTCGTACGTCGTCGGCGAGACCGGTGACGGGGATCTCGCCCCGCTTCTCCGGGTCCTGCGAGGGAGCCCCAACGCTGTTCCCGTGACGCTCGGTTCGCTCCCCGAGGACGCGGCCCGGGACTGGCAGGTCGACCTGTATCTGGGGAACGTTCGGGAGGTCTGGAGGCGGCTCGACCCCGACCTGCGTCTGGCCCTCGCCCAGGACTGGGTCCTCGCCAACTCCGGTCATCCGGAGGTTCGGGGGCACGATCGGGACGAGCTTGCGGACGCGCTGGCGGAGGAGCGGGCGGGGCATCCGCTGGCGGGGGCGCTGCTGGAGGGCCGGGTGGCGGTGCTGCGTGAGCACTACGCCGCCGTGAATCCGGCCTCCTGGGGTCCCGTCGCGAATCCGCGCCGGATCGGCGTCGACCACGCGATCGTGGAGATGGGTTCCTCCTCCGGCGGCGGCTCTCCGTCGCCGGAGCGGTCGTTGTTGATGAGGAAGGTCGGTCGCGCATGGCTTGTGGCCAACTTCCGGGCGGCGTACGTGATTCCGGGGTGGCCACCGCGGCAGGAGGAGATACCCGGAGCGTTGCGGAATGGGGGTACGTGAGATGGCGGACGCTGAGTTCGTGCAGGGGATGACGCCGTTCCCTGTCTCGTATACACCTATGACGCTGCCAACGAAGAGGATAGTGTAGCTGCCGGGGTACCCGGTAGCTTTGAAAAAAAAA
>NZ_JABERD010000418.1 GCF_013044505.1 Streptomyces sp. S3(2020) | reverse complement strand
GCTCACGGCGGTGGGGGCGGGGCTCGCGACCGCGTTCGCGCTGGCCGCGGTGAGTCTCGCCGCGCTCCAGGGCCGGTACCACGTGCCCGTGGGCGCGGGCCTCCTCAACGACCCCGGCACCCGCTCCGGCGTCATCGTGGTCCTGCTGCTCCTGCTGGTCCCCGTCCTCGGCTTCCTCGGCCAGTGCGCCCGCATCGGGGCCGTGCACCGCGACCGGCGACTGGCCGGGCTGCGGCTGGCGGGGGCCTCGGCGGGGCAGGTGCGGCGGATCGCGGCACTGGAGACGGGGCTGGCCTGTCTGCTCGGCTCGCTGCTCGCCACGATCGCCTCGGTCGTGGTCCTGCTGAGCCAGTGGCGGCACCCGAGCTGGCTCGCCTGGACCGGGATCGCGCTGGTCGGGCTCGGTGTGCCGGCGCTGGGCGCGGCCGCGGGCGCGCTGGCGCTGCGCCGGGTGGTGGCCTCGCCGCTCGGCTGGGTCCGCCGGGTGCGGACGGGATCGGGGCGCGGTTTCTGGGCGCTGTTCGCCGGCGGGGTGCTGGTCGTGGCGGCGGTGGCGCTGGCCGCCGTGTCCAGTACGTCCTCCAACATGCCCGACGGCGGTCTGACGTACGCGAACGGGCCGCTGATGATGGCCGGGCTGCTGCTCCTGGTGGGCGTGGCCGCGGTGGGGATCTCCGGGGCGGTGGCCACGCTGACGGGCCGGTGGCTGGCGCGCCGGGCGCGGACCGCGGCGACGCTGATCGCGGCGGAACGGCTGCGTGAGGACCCCTGGGCCGCGGCCCGCACCCACGCGGCGGTCCTGCTGGTGACGGTCGTCGGGACGGGCTTCGTGGGCGTCCGGCAGGTGCTGCTCACCGAACTGGACTCCAGGAACCCCGACGAGCTCGCCGCGAGCATGTCGTACTACACCACGGGCGTGAACCTGGTCGCCGCCGCGATCGCCGCGACTCTCGTGATCACCCTCTCCGGCCTCGCCGTCGGCACCGCCGAGTCGCTGGCCACCCGCCGCCGGGGCCTGGCCGCGCAGACCGCCGCCGGGGTGCCGCGGCAGGTGCTCGGCCGGGCGCTGCTCCTGGAGACCGCGCTGCCGCTCGCGCCCGCCCTGCTGCTGGGCGGCGCCGGAGGCATGGCGATCGGCGTCTGGTACTCCGGGGCCGCCCCCCAGGAGGGTCCGACCGTCACGCCGTACGCCGCGCTCCTGGTCCCCTTCGCGGTGTACGCCTGCTGTCTGCTCGCCGCCGCCACCTCGCTCCCGCTGCTGCGCCGCTCCCTGAACCCGGCGGAGCTGCGCTACGCGTGAGCGCACGAACGACCGGCCCCGGGGGCACGGGGGACCCCCGGGGCCGGTGCGCAACCGTCAGCGGCTGCACAAAGGCCCGGATCGTGTCAGGCAGAGATGCCGTCGATCCGGGCCATCGCGTCTTCCGCGCCGTACGGCTGCAAGTACGGCAGCCAGCGCGGGTCCCTATGTCCGGTCCCGATGATGCGCCAGGCCAGACCGGTGGGCGGAGCGGGTTTGTGGCGCAGCCGCCATCCGATCTCGAACAGGTGTCGGTCGGCCTTCACGTGGTTGCAGCGGCGGCACGACGCCACCACGTTGTCCCAGACGTGCTTGCCCCCGCGGCTGCGCGGGATGACGTGGTCGACGCTGGTTGCGACGCCACCGCAGTACATGCACCGGCCCCCGTCGCGCGCGAAGAGCGCCCTGCGGGTCAGAGGAACGGGCCCCCGATAGGGAACCCGTACGAATCGCTTGAGCCGGACCACGCTTGGTGCGGGGAGTGTGACGGTCGCGCTGTGCAGGAAGGCGCCGGATTCCTCGAGGGAGACGGCTTTGTTCTCCAGGACGAGGACGAGCGCGCGGCGGAGCGGTACGACGCCCAGTGGCTCGTACGACGCGTTGAGGACCAGGACATGCGGCACGGATGCCTCCTTGGGCGTCGGCGGCGCGTGGCTCGCGCCGGGACGATCTGTAGTCAGTCTCCCCTCATGCCTGGTGGAAACGCCACCATCTCCCGGTAACGGGCTGAGAGTGTTTTCGACCACACATTTCTTCATCCCCAGGTGAGGACGGTCTCTCCCTCGAACATTGCAACGATCCACACACGATGCACCGTTAGTGTGGTGGGTCTGCCGCCCGGTGACCTTTCCGTGACCTTGATGACTGTCACCACCCTTTGACCGCCGTACCGGGAGGCAGACGCTGCACCTGGAGGTACCTGCCGTGTCGTTGTCCGCCGTCCTACTGGCCGCCTCGGCGTCGCCGTCCCCGTCCCCCTCGGACTCGTCGACGCCCGCCGTCCCCTCGCTCCAGGACGCCCAGGAGAGCGCGACGAACGCCGCCAGCTGGGTCGAGCAGAACTGGTCGACCTGGCTGGCGATCGGTCTGCGCGTCCTGCTGATCCTGGTGATCGCGGCGGTACTGAGAGTGGTGGTACGGCGGGCGATCACCAAGCTCATAGATCGCATGAACCGCACGGTCCAGGCGGTCGACGGCACCGCGCTGGGCGGCCTCCTGGTCAATGTCGAGCGCCGCCGTCAGCGCTCCCAGGCGATCGGCTCGGTGCTGCGCTCGGTGGCGAGCTTCATCATCATGGGCACCGCGGCCCTGATGGTCCTGGGCACCTTCGAGATCAACCTGGCCCCGCTCCTCGCCTCCGCGGGTGTCGCGGGTGTGGCGATCGGCTTCGGCGCCCGCAATCTGGTCACCGACTTCCTCTCCGGTGTCTTCATGATCCTGGAGGACCAGTACGGCGTCGGCGACACCGTCGACGCGGGCGTGGCCTCCGGCGAGGTCATCGAGGTCGGCCTGCGCGTGACGAAGCTCCGCGGTGACAACGGCGAGATCTGGTACGTCCGCAACGGCGAGGTCAAGCGCATCGGCAACCTCTCCCAGGGCTGGGCGACGGCCGGCGTGGACGTCACGGTCCGTGCGGAGGAGGACCTGGACAAGGTGAAGGGGACCATCGACGACGTCGCCGAGCGGATGAGCAAGGACGAGCCCTGGAACGAGCTCCTCTGGGGCCCCATCGAGGTCCTCGGCCTCGACAACGTCCTGCTGGACTCGATGGTCGTCCGCGTCTCGGCGAAGACCATGCCGGGCAAGGCCCTGACGGTGGAACGCGAACTCCGCTGGCGCATCAAGCGGGCCTTCGACGCGGCCCAGATCCCCATCGTGGGCGGCCCGGTCGTCCTCACCGACCCCACCCCGGACTCCGACCCGACAGCGGGCATGTCGGCCCCGTCGGCCTACGCCAACACCTCGTCCCCACAGGCCCAGGCGGCCACACCGATAACGCCGCCGAGCGTGACGAAGTAGAGCACTGCCGTACGAAGAAGGCGGCGTCCGGGCTTCCTGGCGCCGCCTCTCGCGTACGGCCGAACGACCATGGCGACATCCCGGCGCGGGGCCGCGTCGCCCCGTCGTATCCGGAGCCGATCGGTCCACAGGCGACGTGGACAGCCTGGCCTGTGGGGCCGGGGCCGGACCTTGGGCCCGGCCGGGCAGGCCAGGCTGGCCACGTCCGCTGTGGACCGACCGGCCCCGCATACGACGCGGCGCGGCGACCCCGCGCCGGGGGGGCGCCATGGGCGTTCGGCCAGACGCGCAAGGGGGGCCGAGAGACCACGGGCGGCGCCTCCTGGGTGCGGCGAGGGTCGACTTGGTGACGCCCGGCAGGGGTAGCCGGATGGGCGCCCGGGCCTGTCGGGGGTGGGGGTGGGGGGGG
>NZ_JABERD010000417.1 GCF_013044505.1 Streptomyces sp. S3(2020) | reverse complement strand
GACCGAGGCGGCCTTCGGCCGGGTGCGGTCGGCGGTGCCTGCTTGGCTCGGTGGGTCTGCGGTCGGGCAGGAGTTCGGTCGGGTGTGGTCGGCTCTGTCCGCCGTGCCCGGTGGCTCCTCGACCGGGCAGGACTCCGGCAGGGCGCGGCCGACGGTTCCCGTCCCCGCTTCGCCGGTGCCCACTGAACCGCTGCGCACTGAACCGCTCCGCGCCGAACCGCTGCGCACCCTCACCGTCTCCGTCGAACTGACCGGCGCGAGCCGGGCCATGTGAGAGGCAGAACCCGAAGATGACGATCCTGCAGATGCCCCCTCGGACCGCCGTACGCAGGGCGGGACTGGTGGACGTACCCGCCGTGGTGCGCCTGTTCGCGGTGCCGGAGCACGCCCCTGTGGACCGGGACCAGGCGCAGCGCGCCATGCGGTTGATGCTGGCCCACTACGCACTTGAGGAGGGCCAGGTGTGGGTGGCCGAGCGTGCGGACGGCACCCTCCTCGCGGCCGCCGTGTGGCTGCCGCCCGGCACCGAGTCCCCCCACACCCGCTTCAGCGGTCTCCTCGCCCGCGAACTCACCGCCCCGCTGCCGCAGGAGCCGGCCCTGCCGACCCTCCTGAAGCGGGCCAAGCCCGACGCGCCGCACTGGACCGTGGTCACCGTCTGCACACCGGACGACTCGGAGGCCTGGGACCGCAGGGTGGTGTCCGACCTGCTGTCCCCGGGCCTGCACACCGTCGACGAGGAGGCCGTCGACGCGGTCGCGGTCACCCTCTCGCCCCGCCACATGGACCCACTGCGCCCGCTGGGCTTCCGCGCCCCGCACGCGGTCCCGTTCGCCGAGGGCGCCGGGGTGTGGCTGGCGACCCGCCGTCCGATACCCCGACTGGCCGCGTGACGTTCCTACGGACGCCCCCGCGAGGCCACCGCGTCGACCCCCGCCTCCCGCAACCGGCGTGCGAGAAGCTCCACTTCAGGCCCCGTCCCCGTGTACGTACCGCCCCAGACCTGCTCCAGCACACCCTTGGCATCACCGAGTTCGAGCCCGAGCGCGGCACGCAGCACACGTAGCACGGTGACCCGGTGCGCGGTCGCCCGCAGCCGCAGTACGGCGCCTCCATGCTCGGCGAGGAGTTCCTCCCGTACGTCGTCCGAAAGCTCACCCTCGCAGTCGGCAACGGCGAACCCACAGGCGGGGCAGGTCACTTCGACGTCCCACCGCAAGGAGTCGCCGACGAGAGCCTGCACGCCGACCCAGTCGGCGGCGGAACGGCAGTCGGGACAGGGGGTCGTGCGGCGGAGGGATGAGCAGGAGTACACGGACACGAGAGGTCTCTCCCCGCACAGGCAGGAGAAGAACCGGGCCAGTCACGCTGACAAGGGCCGGAAGAAAGAACGGCTGGGCGTAGGACCAGCCGCCGGCAGGAGATGGTGGGACCAGGAACAGGAAGATCATCAGCCCCACGCGGGCCGGTGGCTGACCTGGTCCGCGCCGCCAGCCGACTCGCCGACTCGCTGACCACGACACGCCGACACCGTGTACCTACTCCTTGTCGCGCGTCCGCCCTCCGCGACGACGATCGAGTCAGCGGTCCGCAACGTGCTGGAGGCCGGCCGCGCCCCCAGGCTTTGTGGCTACTCGATCCGTCGATCGGCGCGCGGGCCCGCGTCGTACGCCGCCTCATGCTGGAGCGGACCAGCGCACAGGCCATGGAGGCTTCCGCGGCCAAGACGGGTTGTACGCCGACCACCGGCTACGGCAAGACCCTCGCGGACACTCGGCGTGAGCGTGCCGGCCTGAACGGGGATCGCCGGCGTGTGCCACACGCGTCGGCGCGGGCGGGACCTCCGCGCCGAGCCCGGGGCGCCGCCGTATGGAAAGGGACCCGACCGGAGGGATCCGCGCTCAGCTCGCCGTCGCGATCCAGGACTGGAGCTGCTCCGGAGTCGTCGACGGGTCGGCCATCAGCTCCGACAGTTCGTCATCCGTGTAGTGCGAGGTCGAGACCGCCGGGCAGCGATAGCACGCGTCGACGCCCGTCTGGCGCCACCACTGGCACTGGGCCCGCAGATGGCACCGGGGAACCGCGCGGGTCTCCTGCTTCGGCGGGACGGTGAGTACCCGCTCGACCAGGGTGCAGTCGTTGCCCCGCCGGTTGATGCAGTCCGAGAGGCAGTGCGACGCGAAACGCAGGACCCGGGTGGGCGAGATCCCCTCCGGGACCGAAGCCAGGACCTCCGCCGCGGGCACCGGGTCGGCGAGGTAGGCCACCTCGCCGTCCGCACCGGAACGGACGCCGAGTACGACGGCCTCGGGCGCGTACGCGTCGCCGCTCGGGCACCAGGAAGGTGTGGACTCGTCGGTTCCCACGGTGCTCACCTCCCGATCAGCAGGGGACGATGCCGGCCGAGGACTCGGCACGGATCCCCTGGTTGGCCGATGAGAGTGTGGCCGACAGGGAGGCGGAGGACACCCGTGCGCTGCTCACCGCCTGCTCGGTGGCAATCGCCCGCGCCAGGCTCGCACGCAGTTCCTCGGCCGAGGTGATGCGCTCGGCCTTGGCGGGGGCGGCGCTCGCGGGGGCGGCTGCGCCGATGGCGAGGCCGACCGCGATGGCGGCGGCGGCGCCGGTCGCGGTGAGGCGATTGTGCTTCATGAAGTCTCTCCTGGGTCGAGGTCCCGGACACGACGTCCATGGTTCAACGGCACTCTAGGAACGACAGGACCGCGGGTACCGGCAGTTGGCGGCGGCAGTTTCCTCCCGCCGGTCACGGGGCCGCAGGGCGCACCTCACCGGCGGTGATACGGCGGGCGGTTCACGCCAGGGCGCAAAGGCTCGGCGACGATCACGGGCGGGGGCCCCGGTGTCCGGTGCCCGGTGCCGGGTACGCGGTGCGTGTGTGCCGCGTCGGCCGGTCTGTGCTCACGCCGGACGGGTGTCCCCGCCCCAGGACCTGCGGGACCTCTACCGCGCCCGAGCCGCTCCGGGGGAACGGGTCGACCACGTCGGCGTCCATCCCGGCGAGGAAGGGACTGGTGGCGGTCGGCTTCTTCGTCGCGGCCGACACACTGATCACGGCGGAAGCCGTGGCACTGACGGAAGCCGTGGCACCGACGGTCGCCGTGCGTGCGGTGACCGGTGAACGGGCCCTGCGCGGGTCGCGAATCACCGGCTGCTCCGGCGCGTTCGTGTCCCGGTTCCACGACCGGCCCGCCATCGCGCCCCGCCGCGATGGACGGAGTATGCCGGTGCAGGATCAGGACACGGGCCAGAGCTGGCCGCGGGTCACACGGCGCGCGAGTCTTGTTCCACTGGCGGCAGCCGGCCCCGGAACGACAGGGCCGAAGCCGGACACGGGGCGTCAACCGCGGGACGCCCCCGACCAGGCCTCCGGAGCACCACCCGTGCGTGCGCTCGTCCCACACCACCCCGGCCAAGGGAGTCTGTCGTGTCCAGTTACCTGCTGTTCGCCGAGTTCACCACGGGCCTCGCTCTTGTCGGCACCCCCGCTCCCGGCACCTTCGCCGGCGGACCGGCAGCCGGCCGGCCGCAGGCCACCACTACCTTCCCCACGCCGGGCCTGTCGCAGTCCGAGAACACCACCGGCTGGGACTAGGGCCTGTGTGAGGTCTCGATCAGGGAGCGGGGCGTGGTGCGTGTGATCGCAACCCCACACAGGCCCTAGTCCCAGCCGGTGGTGTTCTCGGACTGCGACAGGCCCGGCGTGGGGAAGG
>NZ_JABERD010000416.1 GCF_013044505.1 Streptomyces sp. S3(2020) | reverse complement strand
CGACAGCCGGAAGCCGACGGAGTCGACCCGTGCGCCTCGCCTTCCGGCTGTCGCGCCTCGTCGGACATGCTCGGGACCCCCTCCGTCGTATGCCCGTCATGCTACGACCAGCGCCCCTGCCCCCGCCCTGGCGGCCTACGATGATCCCCGAGTCATCGATCAGCCGATCACCCGCGCCCACCGCACGCCGCACGCCGGCCGAGGGCGCCGTTCCGGGGAGGAACCTTGACCGAGCACCTCATCGACCCCAGCGTCCCGCGCGACCTGCACGCCTTCATCGCCTCGCTGCCCAAGGCCGAACTGCATGTCCACCACGTCGGCTCCGCCTCCCCCCGGATCGTCTCCGAACTGGCCGCCCGCCACCCCGACTCGAAGGTCCCCACCGACCCCGAGGCCCTGGCGGACTACTTCACGTTCACGGACTTCGCCCACTTCATCGACGTGTACCTGTCCGTCGTGGACCTGATCCGCACACCGGAGGACGTACGCCTGCTGACGTACGAGGTGGCCCGCGACCTGGCCCGGCAGCAGGTGCGCTACGCCGAGCTGACCATCACGCCGTACTCCTCGACCCGCCGCGGCATCGACGAGCGCGCGTTCATGGACGCGATCGAGGACGCCCGCAAGGCGGCGGAGGCCGAGTTCGGGACCGTGCTGCGCTGGTGCTTCGACATCCCCGGCGAGGCGGGCCTGGAGGCCGCCGAGGAGACCGTACGGCTCGCCACCGACGACCGCGTCCGCCCCGAGGGCCTCGTCTCCTTCGGGCTCGGCGGGCCCGAGATCGGCGTACCGCGGCCGCAGTTCAAGCCGTACTTCGACCGCGCGATCGCGGCGGGCCTGCACTCGGTGCCGCACGCCGGGGAGACGACCGGCCCGGAGACGGTGTGGGACGCGCTGACCCACCTGCGCGCCGAGCGCATCGGCCACGGCACCAGCTCGGCACAGGACGAGAAGCTGCTCGCCCATCTCGCCCAGGAGCGGATCGCCCTGGAGGTGTGCCCGACCTCCAACATCGCCACGCGCGCGGTGGACCACCTCGACGAGCACCCGATCAAGGAGTTCGTGAAGGCCGGTGTCCTCGTCACCGTCAACTCCGACGACCCGCCCATGTTCGGCACCGACCTGAACAACGAGTACGCCGTCGCCGCCCGTCTCCTCGACCTGGACGAGCGCGGCCTGGCCGACCTCGCCAAGAACGCGATCGGGGCGTCGTTCCTCGACGAGCCGGGCAAGGCCCGTATCAAGGACGAGATCGACACGTACACGACGGCTTGGCTCACGCCCTGACGCCACCACAATGGGCCCATGCAGAAGCTGACCGCAGTGGCCCATCGCGGCGACCCCTACCGCGTCCGTGAGAACACGCTCGACTCCGTGCGTTCCGCGCTCGAACTGGGCGCGGACGCCGTCGAGATCGACGTACGCCTCACCCGGGACGGCGTCCCCGTGCTGCTGCACGACCACACGCTGAAGCGGCTGTGGGCGCACGACCGGCCGATCGGGTCCCTGTCGGCGGACGAGGTACGCGGCCTCACGGACGGCGGAGTGCCGACTCTGGCCGAGACGCTGGCGGTGGCCGAAGGGGCCCGGCTGATGATCGACCTGCCGGGCACACCGGATGTGGAGGCGGCCCGCCGGGTCGTCGACGCCGTACGGGAGGGCGGGGCCGAGGACCGCGTGTACTACTGCGCGGGCGCCCCCGCCATGCTCGCCGTACGCGCCGCCGACCCGGCCGCCGAGATCGCCCTGACCTGGACGTCGCTGGCCCCACCGCGCCCCGCGCTGCTGGACGCGGTGCGTCCGCGCTGGCTCAACTACCGCTTCGGGCTGGTCGACAAGCCCCTCGCCGAACGCGTCCACCGCGACGGCTGCCTCGTCTCCGTCTGGACCCCCGACACGGTCCGCTCGATGCGCCGTCTCATCGCGGCGGGCGTCGACTCGATCACCACGAACCGCGTCGACACCCTCTGCGCCCTGCGCGACGGCTAGGGCGCTTCTGACGGCTCTTGGTCGGCCTCCGGGCGACCGGTCCGCCCGACGCGCAGGCGATCGCGCCCCCGCTCCAGAAGCGCCCTAGGGCCGGTCCGGCGGACCATTCCGGCGCCGCGGGGGCCGGTACACGTATCCGCCGCGTCGCCGCCGCACGCACCGGATCCCGCCCGATCCGCTCCACGGGACCGGCTCAGGCCCACTGGAGCGGGGGCGCGATCGCCTGCGCGTCCGCTCCCTCTCCCACCCACAGCCCGATCAGCAGCGCCGCCGTCGCCTCCACCAGCCCGGCCCGGTCCAGTCCGCCGGCGTTCAGCGGCACACAGCCGAGGTCGCGCACGAGTCGTCGTACGACATCCAGGGCCCCCTCGTCGTCCCCGCACAGCGGCACGGCCAGCGGGCGGCCGTCGAAGACCGGCGGGGTCAGACGCCAGACGTCCTCGTGGCAGAGGTTGAAGGCCTTGACCACCCGAGAGGCCGGTGCGGCGGCCGCGATCCGTTCGGCGGCCGACGGGCCGCCCGCCGTGAGCAGTCTGAAGCCGGGGTGGCCCACCGGGTTGGTGCAGTCGATCAACACCTGTCCGCGCAGCACCTCTTCGAGGTCCGTCACCACCCCCACCACCGCCTCGTAGGGCACCGCGAGCAGCACCGCGTCCGACCCGAACGCGGCCGCTTCCCGCACCCCTCCCTGTGACCGGCTCCCGGCCACCACCTCGTGCCCGGCCCGCCGCCACCGCGTGCCCAGCGCGTCCGCCATTCCGCCCGTTCCGAGAATCCCTATCCGCATGGGACAGGACTGTAGGAAGCCGCTCGGGCACCATTCGGTACGTGACGTACCTCGCCGACTGCCGCGCCCGTCTCGCCTTCGACCTGCTCTCCCACACCTGGAACGCCGTGGTGCTGTGGGCGTTGCGGGACGGGCCCGTGCGCCATGGGGAGCTCAGGGACCGTATCGGCGGTATCAGCCAGAAGGTGCTCACCGAGACGCTGCGCCGGCTGGAGTTCAACGGGCTCGTCCACCGCCGCGCGTCCGGGGGAACCCGTGTCGCGTACGAACTCACCGGCCTGGGACGGACTTTGCTCGCCCCGATCGACGCCTTCGGCGCCTGGGCCTTCGAGCACGGCGACGAGGTGATGGAGGCTCAGGACCGCTACAACAGACCGGCTACACCCGGGAGCGCTGGGACACCGTCGCCGGATCGGCGGGGCTCTCACGGGTGACGTACTGCGGTACCGGCGCGGTGTCCTTGCCGTTGTCGCGGACCAGCCCGTAGCGGACCGCGCCCTGCGGGGGGCCGTAGCGGACGTCCTCCTCGGCCGCCTCCCAGGTGGAGGGGAAGACGATGAGGCCGTAGTCGGCGCCGCGTTCGTTCTGGTTGAGGGTGACGGTGCCGTCGAGGTAGAAGTACTCGTTCTGCCACATCTGCTGGGCGCCGTCGGGCAGCACCGTGTAGCCGATCGCGGGGCCGCCCATACCCGAGGTGCCGGTGTCGTCGGCGTCGTCCATACGGCGGCCGCCGCCGGACGCGACGTGGAAGAGCTCGCCCTTGAGGCCCGTCCAGGTCGGCATGACCAGCCCGCCGGGGCGTGACTGCGGGGAGATCTGCCAGCGGACCAGGACATAGCCCTGACCGCTGAGCGTCACCTTCTCGCCGCGGTGCTGCATGACGGCCTTGGCGCCCCAGGTGCTGGTGATGCCGGACTCGGGGCGGTGCGGCAGGGGGGCGGGCTCGGCGGCAGGGTCG
>NZ_JABERD010000415.1 GCF_013044505.1 Streptomyces sp. S3(2020) | reverse complement strand
AGATGTGTATAAGAGAGCGTACCGACACCTGCCGAGGTGGAGCGAGGCACACAGGGCGAGACCAGCGCGGCCGCGGCGACGGACCCGGCTGTCGGCGTGGGAGTCGCGGCCGCCGTGGGAGTCGCGGCCGGTACGGACGCTCCGGGCGTCGACGCCCGGCTCCTCCTGCTCGGAGAGCCCGGTGTCGGGCGGCTGGCCCTGCTCGCCCGCCGGCGGCTGGAGCTGCTGCACGACGCGGGCGTGCGGATCGGTACCACCCTCGACGTGACCCGCACCGCGGAGGAACTCGCGGAGGTGACCGTCCCCCGGTTCGCCGACTTCGTCGCCGTGGACCTGCCGGACGCGATGCTGCTCGGCGAGGAGCCGGGACCGCTCGGCGCGGACACCCCGCTCAGGCGGGTCGCCCTGGGCGCCGTACACGAGGAATCGCATCTGCACGCGGTCGGCGACCTCGTCCGGTACGCCCCGTCCACACCGCAGGCCCGCGGTCTGGAGGCCCGGCAGTCGATGCTCGAACCCGTCCTCGCCGCCGCCGGGGGCTGGCTCGCCCAGGATCCGGCCAGGGGCGGGCGGATCCTCGCCGCCGGCATCCACTCCCTGGTCACGGTGCCGCTGCGGGCCCGCGGCACGACCCTCGGACTGGTCAGCTTCTACCGCTCCGACAAGACCGCCCCCTTCGAGGACGACGACCTCTCCCTCGCCCAGGAACTGGCCGGGCGCGCGGCGATCTGTGTCGACAACGCCCGCCGCTACACCCGTGAGCACAACACCGCGCTCGCCCTCCAGCGCAGCCTGCTGCCGCGGGGCCGGTCCGAGCAGAGCGCCGTCGAGGTCGCCTACCGCTATCTGCCGGCGCAGGCCGGCGTGGGCGGCGACTGGTTCGACGTCATCCCGCTCTCCGGCGCCCGGGTCGCGCTCGTGGTCGGCGACGTCGTGGGCCACGGACTGCACGCGGCCGCCACGATGGGCCGGCTGCGCACCGCCGTCCACAACTTCTGTTCCCTCGACCTGCCGCCCGACGACCTCCTCACCCACCTGGACGACCTCGTCGGCCGCCTCGACCGGGGCGAGGGCTGGGCGGCGGAGAACAGCCCGGACTCCGGGATCGTCGGGGCGACCTGCCTGTACGCCGTCTACGACCCGGTGTCCCGCCGCTGCACCCTCACCCGCGCCGGGCACCCGCTGCCCGCGGTCGTCGACCCCGACGGCACGGTGACCTTCGTCGACCTGCCGTCCGCCCCGCCGCTCGGGCTCGGCGGGATGCCCTTCGAGACCGTCGAGCTGGAGCTGGCGGAGGGCAGCCAACTGGTCCTCTACACCGACGGGTTGATCGAGGACCGGCACCGGGACATCGACGCCGGTCTGGAGCGGCTGGCCGCCGTCCTCGCGCAGGCCGGGCGGCCGCCGGAGGAGACCTGCGAGGCGGTCCTGGACGCACTGCTGCCGGCCCGGCCGAGCGACGACGTGGCCCTGCTGGTGGCCCGTACGCACGCCCTGGACTCCGACCGGGTCGCCCAGTGGGACGTGCCCAGCGACCCGGCGGCCGTCTCCCGCTTCCGCGCGGCGGTCACCGAACAGCTGGCCGCCTGGGGCCTGGAGGAGCTCTCCTTCACCGCCGAACTCGTCGCCAGCGAACTGGTCACCAACGCCATCCGGCACGCCACCGGCCCGGTCCAGCTGCGACTGCTCCGCGACCGCGCCCTGATCTGCGAGGTCTCCGACGGCAGCAGCACATCCCCGCGACTGCGCCGCGCGAAGAACGAGGACGAGGGCGGCCGCGGGCTGTTCCTCGTCGCCCAGCTCACCGAGCGGTGGGGGACGCGCTACACCCCCGAGGGGAAGATCATCTGGACGGAGCTGCCGCTGCCGTGAGAGGCCCGGTCACGGCCGGTCGAGCTCGAACCAGACGACCTTGCCGGTGCTCAGCCGGGACGCTCCCCAGTGCCGGGCCACCCTGTTCACCAGGTACAGGCCCCGCCCGCCCTCGTCCGTGGCCCGGGCCTGACCGAGCACCGGGAGCCGGGGCTCGTCGTCGGTGACCTCGCAGCGCAGGACGTGGGTGCGCAGCAGCCGCACGGTGATGGGCCGGGACGCGTACCGCACCGCGTTGGTGACGATCTCGCTGACCAGCAGTTCCGCGGAGTCGCTCAACTCCTCCAGCCCCCAGCGGGACAGCGTGCGCCGGACCAGCCGGCGGGCCCGGCCGGGGGTCGCCTCCGAGGGTTCCAGGAACCAGTACGCCACGTCGCTCGGGGCGATCCCCTCGAAGCGGGCGGCGAGCAGCGCGATGTCGTCGTCCCGGTCGCCGGGGCCGAGCATGTCGAGCACCTCGTCGCACAGCTCCTCCAGCGGCGGCGGACGCTCGGGGCCGGTCAGCCGCGCGGTCGCGGCCAGCTTCTCGCGCAGCTGCTCGATGCCGGTCCACACGTCCCGCAGGCGTGACTCGACGAGTCCGTCCGTGTAGAGGAGCAGGGTGGCATCGGTCGGCGCGTCGAGTTCTACGGCTTCGAAGGCGACGCCGCCGACTCCGATGGGTGCGCCCGGGGGCACCCGCAGCACCTCGGTGCGGCCGCCCAGGTGCACCAGGACGGGCGGGGGGTGGCCGGCGTTGGCGATGGTGATGCGGTGCGCGACGGGGTCGTAGACGCAGTACAGGCAGGTCGCCATCCGGTCGGCGCCCAGGCGCTGGGCCTGTTCGTCGAGGTGGTGCAGCACTTCCTGCGGCGGCATGTCGAGACCGGCGAGGGTCTGGGCCGTCGTCCGCAGCTGGCCCATGACCGCGGCGGAGGTCATGGAGTGGCCCATGACATCGCCGACGACCAGCGCGACCCGGCTCCCCGGCAGGGGGATCGCGTCGTACCAGTCGCCGCCGACCCGGGCGGTCTCGGCGGCCGGCAGATAGCGGGACGCCAGCCGGACGCCGGTGGGGCGGGGCAGGTTCTCCGGGAGCATGGCGCGCTGGAGTTCGTCGGCGATGTACGCCTCGCGGCCGTACAGGGCCGCCTTGTCGATGCCGAGGGCGCTGTGGGTGGCGAGCTGGGCGGCGAGCAGGAGGTCGTCCGGCACGAAGGCGGGGCGTTCGGGGCTGCGCAGGAACAGGGCGGCGCCGATGACCCGGCGCCGGCCGCGCAGCGGGGCGAGGATGGCGTGCTGTCCGTCGGGCGTGAGCGACTCGCCGCCCTTGCCGAGGAGTTCGGGCAGGGCGGCCTGGGCCGCCGGGGCGTCGGTGAAGACGGGGCGGACGCCTCGCAGCACCTCGGCGAGCGCGCCGCCGGTCGGCACGGTGCAGCGCTCGGCGACGAGTTCGTCCAGCGCGGGGGGCTTGGGCCGCGGGTCGTCCACGGACAGGAAGCCGTCCTCCTCGTGCGGGATCCGGTCGGTCCGGTGCAGCCGCAGGACGAGCGGTTCGACGGGACGTTCGTCGCCGACCGGCAGCGGCTCGCGGAGATAGACCAGGATCGCGTCCGAGAAGGTCGGCACCGTGGCCCGGCACAGCCCGATCACGATCTCGTCCAGGTCGATGCCACGGGCGATCCGCCGGGTCGCGGCACCGGCGAAACGGAGACGGTCGCCCTCGCGGTGCATGGGGGCGGGGGCGGTCGTGGAG
>NZ_JABERD010000414.1 GCF_013044505.1 Streptomyces sp. S3(2020) | reverse complement strand
TTGTTCGGTGCGGTGTGAGTGTACACTACTTTGTTTGAGACGGACTGGGGGACCACGCGTCCTTACCCTGTCCGCGTGGTCGGCGGCGTCGGATGTGTATAGGGGACAGCCCCCGGACGGGCGGAAAGGCGCGGGCGCTCGGCGATAAGGGTGATCCCTCCGCGCGGCATCCCCGGCGTCATGGGTGGTCGCGTTTCTCTGATCGCATGATCAGCCGACGTATCGCGCACCGAGGTGTGGCCGTGCTGCTCGCCGCCGCCACCGCGCTGCCCGCCGCAACCGCCGTCGCCGAGCCCGCTCCCCCCGCTCCTGGTCCCGAGGCCCAGCTCGTTCCCGGGGTCTATCAGCCCTGGCAGGCCGACACCCCCGACCAGGTCCTCGCGCCGCAGGTGTACGTGCCCAGCGCCGCGGAGGAGGCCGTCGAACCGGTGGAGGCCGCTCCGGGGGCCTACGACCTGGTCGAGTACGTGCCGCTCTCCGATGCCGTCGCCCGGATCTCGTGCACCAGGTCCCGTGGGCCCTATCAGCGGCAGGTCGAGCGGTGGCTGAAGCTGAAGGTGGACGGGAAGCAGTCGAAGGCCGACTGCAAGGTCATCCGGGCGTTCCAGGTCAGGGAGAAGATCAAGCCCGCCATCGGCTTCGCGGGGCCGGTCACCTGGTCCCGGATGCAGTACCTGTCCGCGAGGAAGAACCCCAACGCCGCCAAGAAGTGCCCGGTCCGCACGTACCGCGTCGCCTGTGTCGACCAGGCCCGGCAGATCACCTGGGTGCAGAAGGGGAAGAAGGTCGTCTTCGGGCCGGTGCCCATGCGCAGCGGACGGGCCGGCTACCGGACCCGTACGGGCTGGTTCAAGGTCTACTGGAAGCACAAGAACCATGTGTCCACGCTCTACCACCAGCCCATGCCCTACGCGCAGTTCTTCAGCGGCGGACAGGCCTTCCACGCCGTCTACGGCAGCATCTTCACCACCGTCGGCTCCATGGGCTGCGTCAATCTGCGGCTCGGGGACGCGCGCAAGCTGTGGGGTGTGCTGAAGAAGGGCGACCGGGTCCATGTCTGGGGGCGGCGACCCGGAGCGTAGGCGTCCGCGGGGACTGTCGTACCCCTCTGAGAGACTGGGGGCGCCATGAGTGAGACACCTGCCCCGCGGAGCACACCCCTGCGTGCCCGCGCCGAGATCGATCTGGCCGCTCTGCGGGCCAATGTGCGGACCCTGCGCGCCCTGGCGCCGGGCGCGGCCCTGATGGCCGTGGTCAAGTCCGACGCGTACGGCCACGGGGCGGTGCCGTGTGCCCGCGCGGCCGTCGAGGCGGGGGCGACCTGGCTGGGCACGGCGACCCCCGAGGAAGCCCTTGAGCTGCGGCGCAACGGTCTCGACGACGTCCGCATCATGTGCTGGCTCTGGACGCCGGGCGGACCCTGGCGGGAGGCCGTCGAGGCCGGTCTCGATGTCTCCGTCAGCGGGATGTGGGCTCTGGAGGAGGTCACGGCGGCCGCCCGGGAGGCCCGTACCCCCGCGCGCGTGCAGCTCAAGGCCGACACAGGGCTGGGGCGCAGCGGATGCCAGCCGGGGGACGACTGGGCCGAGCTGGTCGCCCACGCCCTGCGGGCCGAGCGGGAAGGCCTCCTGCGCATCACCGGACTCTGGTCGCACTTCGCCTGCGCCGACGAACCCGGGCATCCCTCCATCGCCGCCCAGCTCGCCCTCTTCCGGGAGATGGTGTCGTACGCGGAGGAGGCCGGGGTCCGGCCCGAGGTGCGGCACATCGCCAACTCACCGGCCACGCTCACGCTTCCCGAGGCGCACTTCGACCTCGTGCGGACCGGTGTCGCCGTCTACGGCATCTCGCCGAGCCCCGAACTCGGCAGCCCGGCCGACTTCGGGCTGCGCCCGGTGATGACGCTGAGCGCGTCCTTGGCACTGGTCAAGCGGGTCCCGGGCGGACACGGCGTCAGTTACGGCCATCACTACGTCACCCCCGGCGAGACCACCCTCGGGCTGGTGCCCGTCGGGTACGCGGACGGTGTCCCGCGGCACGCCTCCGGCACCGGACCCGTCCTGGTCGGCGGCAAGTGGCGGACCGTCGCCGGGCGCATCGCCATGGACCAGTTCGTCGTCGACCTCGGCGGGGACGAACCCGGGACCGGCTCGGAGGCGATCCTCTTCGGGCCCGGCGACCGCGGTGAGCCCACCGCCGAGGACTGGGCACAGGCGGCCGGGACCATCGCGTACGAAATCGTCACCCGGATCGGAAGCCGTGTTCCCCGCGTCTACGTGAATGAGGGACAACCGGGGTAACCGCCCCGACAGCAAGTGGTGGTCCGCCAGCCCATCAGTCCACCAGTCCGGCAGTTCGGCAGTCCTGCGAAGAGGAGCGGTACGTGAGCGAGAGCAGCGCGGAGGCTGTCGTAGCCGTGGTCTCCGCCACGGGGGCGGCCGGGAACTGGCGCCGGGCGACCGGGATCGCGGGCGCCGCGATAGGCGTGGTCGCGGCGGGAGCGGCGGCCGGTGTCGCCATCGAGCGGATGACCGTCGGGCGCGGCATGCGCAAGAAGGCACGCCTCGCGCTCGACTCCGCCGGGCCCTACGGCTCGCTGCGCGGGACGCCCGGCAAGGCGTACGCCGACGACGGCACCGAGCTGTACTACGAGGTCGACGACGTGGAGCCGGAGGGCGGGTCCGCCCCGCGTCGGCGCCGGCTCTTCGGACGCAAGGCCCCGCTGCCCGTCACCGTCGTCTTCAGCCACGGCTACTGCCTCAGCCAGGACTCCTGGCACTTCCAGCGGGCCGCGCTGCGCGGGGTCGTGCGGACCGTCCACTGGGACCAGCGCAGCCACGGCCGGTCCGGGCGCGGAGTGCAGCAGGTGCAGGACGATGTGCCGGTCAGCATCGACCAGTTGGGGCGCGATCTGAAGGCCGTCATCGACGCCGCCGTGCCCGAGGGGCCGATCGTGCTCGTGGGACACTCCATGGGCGGGATGACCGTCATGGCGCTCGCCGACGGGTTTCCCGAGCTGATCCGTGAGCGGGTGGTCGCCGTCGCCCTCGTCGGCACGTCGTCGGGGCGGCTCGGCGAGGTCAACTTCGGGCTGCCCGTCGCGGGAGTGAACGCCGTACGGCGGATCCTGCCCGGGGTGCTGAAGGCGCTGGGGCAGCGGGCCGAGCTGGTGGAGAAGGGGCGGCAGGCCACCGCCGACCTGTTCGCCGGGATCATCAAGCGGTACTCGTTCGCGAGCCGGGACGTCGACCCGGCCGTCGCCCGGTTCGCCGAGCGGCTGATCGAGAGCACGCCGATCGACGTGGTCGCCGAGTTCTATCCGGCGTTCACCGAACACGACAAGACCGAGGCGCTCGGCCACTTCGCGGATCTCCCGGTGCTCGTGCTGGCCGGGATCGGGGACCTCGTCACGCCCAGCGAGCACAGCGAGGCCATCGCCGGGCTGCTGCCGGACGCCGAACTGGTGCTCGTGCCGGACGCCGGGCACCTCGTGATGCTGGAACACCCGGAAGTGGTCACCGACCGCATCGCCGACCTCCTCACCCGCGCGGGTGCCGTGCCGGCAGGGGCTACCGTGGGTGGCTATGGAAGCACCAGCAGCACCGCACAGCCCGGTTGAGACCGAGCTGACCGTCACCTCCCCCGAGCAGATGCGTGAGCTGGGCCTGAAGCTGGCCAAACTGCTGCGCGCCGGGGATCTCGTGATGCTCAGCGGGGAACTCGGGGCGGGCAAGACGACGCTGACCCGGGG
>NZ_JABERD010000413.1 GCF_013044505.1 Streptomyces sp. S3(2020) | reverse complement strand
CCCCGACGGCACCCCCGACACAGCGCACCCCCGAAGAACCCGCAGCTCACCCCCCACTGTCAGTCCCACCTCCTATCGTGCGGAGGCATGACGACCCCGCGCCCCACCGCAGCGCTCTCCGCAGACGAGGCCCGCCGCATCGCCCTCCACGCCCAGGGCTTCCTCGGCACCCCCAACCGCAAGGCCGGCGTCCGCGGCACCCTCCGCCACCTAGGCGCGGTCCAACTCGACACCATCTCGGTCCTGGCCCGCTCCCACGAACTCATCCCGTACGCCCGCCTGGGAGCCGTAGGCCGCAAAACGGTCGAGGACGCCTACTGGACCGACACCCACGCCTTCGAGTACTGGTCCCACGCGGCGTGCATCCTCCCCATCGAGGAATGGCCCCACTTCGCCTTCCGCCGCCGCGCTTACCGCAGCCGCCCCCACTGGAACCACAGCCTCCCGGACGGCACCTACGACCAGGTCATCAAGCAACTCCGCTCCGAAGGCCCCCTCACCGCCACGGAGTTGGGCGGCGCGAAGAAGACCAGCGAGTGGTGGGACTGGTCCGGCACCAAGGTCGCCGTGGAGCGCGCGCTCATGTACGGCGAGGTGGTCTGTGTGGAGCGCCGCGGCTGGAAGCGCGTGTACGACCTGGCAGAACGCGCCGTTCCGGAGCCCCTGCTGCACGACGACCTGGACGACACCGAGTGCCTGCGCACCCTCGTCCGCCTCGCCGGCCAGTCCCTCGGCGTCGGCACCCGCGCGGACATCGCCGACTACCACCGTCTCAAGGGCGAACAGGTCGACGCGGTGATCGACGACTCGGGTCTGGTCCCGGTCACGGTCGAGGGCTGGGGCAAGCCGGCGTGGGCAGATCCCGCGGCCCTGGCGACACCCCCGCGCGGCCGCCACCGTACGACCCTCCTGTCGCCCTTCGACTCCCTGATCTGGGAACGCGCGCGTACGGAGCGGATCTTCGGCTTCACGCACCGCCTGGAGGCCTACGTCCCCAAGCCGAAGCGGGTGTACGGCTACTTCGCGATGCCGGTCCTGGCCGGTGGCCGTCTCGTGGGGCGCGTGGACCCGGCACGCGAGGGCCGCACCCTCGTCGCCCGGCAGGTCGCCCTGGACGGCCCGAAGGCGGTCCCGGCGGTGGCCCAGGCACTGGTCGAGGCGGCGAGCTGGGTGGACTGCACGGACGTGCGCGTGGAAAGAGTGGACGCCCCGGAACTCCGCGAGCCTCTCGTCAAGGCACTAGCGGATCTCTAGGATCTTCTCCCGCATCGCGTAGACCACGGCCTCCATCCTGGAGTGCAGCTGCAGCTTCTCCAGGATGTTGCGCACATGGTTCTTCACGGTGTTCTCGGAGATGAACAACTCCTTGGCGATATCGCGGTTGTTCATACCGGTGGCGACGAGTTTGAGAACCTCCAGCTCCCGGTCCGTCAGCCGCGGCGCGGGCACAAGCCGGCGTTCGTCCGTCCGCTGGATCATCGACTTGAACTCGGTGAGCAGTTTCGACGCCATGGACGGGCTGATCTGCGACTGCCCGTCGGCCACCGCGCGAATGGCGGTGGCGACCTCGTCCGTGGAGATCTCCTTGAGGAGATATCCGGTCGCGCCCGCCTTGATCGCCTCGTAGAGGTCGGCTTCCTCATCGCTGATCGTCAGCATGATGATCTTGGCGCTGGGTGCCACCTCCTTGATGGAGGTGCATGCCTCGATACCGCCCCGCTTGGGCATCCGTACGTCCATCAGGACGATGTCGGGCAGCAGATCGGCGGCCTTGTCCACGGCCTCGGCGCCGTCGCCCGCCTCGCCCACGACCTGGATGTCCTCCTCGGCCGCGAGCACGATCTCGAGTCCCCGACGGAAGAGGGCATGGTCGTCGACGACCAGGACTCGGATGGGCTCCTTGCGTGGTGAGCCCGCGTCCGATCCCATGCCGACGACGCCGTCGCCGGCATCCCCGTCATGCATCGGTCCGAAGCTGTCCGCCATCGTTCCTCCCCCTGAAGGCTGTGGCTGGTCATGTGCCATCGCCAACCCAAGGCAACGGCCCACCGGTTGGGCCGATGCGGCCATGATTTCATGCCCGGACGACACCGCGGTGACAGAGCCGGGCACGAAGTGGTCGCACACCGGTGCCCCTGGGGTCGCATACGCGCTCCAGGGGCACCGCTCAGCCGTCAGCCGGGTGCGTCAGCCACCCAGCGTGCCACCGGCCGCGGGAGGCTGCGCCTGGGCGACCATCGGGTCCGTGCTGAGGTGGATGACGCCGTAGTCGTAGGCGTGCCGCCGGTAGACGACACTCGGTTCCTTGGTCTCGGAGTCGACGAACAGGTAGAAGTCGTGCCCGACCAGCTCCATCTCGTAAAGAGCCTGGTCAAGGGTCATCGGGGAGGCGACGTGGGTCTTCTCGCGGACGATGAGGGGGCCTTCGCCCTTCACTTCCAGCGAGCCGATCTTCTTGGTGGGTACGCCGTCCGGCTCCTGCTCGTGGACCGGGTGGCCGTTCCCGTTGAGCGTCGCGGCGCCAGGGACGTGGTCGGGGACCTCGGCCGCCGTGAGCCGGCGTGAGCCGCGACGGGAGTAACGCTTGTCGTGCTGCTTGCGCAGTCGGGCGTCGAGCTTTTCCGCCGCCAGGTCGAGTGCCGCGTACGGATCGCTTGCTGCCGCCTCCGCCCGGATCACCGGACCGCGGGAGCGGAGCGTGATCTCCACTCGGTCACAGCGGTCGGCCTGTCGGGGGTTCGGCTCCTTGGACACCTCGACGTCGAGGCTGATCACCTTGCCGTCGAGCTTCTGGATCTTCTCCAGCTTCAGCTTCTCGGCCACGTGCTTGCGGAACCGCTCGGGCACCTCGGTCTTGCGGCCCTTGACGACGATGTCCACGCAGAACTCCGTTCCCGGATCACTCCGCGCCACTGGCGGAGCATCTCCCTTTTGCACCAGGTCCCGGTGAGCCCCGGAACCTCGGACTCGGTGACTTCCACCTCCTCCCCCGTGGACAAGATCTCCACTCCACCGGGGCGGGTGATTGTGAAAAACCCGCGGCACGGCAATCGGATATGAGAGGTGTGGCCTGCGCCTTTCCTCACAACCGAACATATCTCGCCCGGACGGATGTCGTCACCCTCTACCGCGGCGTACCTCCGTTCAGGTGAATTGGCCCTCTCATTACCTGCAACGATGCAAGTTCGCAGTCAGTTCCGGTTTATTTCGAAAGAACCTGGCGCCGCTGCGACCACAGCCGCGCAGATGATGTCACCGGCGCAGTAGGTCCGCACCATTCCGGGCCCATCGCCCATGTCCGCCTCCGCCGATCGGTTCCTCCGTCCCCCTCTGCCTTCCCGAGCAGCCGCGCCGTACACGGCCGTTACGGCAGAGCCGTACGCGACCGAGCCACCGCCACGCCCCCGCGCCACCGCCTCCGCGGCCGTCGCCTCCCGCACGGCACGCGCCGCCTCCGTCAGGGACGCACCCGTGGTCATCAGGTCGTCGACGAGCACGACCCGACCTCCGAGAAGCAATCGCCCACCACCGGGAACGACCGCGAGCGCACCCGCGAGATTCTCCAGCCGCTCCCGTGCGTCGAGCCCCGCCTGATCAGCCACGGCCCGCCGCTGCCGCAACACACCGACGACCCGCGCAGCCACCCCACCGCGCCGCAGCCCCCCCGCCGCCCCCGGGCGGGACCGCCGCGCCGGACCATGCCCCCCCGCCCCCACCACCCCCCCGGCCGGCGGCCCCGGCCCGCACAAAACGCCCCCGCCCCCCCCCGCCCCTTTACCCACACCCCGACCCCCCGAACACCCCGG